>CAVEWV010000116.1:6772-7685 GCA_963619535.1 Acutalibacteraceae bacterium | reverse complement strand
GGCGGACAACCAGAAGCGCAATGCCGACCAAATACTGAGCGCCTGGAAATCCTCGGTGGCACAAGGACCTTTCGAGGTTACCCAGGGAGGCGAGAGGCAGCGCTGCGCCAGTATTGAGGAGCTTAAGGGCCAGCTTGCCGAGGCCGTGCTCGCGCGTTTTCCCCTTGCGTTCGATCACGTGCGCGTGAGTGAGAACCTCTTTTCGCAAAACGGGTTCAAGAAAGGTGCCCAACTTGGCATCCAAGGTGGATTTGGGGGCATCTACCTGGAGTCTTCTATTCGCATGCTTCTGGGTGACGCCCTGTACACCGAGCGTTACTGGGAGAGTGTGCCTTGCCGGACCCAGCCCATCGGCAAGCTCAAGCAGCAGCTCGACGCGCTCATCGCCGAGCGCATCGGGCGTGATGGGCGCGTGAGCCTCACCGACATGTACGACTATTTGGCAGAGCACGGCTTCATGCCGTGCAACCTGTATGCGTATCTCATGGGCTTCCTGCTGCGCGAGTATGCGGACGGCTCCTATCGCTTCGGTGTGGGAGAGGCGGGCGATGAAGGCGGCGTCATGTCGCCGGAGAGGCTTGCGGAGTTTGTCGATGAGTGCATAAAGCACCGCGGGGTGAAGCCCGTCTCGCGCTACAGGGAGAAATACCTCGAAGTCATGACGCCTGCGCAAAAGCGATTCGTCGACTTTGCCCAGAAGGCGTTCAATCTGCCAGAGGGACTTTCGGCCGAGCATACCGCTTCGCGCGTGCGCGCATTTTTTGCAAACGATTTCGGTTGCCCGGTATGGTGCCTCAAGAACGCCCAGGGCGCAGAGGGCCTCGACGACCATATCGACGCGCTTGCCGCCATCGCCAATCCGCGTCCCGGCGAGAACGTGCCGGCCCTGTCGGAGCGCTTCGGCAGGCTGCTC
>CAVEWV010000116.1:0-6762 GCA_963619535.1 Acutalibacteraceae bacterium | reverse complement strand
ACGATACCCCTGCCGAGGATCGGGCGCGTCTGGCCGCCCTTATGAACCGCGAGAGCGGTCTTGGTGCCCTGAGGCGCTACCTGGATGAGTTCGAGGGCGGGGAGCTTTCAAAGTTGGCCGCTGCCATCGGTGTGACCGACGTGGTCCGCGACGTGAGGGAGCAGATCGGGTCGGGCGACAGGGCCTGGCTTTGGAATCGGGGCCTGGCCGAGGAGGAGCTGCGCAAGCTCATCGTCGACTATCGCATCGTGGAGCGCACCAACGCCATCGAGGGCATGGACAAGAGCCAGGGCTTCCGCGGGTGCATGGACGCCTGGAAGTCCTTCGCGCGCTTCACCCATATGCCGAGCCAGGACTTGCGCGCCCATCTGCCGGGGCTGGCCGAGCTTATCCGGCAGGTTGAAGAAATCGTGCGTGCAGACGAGCTCTCGCATGAGAGGAGAGCTGGGTTTTTGGCGGAGCTGACACGCTGCCAGGGCGAATTCTCCGACTTTCTGGGTCGGCGCACCGCCGTCTTTGCCGAAATGTACAGCAACCTTGTGTCGGGGCTCAGCCAAAGCGAGGTGAGCGATCTTTACAGCCGTCTTCCCGCGAGCTCCTTCACGGACACTCCGAGCGCGTTTGCCCAGACGGTCAATCGCGAGGCCGAGCGCGCCAGGGCAGGTCAGCGCCGTCACCAGCTCCATGAGCTCTGGGAAGGCGCGGCGCATGTTCGCGACGGGCATGAATGGTCGAAGGAGCACAAGACGCCGATTCTGGCCCTTGTGCCGGACGTCGAGCATGACGCCGCCTGCAGGTTGTTCGAAACGCTTCACTCGGCCAACCCCAGCGACGCCGACGTCGAGGCTTCTATCGAATATCTTCAGGGCAACCCGGCCTTCATGGGCCGCCTCGACGATCGGGCGGCCGTCGATGAGGCGTTCGTCCGGGCGGTTCTCGGTAGGTATGCAGTGGTGCTCGGTGACTTGGACGCAGTGCGCCGCAAGCTCTGCGAGGAGGTAACGGCCGACGTGTATCGTTGGCATGGCGACGCGAGGGTCGCCAGTAAGGTGAAGGAGATGGCGAAGACGGCCTACCTGCTTGGGGAGAGCAGCAAGGCCGCCGGCTTCATCGACGCCATGACCGAGGCCTCGGCAAAGGAGCTCCTGAAGCGTTTGGCTGCGGCGGACCTGGAGGTCGGCATCTCCGTGATGGGCGAGATGGGGGAGCGGTCCTAATGCCGACGGCCGACGGCACCCTAATCGAGGCGGTGCGTTCCTATCTGGGTGGCAAGGAGGGACGACAGGCGTTCTTTGCGCTTGTGCGCGATGCATCGCAGTACAAGGCCCTGCTCGAGGCCCTGAGCACCCCTCGCATGCGGGTGAGCGACTATTGCGAGGGCGATGCGTTCCCCGACATCGATCGCCTGGTTGCCGACGTGGCCCGCAGCAGCCATGACGTGCTCCTCCTCGGTGTGGGGGAGAGCGTCGAGCTCGGGTGTCCCGAGGCGCTGCTCGCCAGGCTGAAGGACCTCAGCCTGTCCCATAAGGTCGTCGTGGCCTGCAGGGGTGCACGGGCGCAGCTTGGGCGCCTTGACGCGTCAGACACGAAGTTCAACCGACGCAGGTATGTCGGGGAGACCTGTGCGGCCGACTTTTCGTTGATCCGGGTGGCGCAGGGGATTCCTTGCCCGGGCGCATGCGAGGGGTTCCGCTCGATCATCAAGATGCTCGAAGACGGCGCCGCCGGCGACTTGCTGGTGCGCAGCGGGCTGCCCTTGAACACTGCGCGCGAAATCGCATCATGCTACGACCTTCTCAAGCGGCGGGGCAAGACGGGAGGCGTTGCCCAGGGCGCCTTGACGGAGGAGCAGTGGCGCAACTACCTCGAGGATGAGTCCCTTGAGGATTGCGGTGTGCGTTCGTGGAGGTCGTACCTGAAGATACTTCTCACTGAGAGTGACGACCTGCATCCGTACTTGGGATATGTGGCGAGCTGTGCGTCAACTTCTGAGGCTTTTGCACGGCTCTTTATCGAGGGGATTCTGGGCGTTTCACTTTCAGACCCCGACTTTGGCGTTCTGTATGATGACAGGCATTCCTTGCTTTTGCAGGAGCAGGTGGCTGAGGAGGATATGGCCGCTTTCGTCTCTATGGCTCGGGCGCGCAGGGGCGAGGATGCTTGGCGCTATATGACTGATGTCACGCAGCTCGAGAGCGCCGCGGTGATTGCCGGCATTGCTCGAAACGGGAAGATTCCCGCAAGCCAGGAGCTTTCTGCCGTTTATCCAGACCTCGCGCGGTATCTGGCGCACTATGAGTTTCATTGCCAAGAAGGGGCGCAGTTCAGCGAGTACTTTGAGGAGTATAAGCGGCAGAAAGTCTTGAACGCCGTCGAGCCCGCGTTTCTCGAGGCGGTTAACGTCCGTGCGCGTAACGGCGAGCGGCTGTATAACGCCCTGCCCGCGCGCAACGCCGTGGTGGAGAACCTCGACTCCGACGGCGCTTTCCTCTATTGGGTGGACGCCCTCGGCGTGGAGTTCCTCGGGTTCATACAACAGGTCGCCCAAGAAATGGAGATGGACATCCAGGTCCACGTTGCGCGCGCGTCTTTGCCCACGTTGACCTGCGAGAACAAGGGTTTTTATGAGAGTTGGGGGCATGAGAAGCGCAAGATCGAGGAGCTCGACGAGCTCAAGCATCAGGGCATCGATGTGGGGTATCTCGAGATGGGGGCGTTCCCGATCCATCTGTCTCGCGAGCTCGAAATTGTCAGGGATGTGCTCAGCCAGGCAAAGCGCAAGCTTTCTGCCGGAGCATGCCGCAAGGTGGTCATAGCCTCCGACCACGGGGCGAGCCGCCTGGCGGTCATCCATGACTGCGAGAACAAATGGGCTATGAACGAGCCTGGAGAGCATTCAGGCCGTTGTTGCCGGGTGAGCGAGATGGACGAGCAACCTGATTGCGCCGCCCAGGAAAACGGTTATTGGGTCCTTGCGAACTACGATCGCTTTCGTGGCGGTCGCAAGGCCGATGTCGAGGTGCATGGCGGCGCCTCGTTCGAAGAGGTCCTCGTCCCTGTGATCGAGCTGTCGCTGAGCGATACGAAGGTGCAGCTGAGCTGCTTGACCTCTGAGATGTTCACCAGTTTCAAGCAAAGGGCCGAGGTGAAGTTCCTCTCATCCGCACCCCTCGCGACTCCGTTTGTGCGGGTGGACGATGCGGTGACGCTCCCGGCGAGGCCTGGTACCGATTCCGGGGTGTACGCCGCCTGCCTCAATACGTCCCTTGCGGCTGGCGCGCATGAGGCGCAGGTCTATGACGGTGACACCCTGTTGGGCGTCATCTCTTTCACGGTGCGCAAGGAGTCTGCGACCGACAACGACGAGGACTGGTTCAACTAAGCGCTGGGAGGCCTGTACATGGAAGACAAGCTGAGAACGTATTTTGAGGACATGGCCGTATTCAAAGATTTGCGCACCAGCAACTTCTTCGCGTCGCTCAACCTGCCTTCGTTCATGAGGGACTGGCTGTTGCGCAGGTTCGAGAACGAGGACGGGTCATTCGACACCGCGGAGCTTGAGGCGTTCGTGCGGCGTTTCATTCCGCGCAAGGACGAGTGGACGGCGATAAAGAGCCGCCTCGTGATGGACGGCGAGCGAGTCAAGATTCTTGCCAAGATCGCCGTGGAGGTCGATGTCAGGACGGGCGAGATGTCGTTCTCGCTGCCTGATTTTGGCCTGTCGGCCAAAGAGACCGTCATCGAGGAGCACGTCTGGAGCGCGGCTGGCAGTGAGCTTGTGGCCGGCAGGGAAGTCTGGGGCATGCTCGAGCTCGGGTACCGTGAGCCTGACACCGCCTCCTCTCCCAAGCGTCCCGGCAAGATCAGGCTCGTCAGCTTCAAGACGTTCAGGCCCTATACGGTCAACCTGGACTTTTATAAGGACGCGCGTGACAACTTCACCACCCAGGAGTGGATCGACCTGCTTCTCGGGGCGGTCGACTACAACGCGGACGGGTTCAGCGGTGAGGCTGAGGAGAAGAAACTCACCATGCTCACGAGGTTGCTTCCTTTCTGCGAGAAGCGCCTCAACCTCATCGAGCTTGCCCCCAAAGGTACGGGCAAATCATACCTGTTCGGCAGGGTGAGCCGCTATGGCTGGCTCTCTTCGGGCGGTGTCATGAGCCGCGCCAAGATGTTCTACGACATCTCAAAGCGTGCGGAGGGCCTCGTGGCCGACCATGATTTTGTCGTGCTCGACGAGGTACAGACTATATCTTTCACCGACACTGACGAGATGCGCGCTGCTCTCAAGGGCTATCTTGAGTCGGGTATCTACACCGTGGGGAACCACGAGGGCAGCGCCACCTCGGGCATGGTGCTGTGCGGCAACATTCCCAAGGAGCAGATGGACCAGGACGATTACGGTAACCTGTTCCAGGAGCTGCCAGATATCTTCCACGAGTCGGCCCTCATCGAGCGTTTTCATGGCTTCATAAAGGGCTGGAACATCCCGCGCATGAACGACGACCTCAAGATCTCCGGGTGGGCCCTGAACTCGGAGTACTTCTGCTCTATCCTGCATGATTTGCGTGATGATGTTTCCTACCGCTCTGTGGTGGACAAGCTGGTGGTGGTTCCGGAGGCCGCCGACACGCGCGACACCGAGGCGATCAAGCGCATCGCGACCGCATACCTCAAGCTGCTCTTCCCGAACGTCCGGCGTCCGGAAGACATCAACCCGCGCGATTTTGAGCGCTATTGCCTGCGTCGCGCCCGCGCGATGAGGAACACCATTGTCGTTCAGCTGGGCAAGCTTGATTCTGAGTATCGTGGCAAGGACCTCCCACGTTTGGATGTTGATGAGTCGTACTATGAAAACAATCGCCTGTAGTTCGTGCCGCAAAGAGCCGCTCTCCAAGGAAGAGGTGGGCATCTGCATGAAGTTGCTTGGAGAGGACACGGCCACGCTCCTGTGCCTCGACTGCCTTGCGTCGTATCTCGACTGCGAGGTGGAGCAGCTCCTTGAGAAGATCGAGGAGTTCAAGGACGAGGGGTGCGTGCTGTTTCAATGACCTGCTCAGATGCTGCACGGCCGGGTGTTTACGCCGACAACGCCGCCACGACTCGGTTGAGCCCGACGGCATACGAAAAGATGCTGCCGTTCCTGCTTGAGGAGTACGGCAACCCGTCGCAGCCCTACTCCTTCTCCCGTGCGTCGAAGCGAGCTTTGAAGCAGGCGCGCGAGACGGTTGCCGCATGCATCGGGGCTGACCCCGACGAGGTTGCGTTCACCTCGGGGGGTACCGAGAGCGACAACTGGGCAATCAAGGGGTTCGCCCTGCGCGACGCCTCTCCAAAGCGGCTTGTTGCCTCCGCCATCGAGCACCATGCCGTTCTGGAGAGCTGCGCGGCCATGGCCCGTCTGGGCCACGAGGTCGTGCAGGTGCCCGTGGACGGGGTCGGTCGCATCGGACTCGACGGGCTCGCCGGGGCCGTGCGGGGTACCCGGCCCACTTTGGTGTCCTGCATGTTTGCCAACAACGAAATCGGCACCGTTCAGCCCGTCGCAGACCTATGTGCGGCAGCGCACGAGGCCGGGGCGTTTTTCCACACCGACGCCGTGCAGGCCGTGGGCCACGTTCCCATGGACGTGCATGCCTTGGGGGTGGACAGTCTCTCGGCTTCGGCGCATAAGTTCAACGGCCCGCGGGGAATCGGTTTCCTGTATATACGCAGGGGTTCGGAACTCGCCCCGTATGCCAGCGGCGGGGCCCAGGAGTCCGGGCGGCGGGCTGGCACCGAGAACGTGGCCGGCGCTGTCGGCATGGCCGCCGCCCTGGAGGAGAACTGCGCGTTGCTCCAGGAACACAAAAGGCGGCTTGAGGGATTGGAGCGCGTCTTGCTCGACGAGTTGACGCGGCGAGGGGTTGAGCACCGGCGCAACGGCGCGGACTGGCTCCCCGGCGTCCTCAGCCTATCTTTCCCAGGGGCATCGGGTGAGATGTTGCTCCACAGGCTCGACCTCATGGGGATCAGCGTTTCAACGGGCTCGGCCTGCGATGGCTCGAAGACGCACACGTCGCATGTTCTGCGGGCGATCGGCTTGGGAGAGGAGTGGGCACGCGGCACGGTGCGCATCTCTCTGGGTAAATACAACACAGAAGAGGAGGCCCGCCGTATAGCCTCCTGCGTCGTGAGAGTCTTGAATGGGTAGCTGCAGGCTAGGCCGTACCGCTGGGCGCGCATCCTCTGATGTCTAGCCACTCACCACGAGCGTCTCTTTGTCTTGGAAGGCGATGTCAAAGGAGAGGATGCGCTCGGCCGTGATATGGCCCACCGAAACTGGACACGAATTTGACCTCCGAGAGTGGACCCGCGCGATGTGCCAGCAGGAGCACGGAAGGCGAGGTCTCACATGCCGAGGGGAAAGCCGTGCCCGCCGGAGCCCAAGGCGAAGGCCCCGTTGGAGGCCGTGGGGGGGCGGGGCCGCCGTCGACGAGGCAGCCGCCAGGCACGGCCCGAACCCCAACCTGGCGAGAGACCGGGAGGCCGTGGCCGAGTCCGACCCGGCGGGGGCCTTCGGCGAGGCCGGGGACGAGAGGGCGCGCGGGCCCGGGCGCCGCGCGGGCGGCGGGACCGGTGTCGGCCGCAGGGCGGCCGCCGGCCCCGTGGCGGGGATGGACGCGGGACCGGCCCGTCCCGAGCCGGGCCCCTCGAGGCCCGCAAGGGGGTCGAGGGGGCGTCCCCGCCTGCCCAAGGACAGGGCCGTGCGGTTTCCCG
>CAVEWV010000115.1:0-7970 GCA_963619535.1 Acutalibacteraceae bacterium | reverse complement strand
GGCTGCGTCGCTTGAAGCAACTGAAACGCCGGCCGCAGCGTCTTGGCTGTCGGCCTTCTCTGAAGCCTGGCCCGCCTCGTCAGTCTCGTCCAGCTCCGCCTGCGTGCCCGTGCCCTGCGTCACCTGGCTTGTGCCCGTCTGCGTGAACGTCTCCATGAGCGTGCCGGCGTTGCCGCCGAACGCCACCAGGCCGGCCGCCAGCACGCAGGCCGCCAACCCCAGGCCGGGCGCGTAACGCCGCAGGTAGCCGGCAGCGCCCGACGTCGCCCTCGCCGCAGCCCCCGAGGCGTCCGCATCTCCGTCCTTGCCCGAGGCACTCGGCGCGCTCGACTCCAGCACGTACCTCTCCTCCACCTGGTTCATCGCCACAAGCAGGCGCATGGCGTCGTCGCGCCTGTCCTCACAAGGCAACCCCTCGTCGGTGGGCTGCCCGGGCGCCTTCACATCGTCCGTCACAGTGCGACCCCCTCTCGGTCCAGGACGCGCCTCAGCTCCTCGCGCATGCGCGACAGCGTCATCTTCACCTTGCTCGGCGTCACGGAGTAGGCCTGCGCGATCTCGTCTATCGTGTCGCCGTACCAGTACCTGCGCACGAAGAAGTGGCGCGACTCCAGGGGCGCCATCTCAAGGAACGCGTTGAGCAGGGCCACGAGCTCCACCTCGGCCACCCCCGCGAACACGCCGCTCGCGTCGGGCAGGCATTCGGCCAGCTCGTCGAGGAGCTCGGGCACCACGCCCGACCCGCGTTTGTCGGCCGTTGAGGCGCGCCAGCGGTCCAGGGCGAGGTTGCGCGTGATCCTCCCCAGAAACGCCCGCAGGCTGCGGGGCCGCTGGGGCGGGATGACGCGCCAGGCATGCAGGTAGGTGTCCGACTCGCACTCCTGGGCGTCCTGGGCGTCTCGCAGGATGTGAAACGCCACGTCGCGGCAGAAGCGCCCGTATTGGCGACGGGTGTGCTCGATGGCCTGCTCGCTTCGCTTCCAGTACAACCTGACGATTTGCTCGTCATCCATCATGGGCAAAACCTCCTTCCGCCACGTTAGACGCAATCCCGCGCCCTCGGGTCACAACTCTTTCAGGAAATGTAAAGAAAAAGCCGCCCGGGCGTCCCATGCGGGGAACCCGGGCGGCACGTGAACCAATGGCAGGCCTGCGCTACTTGACGGTGAGCACCGGAACCTCGGACTCGCGCAGCAGGGCGTAGCTCACGGAGCCGAGCATGCCGCGCACGGCGCCCAAGCCGCGACGACCCATGACGATGAGGTCGCAGCCGTTCTTCTTGGCGTAGCCGGCCAGCGTGCCGGCAGGGGAAGCGCCCGGGATGACGTCGATCGTGCCGCGCTCTCCCAGCTCCTCGAGCTCAGTGCCCAGCGAGTCGACCAGGGCCGCCTTGGCGGCGGCAGTGGCGGCGTCGAGCATCTCCTTGTACTGCTCGTAGTTGAACTGGCCCAGGACGCGGTCGTCCTCGTGGGCGATCATGCCGGTGGAGAACACCTGCACGACGTCGACCGTGGCCTCGGGGTTGAGCTTGGCGAGCTCCTTGGCGTACTTGAGGGCGTCAAGCGCGTGCTCGGAACCGTCGAACGGAACGAGAATCTTGGTGTACAGCATGAGTCTTCCTTTCCGCTTTGCCCTGCGCGGGCGGCGTCCGCGCTTTGCGGCCATATGGCCGGGGCCAACGTGCCTACTCGTTTTCAGATGATACCAGAACGTCGTTGGAAGCGACGCGTACCGTGACCGACTCCCCTGCCGAAAGGCCCATCTCGTCCAGGCAGGCGCGCTCCATATCGGCCAGGAGCACCTGCCCGCTGGCAAGCTCCACGTGCACGTGGGCGTTGACGGCGCCGGGCACCACCTGGCGCACGACGCCCTCGAAGGCGTTGCCCGCCGAGAAGAGCATGCCCGGTGCGCCCTCGACGTCGAGGATAAGGTCGGTGGCGCTGATGACGGCCGTGGCGCGCACACCCTCGCGCAGGCCCAAAAGGCGGATGGACTCCATGGTGATGTCGGCCTTGACAAGGCCGTCTGCCGTCTCGATGGTCACGACGCCGCTCACGGCGCCCTCGCGCACGGCCAGCACCGTGCCGGCCAGCTGGTTTGCGGCGGAAAGCTTATACATGAAGGCTCCCCTCCGCCAGATCGGCCAGGGCGCGCTCGAGCACGGCGGCGTCGCCCTCCCAGGGCACGGGGCCGCCCGCACGCACCATGGCGTCCTCGCAGCCCTTGCCGGCCACGAGCACCACGGCCGGGCGCGACGCCTGCGCCAGGCACAGGCGGATGGCGCGCTCGCGGTCGCACTCGATCGTCCAGTTGTCGTTGCCCTGCTCGCAGACGCGCTGGGCGATGGTGGCGCAGATGTCCTCCACGCGCTCGGGGCCGGGGTCGTCCTCGGTGATGACGATACGGTCGGCATAGGCGCCGGCGGCCACGCCCATGGTGTCGCGCCGGTCGATGCCCTTGCCGCCCGTGGCGCCGAAGACGCAGCACAGCTCGTGGCCGGGGTAGTTCTGGCGCAGCTCACGCAGCACGATCTCCAGGCTCATGCCGTTGTGCGCGAAGTCCACCACGGCCACGACGCCCTCAACGGGGCTGGGCACCATCTGCATGCGGCCCGGCACGCTCACGGCCTCAAGGCCTGTGCGCACGTGCTCCAGGCCCACGCCCAGGCCCTCGGCCATGCCCACCACGAGCAGGGCGTTGAGCGCGTTGAAGTGCGAGGGCGAGGGCAGCGTGAGCTCCAGGCGGCCGCGCGGGGTGCGCACGGCCATCTCCACGCCACCCGTGCCCATCTGGGCGCGCTCCAGGAACACATCGGCGGACTCGTCGCGCTCCGAACAGGTGACGACGCGCTCACATCCCGCCTCGGCCGCGGCGAGCACGCGCTGGGCATGGTCGATGTCCAGGCTCACCACGCCGCACCTGGCCTGGGAGAACGCCTTGAGCTTGCTTGAGAAGTAGTCCTCGAAGTCGGGATGCTCGATGGGCGAGATGTGGTCCTCGCCGATGTTGGTGAAGCCCACCGCGGCGAAGTCCACGGCGTAGGTGCGGTCATACTTGAGGGCCTGGCTCGACGCCTCCATCACGAGCTCGCGCGCGCCCGTGCCCGCGGCGTTGGCGATGTGGGCCTGCAGCTCGAAGGCCTCGGGCGTGGTGAGCTTTGAGGGGGCGCAGGTCACGCCGTCGTCGAGCGCGATGCTGGAGAAGATGGGCGTGGCATGGGCGCCCAGGGCGCACGCCTGGGCGTCGAGCACGCTCTTGAGGTAGTAGGCGCAGGTGGTCTTGCCCTTGGTGCCCGTGAAGGCGCACACGGCGATGTCGCCCGAGGGGTGGGCGTAGAGCATGTCGGCCAGGACGCCCATGGCGCGGCGCACGTCGCCCACCGTGACGCACGGCGCCTCGATACCCTCGAAGGGCGCCTCGGCCAGGTAGGCCACGGCACCCCCCGCAAGGGCGGACTCTAGGTAGGCGCGCTTGAACGCGCGGCCCTTGCACACGAAGAGCGTGCCGGGCACCACCTCGCGCGAGTCGGCGGTGATGAAGTCGATGGCGGGCTCGGGCCGGCCCTGCGGCAGGTCGTAGGCGACGTGGGCCTGCGAGGCGCGCAGGGCCTCCACGTACGCGCTCAAGGGGACGGCGGTCCTATGGGGTGCTTGCATAGGCTGTGTGACTCCCAAAATAAGGCCCCGCGCGACGGCCTTCGACGCGCGGGGCTGCGTGCCAGACGTTGTCGGGCGCTATTCTACTCCACCGGGTCCTTGCAGTCCTCGAACTGCGAGTTGTACAGATCCGCGTAGAAGCCGCCGCGCGCGAGCAGCTCGTCGTGGCTGCCCTGCTCCACGATGTCGCCGTCGCGGATGACCAAGATGAGGTCGGCGTTGCGGATGGTGGAAAGGCGGTGCGCGATGACGAAGCTCGTGCGCCCGGCCATGAGGTTGTCCATGGCGGCCTGGATGCGCTCCTCGGTGCGCGTGTCCACCGAGCTCGTGGCCTCGTCGAGGATGAGCATGCGCCTGTCGGCCAGGATGGCGCGGGCGATGGTGAGCAGCTGGCGCTGGCCCTGGCTGATGTTGGACGCGTCCTCGTTGATCACGAAGTCGTAGCCGCCGGGCAGCTGGGAGATGAAGTGGTCGGCGTAGGCGCTCTTGGCCGCGGCCTGCACCTCCTCGTCGCTGGCCTCGAGGCGGCCGTAGCGGATGTTCTCGCGCACGCTGGCGTTGTAGAGCCACGTCTCCTGCAGCACCATGCCGAAGTTGGCGCGCACCTGGGCGCGCGACAGGTCGCGCAGGTCGTGGCCGTCCACGCGGATGGCGCCGCCCGACACGTCGTAGAAGCGCATGAGCAGCTTCACCATGGTGGTCTTGCCCGCGCCCGTCGGCCCCACGAGGGCCACCGTCTGGCCGGCGTCCACATGGGCGGAGAAGTCCCTGATGACGGGCGTGCCCGGCACGTAGCCGAAGGCCACGTGGTCGAAGTCCACCTCGCCGCTCAGGCCGCCCTCGGGAAGCGCGAGGTCGGCGGCCTGTTCCTCCTCGGGCTCGTCCAAGAACTCGAAGATGCGCTCGCCGGAGGCGGCCATCTGCTGGAGCATGGAGGAGACCTGGCTGAGCTGGGCCAGGGGCTGGGTGAAGTTCTTCACGTACTGGATGAAGGCCTGGATGTCGCCCACCGTGATGACGCCCGTGGCGGCGAAGTAACTGCCCAGGATGGCCACGGCCACATAGCCCAGGTTGCCCACGAAGTCCATGAGCGGCTTCATCAGGCCGCTGAAGAACTGCGACTTCCAGGCGCTCTCGTAGAGCTTGGCGTTCGTGGCGTCGAACTCTGCGATGAAGCGCTCCTCGGCCCCGAAGGCGCTCACGACGTTCTGGCCCGAGAAGCCCTCCTCCACCATGCCGTCTATCGTGCCGAGCGTGGCCTGCTGGGCCTTGAAGTACTTCTGCGAGAACTTGACCACGAAGCCGATGAGCACGAGCGACACCGGCACGATGAGCACGGTGACGAGGGTCATGAGCGGGTTGATGGTGAGCATCATCACGAGCACGCCCACCACGGTGACGAGCGACGTCACGAGCTGGGTGAGGCCCTGGTTGAGGCCCTGGCCGAGCGTGTCCACGTCGTTGGTGATGCGCGAGAGCGTGTCGCCGATGGAGTTGCGCTCGAAGTAGCCGAAGGGCATGCGGTTGATCTTCTTGGAGATCTCCTCGCGCAGGCGGTAGCAGGTGCGCTGCGTGATGCCCGTCATGAGCCAGCCCTGCACGAAGCTGCACACGGCCGAGGTGGCGTAGATAGCAAGCGCCCCCGCCAAGATGGCGGCGATGGCGGAGAAGTCGATGCCGCCGGTGCCGCCCACCTTGGCCACCAGGCCGTTGAAGAGCTCGGTGGTGGCCTGCGAGAGCACCTTGGGGCCCACGATGTTGAAGACGGTGGCGCCGACGGCGAACACGAACACGGCGATGAGTGAGACCTTGTATTCGGCCAGGTAGGAAAGGAGCTTGCGCAGCGTGCCCTTGAAGTCCTTGGCCTTCTCGCCCGAGCCTGCACCGGGGTGGGGCGGCCCGCCGTGACTGCGCTTCTTGGGCGCCTCAAGGCCGCCGGAGGAGAAGTTGTTGGCCACGTAGCCCTTGCCGGCGGGCTTTGCGGGCTGCCCGTCCTGGGCCTTCGCGCGCGCCTGGTCCTTGGCGTCTCGTGCGTTACGCATGGGCGGCCACCCCCTTCTCAAGCTCGTCTGAGGAGAGCTGCGTGGCGGCTATCTCGCGGTACTCCGGGCAGGACTGCAGAAGCTCGGCGTGCGTGCCGCAGCCCACCACGGCGCCCTCGGAGAGCACCACGATGCGGTCGGCCCCCATGACGGTTGCGATGCGCTGCGCCACGATGACGACGGTCTTGCCGGAGAGCTTCTGGGCGAGGTCGACGCGCAGGCGGGCGTCGGTCTTGTAGTCGAGCGCCGAGAACGAGTCGTCGAAGATGTAGGCGCGCGCGTCGGCCGCCAGGGCGCGGGCGATGGCGAGGCGCTGGCGCTGACCGCCCGACAGGTTCGCGCCGCCCTGGGAGACGGGCGCCTCCATGCCGCCCTCGCGCCCCTCGACGAAGTCGCTGGCCTGGGCCACGTCCAGGGCGAGCCGCTTGCGGTCCTGCGCCATGTCCGGGTCGGAGAAGCCCACGTTGGACTCGACGGTGCCCGAGAACAGGAAGGCCTTCTGGGGCGCATAGCCCAGGCAGGAGCGCAGCTGGGCGAGCGGCATGTCGCGCACGTCCACGCCGTCGATGAGCACCCGGCCCGAGGTGACGTCGTAGAAGCGCTCGATGAGCTTGACGAGGGTGGACTTGCCCGAGCCCGTGGCGCCGATGACGGCGAGCGTCTGGCCGGGCTCGGCCACGAAAGAGACGTGCTCCAGGGCGTTCTTGGACGTTGCGTCGTAGGCGAAGCACACGTCGTCGAACTCGATGCGCGCGCCGGGCGTCTCGGCCAGGGCGGCGGGCTTCACACCGGGCTTGTCGGCCACGACGGGCTCGCAGGCAAGGACCTCCTCGATGCGCTCGGCCGCCACGCCCGCGCGGGGCAGCATGATGGCGATCATGCCGATCATCAGGAAGCTCATCACCACGAGCATGGAGTAGGTGATGAAGGCGATGAGGTCGCCCGTCTGGATGGTGCCCGCGTCCACGTAGTGGCTGCCCACCCACACGATGGCCACGCTCGTGGCGTTCATCACGAGCTGCATGGCCGGCATCATGAACGTCATGGCGCGGTTCGTGAAGAGCTGGGTGGAGAGCAGCTCGGAGTTGGCGCGCGCGAAGCGCTCCTCCTCGTGGCGCTCGCGGCCGAAGGCGCGGATGACGGGCAGGCCCGTGAGGATCTCGCGCGAGACGAGGTTCACCTTGTCGATGAGCTTCTGCATGAGGCGGAACTTGGGCATCGCCACGGCCATGAGCAGGCCGATGATGAGGAAGACCGCCACCACGGCCAGCGCGATGACCCACGCCATGGAGATGTTGGTGCGCGCCACCATCACGATGCCCGCCACGGCAAGGATCGGGCTGTAGAGCACCATGCGCAGGAACATGACCTCCACCATCTGGATGAGCTGGATGTCGTTGGTGCAGCGCGTGATGAGCGAGGCCGTGGAGAAGGAGTCCACCTGGGAGGCGGACAGGCGGATGACCTTGGAGTACACCTGGGAGCGCAGGTCGCGGGCGATCTTTGCGCCGGTGCGCGAGGCGATGAGGCTCACGAGCACGTTGCCCACCATGGACAGCGCCGCGATGCCCAGCATGGCCAGGCCCACGCGCTTGAGGTAATCCATCTGGATGTCGGCCAGGTCGAAGCCCTGGGCCGCGTACTCCTGCTGGGCGGCCGCGAGGGCCTTCTGCGCGAGCACGGTGTCGGTGTCGTCCTGGGCGTCTCCGGGGAAGTAGATGCGCACGAGGGCCGGCGTCATGGCCGCGTCGAGCGCCTCGCGGCTCGCACGGCCCTGCTCGGTGAGCGACCAGGTGCCGTCGGCCTCTTGGGCGTAGGACTGGGAGAAGAGCACGGCATCCTGGCCCGAGAGCTGGGCGGCCACGGCGTCGTGCGTGGAGGCGGTGAGCGAGGTGCAGGAGACGTTCTCCACGCCGGACTGCTGGATGCCCACGTCCACGATGTCGCTCGTGTAGCTGGGCAGCATCATGTCGCAGAACGCCAGCACGATGAGCAGGGCGAACACCGCGGCGACGGCCGCGAGGTGGCCCTTGAGGTACTTCAGCATGCGCAAGGCTTGTTTTCTCCTTCCAAGGGAGGCGCCGCATGCGCGACGCGAGGCCTGGGGTGCCGGCGACGCGGCGAAGGCATCGGTGCGGCGAGGTTTCAGGCGGTTCTACCCCGCAATGGGCGGCCGGCCACACTAGAAGGGCGAGAGGCCATTAAAAGACTGCACTTCGGGGGGACGGGGCGGGGCGCGGGTGTGGGAGGCGAGCAGGTGCGGGGTGCGGGC
>CAVEWV010000114.1:0-8005 GCA_963619535.1 Acutalibacteraceae bacterium | reverse complement strand
TGCCCAGCTCGTGGAGCATTTTCGCCTGTGCCGTGCTCTCGCCGCCGGGAAGCACTAGGCGGTCGAAGGGCTGTCGCAAGTCGGCGGCCTGGCGCAGCTCCACGCAACGCGCCCCCAGCCCCTCCAGCCTGCGCTCATGCTCGATAAACGCGCCCTGCACCGCCAGGACGCCCACAGTCATGCCAGCCATGGTTACCTTCCTCTTTCCTCCATGATGAGGGCGATCTCCTGCTCGTTAATCCCCACCATGGCCTGGCCCAGGTCACAGGAGAGCTCGGCGATGAGCTTGGCGTCGGTGAAGTTTGCCGTGGCCTGCACGATGGCGCGGGCGCGCTTGGCCGGGTCGCCGCTCTTGAAGATGCCCGAGCCCACGAACACGCCCTCGGCGCCGAGCTGCATCATGAGCGCGGCGTCGGCCGGGGTGGCGATGCCGCCGGCGGCGAAGTTCACCACGGGCAGCTTGCCGTTCTCGTGCACGTAGCGCACGAGTTCCACGGGCACCTGGAGCTGCTTGGCTTCCTCGAACAGCTCGTCGGGGCGCAGGCTCGTCACGTGGCGAATCTGCTCGTTCATCTTGCGCATGTGGCGCACGGCCTGCACCACGTCGCCCGTGCCGGGCTCGCCCTTCGTGCGGATCATGGCCGCGCCCTCGGCGATGCGGCGCAGGGCCTCGCCCAGGTCGCGCGCGCCGCACACGAACGGCACGCTGAACTGCGTCTTGTCGATGTGGTAGGTGTCGTCGGCGGGGGAGAGCACCTCGGACTCGTCGATGTAGTCAATCTCGATGGCCTGCAGGATCTGGGCCTCGGCGAAGTGGCCGATGCGGCACTTGGCCATGACGGGGATGGACACGGCTTCCTGGATGCCGCGGATCATCTTGGGGTCGCTCATGCGCGAGACGCCGCCGGCCGCGCGGATGTCGGCGGGGATGCGCTCCAGCGCCATGACGGCACACGCGCCCGCCTCCTCGGCGATGCGTGCCTGCTCGGGGGTGGTGACGTCCATGATGACGCCGCCCTTGAGCATCTGGGCGAGCTGCTTGTTGAGCGCGTAGCGCTCGCTTGCGGGCTGGTTGGTCTGGCCGGGGTTGCCCATCGTGTCCTCCTGTAGGTAGGGGCTGATTGATTGCGCCACTTTAGGAGCATGCTGATAGTATCGATAGACCCATAACCGATTAAATACGCAAGACCAGAACAAGGCCAGTGAGATTAATTAAGACATTCGATAAGACCAGATTACCCTACTTACGAGGGTGTCGGCTATGTCCAGCCACGCGCCCCACATGTGTCGCCCCGCGCTCCCCACGTGCTTGGTTCTACGTTCATATTTGTTCTTGCCCGCCCCACATACGCTATTTCTTGCTCGGGCCACACGCTCGTCTGCGCGCGCCATTCCCGAGCCGCATGCGCACCTATCCATGGGCCCTTCGAGCCTGTACAATCCTGGTGAGCACGCCGTCGCGTGAAAGGAGACCAGAATGATGCTGTACTCCAAGAGACTGCTCGTGTTGGGTGCGGGGCTTTCGTGCGCGCTGCTTGCAGGCGGCCTGATCTGTGCGACCGCGCCTGCATATGCCACGCAGATAAGCGGGGCCGTCGCCTCCTCGGTGCTGTACGAGGAGGGCTTCGACCACAACGCCTCCAACGTCCTCATCGACAACGACGAGCTTGCCTGGACGGAGGGCGCCCAGGGCACGGGCGAAGGTGAGTGGATCGAGCTGAGCTATGCGCAGCGCTGCTACGTCAACGCGCTCACCATCAAGCCAGGCTTCCTCAAGTCTGAGCAGCTCTTCTATGCCAACGCCGCGCCCAAGCGCATCCTCGTGCAGGGCGATAACGCCTCGGTTGAGCTCGACCTGAGCGCCTATGCGGACGATTACAACGCATGCAAGCAGGGCATCACGTTCGGCTTCAGCGACCCCATCTGGTGCTCGGGCACGCTGCGCATCACCATCCTTGAGGTGCGGCAGGGCACGCGCTGGGAGGACGCCGTCATCACGGCCGTCTCCACCGCCGACACCGACGTCATCGAGAACGGCATGACCGGCTGGACCGTCTACCTGGACTCTGAGACCCAGGACGCCCTGGTGGGCACGGTGCAGGCGCTCTATGGATCGGCCCTGGCGGACGGCCGGGGGCAAAACGGCGCCGAGGTGCGCATCGAGGACCTGAGCTCGGCGGAGATGGGCCTGATGCTTGTGGCCTACATTCGCTCCAACGGCGCCGACCCGCGCATCTCGCGTGATAGCCAGGGCACGCTCACGCTGAGCGAGCAGGACGCGCGCACGCTGGCCGGCGAGCTCTTCGGGCAGACCTGCGCCGAGGCAGCCTTCTCGGGGCTGCTAGCTGTGGAGGGAGTCTCCGAGCAAGACCAGACCGTCACGGTGCTCACCGCGCCGGTGCAGTACGCCGAGACGACCCTCACTTTCGGGCAGGCGACCTCGCTGTGGACCGACGAGGGGTCGCTGCATCTCGAGGGCATGCTGGGCGTGTACGCCTACGACGCCGACACGTACACCCAGACCGGCACCTGGCACGCCGTGTTCAAGCTGACCTCGGGAAGCGAGCAGACGGGCGACGCGCGCGGCACCGACTACGCCGGCCAGGGCCTGCCCTACGAGTTCTCCTGGTTCGGCGTGGAACCCGTGGGTGACGGGGGCCAGTCCGTGCAGGCGCCCCAGACGGGCGGCATCTCCGAGGCCAGCCAGCCTACGGGCGGCTCTGCGGCCGCAAGCACCGAAGAGCAGCTCATGGCCCTGGCCTGGGAGTACCTGGCCGCCAAGAACGGCACCGGCCCCCAGTACGTGGAGGTGCAGCCCGGCGAGCAGGAAGGCACGTACGCCGTGCACGCCTACGACATGGTGGACGGCCACTCGGCCACATACGATTGGTACTACGTTGACGCCACAGGCGTGGGCACGAACATCCTGGGCGAGGCCGTGGACCTGAGGTCGCGCGGGTAACTTACCCCTCAAACGAGTGAGGGGGCAGATGACAGGTTGCGTCCGTCATCTGCCCCCTACTTTGTGGGTTTTGCTTTTATGCGGCGGCTACTTCAAGCGGGTCGGTCGCCGTGGGGCTCTTTTCGTACATCGCCCATGGGTCGAGGTCGATGCACTGAGTCTCATCATATGTGCCTGTCACGTCCCAGGCGACGGCACCGTGCATGACCGTAAGCGCCTCCTCAAAGAAAGCCTTGTCGGCCAGGCGTTGGAACACGCCCCCGCGTGCAATCAGGGGCTTGATGTCTACAAGATGGACGGTTCCATCCGAATAGTAGGCGAACACCGTGAAGTCATCGCCAGGTACGGCCTGGACAACTTCGGGCATGTAATCGGAACCCATCATGCAACCTCCCTACATAAGCGGGGCTATGGCCATGAGCGGGCGAGCCGAGGCGGCAAGCTCCCAATTTTGCATCAGCTCGTCCTTGTGGAGCTCGGCCCAGGCCAAGACGAACTTCAGCTGTCGATTCGGCAATGCACCGCGCATGACGCAACCATCCACAATGTTGACAACCGCCTTCTTGCCTGCATATTCGGCATGAAAGTGCGGCGGGTTGTGATCGTCGTAGTACATCGTAATCCTGATGCCCATAAACAGCGATATTTCAGGCATGACCCCTCCTAGCTCCGTGCCTCCCTCGTAATTGTACCGTCTTAGGCCTTTCTTGTATCACGCCCCAGGTAAATCCTTGGTTGGTGCTTGACGGCCTACTTGCTGGAAGAGGCGCTCGTTTTCTCGCTTGCAGTTGTCTTGCTGGTCGTGCTCGACTCGGAGGCGTCCTTCGAGCTGGCCGAGGTGCCCGCCTCGTCGGCGTCCTTCTCGCTGGTGCTGCTCGTCTCGCTCGCGGTCGTCTTGGAGGTCGTGCTTGCGGCGTCCTTTTGGAATCCATGATGCGACCCGCCTACTCGAACTGTTTTGCCATGGTCTCGGCCAAGTCGATGAGTTCTTGCTGTGAGTGGACCTCGCATTTGCGGTAGATGTGCTTGGCATGCGTCTTTACCGTGTTGTAGCCCAGGGAAAGCTCGTTTTGGATGCGCTCGCCGCTGTAGCCGCGGCAAAGCAAGATCGTGACGTCGGTTTCGCGCGCGGTAAGCGAGCGCGTCTTTGCCAGCAAGGCGCATGCCTGCGCAAGCAACTCGTCGCGCGAGGGGGTCGCAGGTACCGCAGCGGTCTCCTTCACGGCAACAACCGGGTAAACGCTTTCGATGGTTTGTGTAAAGCTGAAGTCGCGCAAGCCTATCTGCACATATGCCAAATAGAAAAACAGCAGGCAGGCTAAAACGAATCCGGCTGCATGCGGATCGGTGTTGCCCAAGAGGCCGCACAGGTGGCCAACCGTTGCGCCGACGAGGATACCGAGGTCTTGAGCGGCCGTTTGGATAGATACCGCATACAACGAACCAGCCGGGTTGCGCTTGCATAGGCCGGCGACAACAAGCCAGCTCAAAATCGTAAAGCATGAATCGCCTGCGCTCAGCAGGCTATGCGAAACCTCGCCGGGCTGGGCGTAGTCCAAGGTTGCCAGCAACATGCCTGCAATCACAAGCAGGCTCGCCGTGTCGAACAGGGCGTCCTCGCGGCGAGAGTTTTGGCGCGCAAGCACAAACCACAGGCCCGCTCCTGTGAAAATTGCGAGCTGCAGCAACCCAGTCGCGGCAAACCCGCTGTCGTGGCATAAGGCCGTGGAGAGCTGGGAGACGGCGGAAAATGCGAACGCCAGCACGAAGACCTGGTGGAACGGCCCCAAAAACGAGCGTGGGTTGGCGAGTGCCAAATCGAGGCTTGTCTGTCCTGATGCAATGTCGGCAACGATGGGGTGAACTGTGCGGGCCGGCAGCAACACGGCAAGGGCCGCGGAGAGGGTTAGCGCCATTGTTCCAGGCAAGTAACTGGGCGCGGAAGCAAGCACGGCAATGGCGATGGAGAGCGCAAGGCCCCCGGCGATGGCGGCGGCTCGCATACGTTGCGATTGTATCAGGCCAAATAGCACGCCGCATTGGCAGACCGCCCATGTTATGGCAAGGGACTCCAACGCGCAGCCGACCGCCAAGAACGCGGAGCTTCGAGACCCCACTGCCAGCATGACACCGCCGAGGAGGGCTGCCGCGCCCGCGCAGCCCGTCAGGACTCGGTGGGCCAGCAGGTTTGGACGACGCATACAGGCGAACACCAGAAACAGGGCGAACAGCAGCCCGATGAGGCATTGAAACTCACGGATGAGCGGCTGCAGAGCGACGACCACCGGGAAAACCGCTTGCTGAAGTAGGGCGCCTGCGACTTGCGAAAGCGCAAGTGCCACGACGCCCATAAGAGCCCGACGCAAGTCGGTCGGGCTGACCACGATGGGCTTAGCGTCGTCTGTATCGGCCATCCTGACGTTTCCCCTTTCCACCTCATCGAGTACACACTGCATCAAAGCGTCTCCCACCTGAGGGGTGAGACATTGGATTTTGCCGCATCTACCAGCATGAATAAAAGCCACCTCACGGGTGAAGCCCGTCGGTGCGCCACAGTCTACCATCCATCGACGTCGGGCGACGGCATCATAGGCTTATCGCCGGCCGCATGCATCGACGCACAGACCACAAGGCAAGGGGAAAGGAATGCACATGGCACAGGACATGGCTCGCAGGGATTTCATCAAGGGTACGGCCGCCGTCGCAGCGGCAGCGGCAGTCACCGCAGGCGCTGGATCTGCACTGGCCGACGCCGCCACTGCCTCCTATACTGCCGGCACCTATATCGGCACGGGCGAGGGTGTGGGCACCATCGACGCCATCGTCACGTTCGACGAGACTTCCATCACCCAGGTCCAGCTCGACCTCACCGGCGAGACGAGCTTTGTGGGCGGTAAGATCGCCCCCGCGCTCCAGTCCTCCTTCATGGATGCGCAGTCTGCCGACATCGACGTCATTGCCGGTTGTACCATGACCTGCTACGGTGCCATGCAGGCCATGCGCGACGCCATCGCCCAGGCCAAGGGCGAGACGCTGGCCGAGAAGCGCTCGTTCTTTGCCGGCGACGACACCGACTGGCTCGGCGTGGAGCCTGAAATCTTCGATGAGGACATCGCGCAGACGTGGGACACCGACATCCTCATCGTAGGTGCGGGCAACGCCGGCATGGCCGCCTCGCTTTATGCCGCCCAGAACGGTCTGAACTTCCGTACCATCGAGACGCTGAACTCGACCCAAGAGAATCGTTATGGCTTCGGTGCGGTGGACTCGCGTGCCTATCAGGAGGCGGGCTGCGAGCCGGTCAACCGCAAGAAGCTGCTCTCCGAGTTCCGTCGCTACGCCAACGGAAAGTGCAACGAGCGCGTTATCAAGCTATGGATTGACGAGTCCGCCGCCATGTACGACTTCGTCGCAAGCTACATGGAGGCCGATCCGTACAACTACGAGTGCATGATCACCACAGGCGACGGCGCTCGCTGGCCCGAGCAGTGCGACGAGGACAACACCGTCTATTACTTCAGCGAGACGCGCCATTATTACGAGGGCGATCGCAACGCCGTCTTCCTCGAGCGCATGCAGAGCATGGGTTACGACGTGGACTTTAACACGACGCTCGTCAAGCTGACGCATGAGAACGGGCGTGTGACCGGTGCCATCGCCCAGAACATCCTCACCGGTGAACTCATCAAGGTCAACGCGGCCAAGGGCGTGCTGCTGGCCTGTGGTGGCTACGGTGGCAACCCCTACATGATGACTCAGCTCGATCCGCAATCCTGCGCCGTGGTGACGTGCCAGAGCGGCTCGCCGCGCGATCGCGGCCAGGGAATCCGCGCTGCTGTCTGGGCGGGCGCGGCCTTCGACAAGGAGCCCGCTTCTATGCTGTTCGACCGCGGCCTGGTGGCCCCGGGCGTTGACGCAGGCTATCGCGAGAACCCCAAGACGTTCGGCCACCGCGAATTCCCGGGCACGCTCGATCAGTACATGAGCGGTACGCAGCCGTTCCTCAAGGTCAACCGCAACGGCCTGCGCTTCGCAAATGAGAGCTGCCCCTACAGCGACATCGTATTTGCGGCCGGCAACCAGCCCGGCGGCGTGTACGCGCAGGTGTTCGACGCCAACTACTACGAGGACGTCCTGCGCTTCCATACCGTCGCCTGCTCGACCTTTGCGCAGCGTGAGGGCGCTATGCAGGGGGAACTTGAGGCCTATGAGGCTCAAGGCCTCATCCAGAAAGCCGACACCATCGAAGAGTTGGCCGACAAGCTGGGCTTCGAGGGCGAGGCCAAGGAGAATTTCCTGGCGACGGTCGAGAGCTACAACGCCAAGTACGATGCGCAGGACGATGACGAGTTCGGAAAGCCCGCCGTTCGCCTGTCCGAAATCCGCACAGCGCCCTTCTACGGCGGCTGGCTCGGCGGCTCGCTGCTGTGCTCCATGCAGGGCATCTCCATCAACGAGAATGCTCAGGCCATGAAGGCCGATCATACGGCCCCCATCGAAGGCCTTTACTGCGCGGGCGACAACGCCGGCTCCATGTTCTGCGGTGCCTATCCCTGCAACATGCCCGGTCCCCGCAACGGCTCGTCTATGGTTCAGGGCATCAAGGCAATCAAGCAGATGGGCGGCCTGGAGTAAGGCGGACCTGTATGAGGGCGCCCCGCAGGCAGCGAGTATGCTCGCGTGTCTGTGGGGCGCCCTTTTGTGCATGGTGGCGGTTGCGCTCCGACGGCCTACTTGCTGGTCGAGGCGCTCGTTTTCTCGCTTGCAGTTGTCTCGCTCGTCGCGCTCGTCTCGTCGGTGTCCTTCTCGCTGGCCGAGGCGTCCGTCTCGTCGGAGTCCTTCGAGCTTGCCGTGCTGCTCGTCTCGCTTGCGGTCGTCTTGCTGGTCGTGCTTGCGGCGTCCTTCTCGCTGGCGCTGCTCGTCGTGCTCGTCTCGTCGGCGTCCTTCTCGCTCGCGTCGTCGCTCGACGCGCTCGTGTCGCTTGCGGTCTCGTCCTCAACGATGGTGGTGTGGTCGATGAGGTAGTCGCCGGCCTTCTGCAGA
>CAVEWV010000113.1:3641-8118 GCA_963619535.1 Acutalibacteraceae bacterium | reverse complement strand
CTTTCCTTGTCCAAGAAACGGGAGGCAGTTCAGGCGCGGGCGCCGCCGCTTCCGACGACTGACGAGAAACCGCCGGGCCCTCCGCCGAGACCGCCACGGCCATGCAATGCGGGCGTCGGGGGAGCGGCCCTCCGGTCGGGCGACAATCGGAGGGGCGCCGCCATGAGCAAGCAAACCGCCGCCCGCAAAGCCGCCCTCGGCCTCGACGTCGGCAAGTCATCCCACTGGACCCGCCTGGTGACCGGGGAGGGCGAGGTCCGTGAGAACCGCCACCCCCAATCCCGGATAGGCCGCGACGTACAGCCAGGCGCCCCCTCGGAGATGCCCATCCCGCGACCCATCGGCGCCACGATGCGTGCGATGGACGAGCCACGGCCAGCGTTGATAGGCTTCTCGCGAAGCAGATGCGCAAGCCACCGGCTGCGGGCGTGCCCGCCCCACCGCGGGCGCGGTTGCCGAGAGAGCGTAGCAATGGCCCACAGGACCCTCGAGGCGGCAGGGCTTGCCGCCAAAGGGAAGTCGTTCGAATACATGCATGAATCCCCCCCAGGGTTCCGAAGCGGCGGGGCCTGCCGCCGGGGTCGCGAGCAGCTGATTATGAGAGCGGGCCTCAGGCCCCGAACGGCGCACTCTCACCCGCTGCACGACGCTCACACCACGGCATCACTGCCAGATTGAGAATCAGGGCAGAGGCCGCCAGCGGCATGGAGGCCGAGCGGGCAAAACGCCTAAGGAAACGACAAACGAGTCACTTGTCCAGAGCGTCGGTGTAACAACAGGGCAGGTAAAGGCCCCGCGCAATTGAGGCAGGCCGGCTTAATCATTGTTTCCCTAAAGGCAAGGGAAGTCCCCAAAGCCCTTTCGAACCGAATTGAGCCCAACATAAGCAAGGATCGCCCAGCATAGGAGCGTCTTTCCCGACACTGCTGATGACGGCGATGCCCACGCGCGCGACTTGTGCAATGTCCACCTAGCCACGGTGGAGGCGGCCCCAATCGGAAAGCACCTCGGAACGTAGCTTCTCGGCCCGGTCAAGGCCCGCATCGGAAAGCGCACGGTAGCGCACACCGCGAAGGCGAGCCAGCGTCTTGCAGAGCGCGGTAAAGCGATCGAGGTCGGACAGCTGGGCGTAGGTAACAGGAAGAACGTCTATCCCCATCGCCCGCAAGGCTGCCGTTCGGTCGGAATCCGAGAGAAACGCGTCCCCGTCTCCATGGGCTGCGGCACTCTGGCACTCCAGGTCGAGGCCTTCTCGCCAGTACAGGTCGCAATAGCAAGTGTCGCGGGCGCAGAGGAGGCGGGCATCGCGAGACAGGCGAACCCGCTTGTTGAACTCATAGCCGGCAAAGCCTGCCCCGCCAAGGCTCCGGGGGAACCCGAGGAGGATTCCCGCCCGCGCCTCGAAAGGCGAGGCCGCACCCGGCTGGATATACTCGAGCGCCGCCGAAAGCTTGGCGCCTCCACGCTTGGGGGAGGCGGCGCGGCAGAGCTTTCGAAGGTCTTTGAGGCTGACGAGCGGAGGCCTCGACCAAAGCCCCGTCAATCTGCCGTGCACGTCCACGAAAGGCCGCCACCCGCCCACTTTGGGAATTCCCCGACCGCATGCAAGAGACTGCAGCATCGCCTCGAGCGGCTCCGGTGGCCGATACACCGCAAACGACCCGCACAGCTCCATTCCCAACATGACAATATGGGACAGCGGCAATCGCGAGGCAAGCTGCATCAGGGCAAATCCAGGCGTCACGACACTGACGTCGTCGTTCAGGGGAATAGTCGCGCCAGGCGGCAGCTCGCAGGTGCAAAGCCTTGTGCGGATGAGCGATGAGGCATGGCAGTGGCGACGTTCGGCAACCAGCACGTCTACCGCATCGGAGTGGTTGGGGGCCAAGGCAAGCAGCACGCCTTGAAGGTCTTTTGCGGTCCTGCCCATATGGCTGGCCGCAGGGGCAGGAAGCGCAAATCGCCGGCATAGGCCCAACTCGGACGCAAGCCGCATGCGGAAAGCGTCGAGGGCCTCGGGGCATAGGCCGACTGAATTGAGAAGCCGGTCGTTCCCACCGCAGACGAGCATCCCTACGATTGGCGGGATGCGCCAGTAATCGAATGCTGTGATGTCGCAGATTATCGTTTCCATATGCATACGTTAGCACATGAGGTATGCTGAAATAAAGGTACCAGATGAATATATTACCTGGTAAATAGATATATTTTGTCACACGATACTGTGACCTTACTGTGACAGATATCACAAAATATCACTTGTTTTATTCAGATACATCAATCCTGCGCGTATTCGCCCGATACGCCCTGGCCCAACGACGGATCGCGACGAAAACGAGCCGGTCGAGGGAGGCGATGAACGGGTCGCTAATCGATACGCCAACATGACGAGGGCACATACAGAGACCCCGCGCAATCGGAACCGCACGGCTTAATCGCCGTTTACCAAGACCGGCCGCAACATCTCTGCCAAATCAGACCGTAAGTATGTGCTTGAACACGCTCCCGGAAGATAAGCCGCCATCCTGCATTAGCAAAATGCCTGGTAAACGCCTTGCATGTATCCGGACTACTTGCCAGAATCGCTGGCGAGCACATACTTAAGCCCCCGTTTGGCTCGGCCCCCTACAACCATGCCCCATCTCATCGAGCCAATGTGCCGAAAACGCCGCAGAGCTGAACACGAGCACCGGTAGGGACTGCGAGGTCGAAGAAATTGGACGCCTCTGAATACATGGGGCAGAGGCTCGCGCTCTTCCCAGGGAAGCGATGATTGCACGCAATTGCACCTTCAGAACACGGCATCTACCTGCACGTATAGCGACAACGCGAAGCCATGCGAATGACTCGCCCATCGCCTGCCCCACGAGGCGATGGGAGGTCGGCGTCGCCTCAATGACGTGCGGCATCTACCTGCATGTATGGCGACGGCACAAAGCCATGCGAGCAACTCGCCTATCGCCTGCCCCACCAGGCGATAGCAGGCGCGACCATCTCAATGATGTGCGGCCCCTACCTGCGATATAGCGGCAATGCGAAGCCATGCAAACAACTCGCCCACCGCCTGCCCCACGAGGCGATGGGCGGACGCTATCGCCTCAATGGCGTGCGACCCCTACCGGCGATATAGCGGCGACGAAAGAGCGCCTGACTTGCCTGTCGTTTTCACCAGGAAGAGGGATGTCTGTGCAGGGTATGGGCCCGAGACGCTCGGGGGCCGTCGATGGGAACGTTTTTCGAGCGAGGAGCTGGGCCGACCCAACCGCAAGCCTCCGCTGCGCCGGCGCCGCCACGGCGCCGTCTCCTTCAGCCCCACTTCAACCATCTGTGCAAAATATCGGCCAAGCTTACGTAAAGCCCGCGCAAAGCCTCCTTTCATCTCCCTTTAAAGCTCGCCGGATATCCTGCGCATCGCTCGACACGCAAGCGACAAACAGGGAGGCGAGCATGGCATACCAACTGGTTTTCAAGCGCCGCGAGGTGAAGTACCTCGTGAAGCGCACCGACCTCGACAGGCTCAAGGAAGCGATGCTTCAGCGCATGCGGCCCGACGAGCATGGGCGCTCCACCCTGTGCAACGTCTACCTCGACACGCCCGACCACCTGCTCATCCGCCGCTCCCTGGAGCACCCGCTCTACAAGGAGAAGCTCCGCGTACGCAGCTACGGCGTGGCCACGGCCACAACGCCGGCCTTCATCGAGATAAAGAAGAAGTACAAGTCCACCGTGTACAAGCGTCGCGTGGCAACCACGCAGCAGGCTGCCCGCGACTACCTGCTGGGCGGGGTGCGCCTGCCCGACAGCCAGGTGGTGCGCGAGATCGACTTCCTGCTTGAGCGCTATGCCAATCTGGAGCCGGCGGTCTTCCTCTCCTACGAGCGCGAGGCGTTCTTCGCCACCGACGACCGGGAGTTTCGCATCACCTTCGACGACAACGTGCTGTGGCGCGACCACGACGTGAGTCTGACGGCGGGCGTGGGCGGCGAGGCGCTGCTGCCCGAGGGCCGCGTGCTCATGGAGGTGAAGGCGGGCGGCGCCTACCCGCTGTGGGCCTCGCAGATGCTCTCGGAGTTCCAGCTCTATCCGGGCACGTTCTCCAAGTACGGCCGCGCCTATGGGCGAATCTGCGAGCAAGAGGCGAGCGCGCCGGCGGCTGACGCGGCGAGCGGAGCGACAGCGACGACGGCAGCCTAGGTAAGAAAGCAATGATCGAGCTGGACCGTCTCAGTTGCATAGAGCTTTTACCTGCTCTGTTGTTGCACCGGCGCTCTGGAAAAGTGCCTTGTTCGTCGTTTCCCTAGCAGGCATGATCACGTTCCCGCAAGCCACCCAGGCAGCTGCCTAAGCCCAGGCACCCGGCCCGTGCCATGGGCCGACCTCCCGGCAGGCCCGACGATCCGCTTGGCCCCGGGCGCCCGGCCCGCACCACGGCCAGCCCTTCCTGGCGAGCCTGACGACCGCTTGGCCCAGGCAACCG
>CAVEWV010000113.1:0-3268 GCA_963619535.1 Acutalibacteraceae bacterium | reverse complement strand
TCGTGTGCGTGGTCATCCTCATGGTGAACGGCAACATCGGCGCGGGCATCGCCGTGATGGGCGCGTTCAGCCTGGTGAGGTTCCGCTCCGTGGCCGGCAGCGCCAAAGAGATCGGCGCGCTCTTCCTCGCCATGGCGGCGGGCCTGGTGGTGGGCATGGGCTACCCGGCTTACGCCGTGCTCTTCACCGTGGTGCTCGGCGCCGCGATGATCGTCTACCAGCTCGCGGGCCTGGGCGCAAGCAGCGCCGGCGACCTGGACCGCACGCTGCGCATCACCGTGCCTGAGGACCTCAACTACGTGGGCCTCTTCGACGAGGTGCTCCCCCGCTACACCAGCGCCGCACGTCAGACCAGCGTCAAGACCTGCAACATGGGTAGCCTCTTCAAGCTCACCTACGACGTGACCCTGCTGCCCCAGGCCAGCGAGAAGGAGCTCATCGACGAGCTGCGCTGCCGCAACGGCAACCTGGAGATCTCGCTCACCCAGCGCGAGAACCCCGAGCAGAGCGGGATGTAGAGAAACGAAGACCAACCGAATATCGCGCAGCAAAGCGAGGGACCCGGACCGCACGCGATGTGCGATTCGGCGCCCTCATCGGCTCCGGGACAACCTCAGCCTTGAACTCGGGAAGGTCTCCCTCTTGGTCATGGTCGGCCCCTTCCAGTGCCTGCTGGCACATTGTTGGGGCTTTCGTTAACCGGCCGTGGCGGCCGATCAGGAATCGCGGGCCACTATACTCAAGGGCTGGCATGGAGGGTCTTGCAGCAAAAGTTTGCCAGGACGTCGCATTCGGCGCATCAACGAGTTCTAGGAGGCTCGCCATGAGGTACGAGTACGAAATCAGAATCACATCCACCGACCTGACTGCGAAGGCGCTCATGGAGCTTAAGCAGGCGACCGGCCTATCGCTCGGAGAAGTGAAGCGTCGTGCAGAAAGCGGGGAGGCGCTCCTTGGCTGTGAATGCTCGGACGACGATGGACTCACCCTGATCCTCAATCTGCACGATTCCCTCCTCGCCCAAGGGATTGAGGCGGCGCTCTACGAAGACGGAGAAATCAAAGAGGCCGAACTGCTCAGAAACGTGCTGGAGTCGTGGCATGACACGAGCCACGAGGTCGGACTCGACGAATTATAGACGATATGGCGCACGTCCTGCGCAAATGGTATGGCACAGCGATGGGCCGCACGCGACCCGAGCGCGAGCGCGGCATGCGGGGATATACTTTGCTCAAGCATACCGATACCGGGGAGGTTGCCGTGGAAAACATCGCCACCAACACATACGACTTCACGCGCATCCGCACGACGGGGCTGGCCTACGTGGACAAGACCGCCCTCATCCACACCCTGGTAGATGGGCGCATGGGCAACCAGTTCTTCCTCTCCCGCCCCAGGCGCTTCGGCAAGTCGCTTCTGTGCTCCACGCTGCAATGCCTCTTCGAAGGCAAACGGGAACTCTTCGAGGGTCTGGCCATCAGCTCTCTGCCGTGGGATTGGGCCCAGACCTACCCCGTGATTCGGCTCGACATGGCGTCGTGCTCGGGAGAGACGGTAGAGGAGGTCGTCTCCCGCACCTTGGCAACAATCACGGCCGAGGCCAACAGACTCAATGTGGCCTTGAGGGAAGACGCCGACCCGACAATCGCCCTTCGATTCCTCATCGATGACGTCGCCGCCACGAGTCCCCAGGGCCAGTGCGTGCTGCTCATCGACGAGTACGACAAACCCCTCACCCGCTGGATCGGGACCGACGAAGTCGCCTCCTACCAGGCGTTTCTGAAGTCCTTCTACTCCGTGGTCAAGCTCACGGAGGCGCGCCAGCACTTCTGCCTGATGACGGGCGTCTCCAAGTTCTCGAAGGTCTCGGTCTTCTCCGACCTCAACAACCTGACCGACATCACCATGGACACGCGGTTCTCGGCGTTGTTGGGCTACACCCACGACGAGGTGCGCACGAACTTTCCCGGGCGGCTCGCCGCCCTTGCGCAGGCCCTGGGCACCGACGTCGACGGCGCCTTCGCGCGGCTTGAGGACATGTACGACGGGTACTGCTTCGACCGCTCGCTCACCCGCGTCTTCAACCCCGTGTCGCTGGGCCGTTGCCTGGACTCGGCCGACATGCGCTCCTACTGGTTCGAGACGGGCACCCCCGGCTGGCTCATGTCGTACGCCAAAAAGGCCCCCATCGAGCTGGACTCCCTCGACGTACCCGAGGCCTCCCTGGGTACCTACGAGCCCGCGCGCCCTTCCATGCCCGCGGTGCTTCTCCAGACGGGCTACCTCACGATCAAGAGCTTCGAGGAGTTCGGCCGCTCCCGGGTGTACCGGCTCGGCTTCCCCAACCACGAGGTGGAGGACGGCTTCAACGAGTGGCTGGCGGGAACGTACACCACGGCCGACGAGGCCGAGACGTCCGGCTGGGCTCTGGCGTGCAGGCGCGCGGTTGCCGCAGGCGACGCCGAGGGGTTCGTCAACTCCCTCGAGAGCTTTTTCTCCTCCATCGGCTACGACCTGACCGACCGCCTGAGCGAGCAGGCATATCAGTGCGTCGCTGTCGCGATACTGCGTTTCATCGGTATGTACGTATCGGCCGAGGTGACGACGTCGGCCGGTCGTATCGACATGGTCATGCGCGCCCCGGGCCACGTGTTTGTGGTGGAGGTCAAGGTGGCGAGCGGGCAGGCCGCCGATATTGAGGCCGCCCGAAAGGCCCTCGCGCAAATCCGGCAGCGCGGCTACGCCGAACCCTGGCGTGCCGGCACCGACGAGGTGACGCTCCTGGGCCTGACCTTCGACTGCCTCACGCACAACGTGGGTGCCTGGGTGGCCGAGGCGCTGTAGGAAGCGCGGGCCAGGCTTTGGTGAGTGCAGTCGCGCCGGCGCCATGCGCAACGAGGCCGCGGGTAACACGGAAACTGGCCAAACATCGCATCTCACGTAAAAGAGGGTGCCGGACCGCACGCAACGTGCCGCCCGGCACCCTCTCTACACGGCCACCCGATGCCAGCTGCGTGGCACGAACGGCCGCAACCCTACTCGCTCGGCCTACTTCGCGGCGAGGGACTTGCCCACGTGGCGGCCCATCGTGGCGCACAGGCCCGCGTTGATGCCGGCGGCGAAGTTGGGGTAGGTCTTGTTGTACTTGTTGCCGGCGTCGTTGCCCCGCTCCGGAAGGCGAGCCGTCAAGCACCGCCCGGCCCGCTCTCCCCACACGCGCCCGTGTGGTTTGCCTGTCCCATTTCGCCCATTCGTCCCCCTTGCCCCT
>CAVEWV010000112.1:6863-8163 GCA_963619535.1 Acutalibacteraceae bacterium | reverse complement strand
CCGTTGATTTCTTTGCCTCTCCTTGATTTCTTTGCCTGCCGTTGATTTCTTTGACTATGGTTGATTTGGTTGAGCGAGAGAGGGCAGACGTCAGGCGCCGCGGTAGATGTCCAGGACCTGGGCGGCGCAGGAGCGCATGTCGTAACCGGCGACGCGCACGGCGGCGGGCCCTACGAGGCGGGCGTCTTGGGGGGCGCCGGCGGCCTCGCGCAGCGCCTCGGCCCACAGGCGGGCGTCGAGCTCCAGGCGCGTGAGGGCGCCGCCTGCCTGGGCCTCGGGGGGCACGCGCAGTGAGGCCACGACGGGCAGGCCCGCCGCCTGGGCCTCCACGGCCACGATGCCCAGGGCCTCGAAGGTCGAGGGCATGCAGAGCGCGTCCATAGCCTGGTAAAGCGCAGCGACGTTAGGGCTCGCCCCGAAGAACGTGACCTTGCCCGCAACGCCCAGCTCCTGGGCACGTTCCCGCAGGCGCGCCTCGTAGGAGCCGCCGCCGTCGTCGACGCCCACGAGCAGCAGGCGCGCGTCGCACACGTCCCGCTGGCCCAGGCTCGCCAGCACGTCAAGCAGGAAGAGCTGGTTCTTCTGCTCGCAGAGCCGGCCCACGCAGCCCAGCACGAGGTCGCCCGTGGCGAAGCCCTGCTCGGCACGCACGGCTGCGCGCGCCTGCGCGTCGAAGGCGAAGCGCTCGGGGTCGATGCCGTTGTGGGCAAGCGTGAAGGGACGATTGCCGAACATGAAGCGCCCCGCCTGGACGGACGGGGCCAGCCGCACGTCCGCCGCGCCTCCCAGGCACGCCGTGCACGCGCGGTGCAGGGCGAGCTTGAGGGAGTGGGTCGCACTGGGGCGCAGGGCGTCGTTGTGGCTGTGGACCACCACGCGCCTCACCCCCGCCTGCTTGGCCGCCCGGGCAAACACGAGCGCCAGGCCCTCGTAGACGTTGAGGTGCACGACGTCGAAGCTCCCCTGACTCAGCAGCTCCTTGAAGGCCCGCACGTTGGCCCCCACCTGCCGGATGCCCTGGCCCAGGGCGAGCGGCGTCACGCCCAGGGCTCGCAGGCGCTCGTCGTAGGGGCCGGCCTGCACCTTGCACGCCGCGAGCGTGACCTGCACCGCGCCGGGCCCCCAGGCCTCGATGAGCGAGGTGAGGTAGGCCTCGATGCCCCCCGACTCCCACTTCTCGCAGAAGAGCAGCACCCGCAGGGGCGCCGCGGCCCGCGCGGGCGTATCGCATGTCTGATGGTGCGCCACGGGACCTCCCCTGCCGGCTCGACTACAACAGGCGCCCATTGTACGACGAACG
>CAVEWV010000112.1:0-6439 GCA_963619535.1 Acutalibacteraceae bacterium | reverse complement strand
TAGCTTAGAGCGTCTGCTCGTCGGAGCCGCGCCAGACGCGGTCGCGACGGTCGCCGTAGTGCTGACGCAGGATGTAGTAGTTCTGAGGGCCGTTGCCTGCGTCGGGCATCTGGTGCAGGTCGTCGTCCTGGAACTCCTCCACGGCGTCGCGGATCTTGACGCGCACGGCCTGCTGCTCGTCGTAGGTGCCGGCCACCTCGGGGCGCCAGGGGCCCTCGAAGGAGTCGATGCCCTCGTCGAGGTCGCCGAAGAAGCGGGCGCGGGCGCCGCACTGCGACACGCACTGGGGCAGCTGGCCCTTCTCCACGAGGTCATGGCACATGACGCACTTCTGCGCCACGGCGAGCTCCTCGTTGATGTAGCGCACGCCGTAGGGGCAGGCGGACAGGCAGGCGCCGCAGCCGATGCACTGCTCGGCGTTGATCTGCACAGTGCCGTCCTCGGCCTTGACGGAGGCGCCGGTGGGGCAGACCGTCACGCACTCGGGGTTGGCGCAGTGCTGGCACTGCATGGGCAGGAAGTACATGTCCACGTCGGGGTACTGGCCGCCCTCCTCCTTGGTGGTGGGGCCCACGCGCAGGGCGCGGATCCAGTAGTTGCCCACGGGCACGGGGTTGACGGTCTTGCAGGCAACAGTGCAGGCAAGGCAGCCCGTGCAACGGTTCAGGTCAGTGATGATTGCATACTGAGACATTGCGGGTTCCTCTCCTCTCAATAGTCGTTCGTACGTTCAACAAGACGGCTTCGGAGAACCAACCAGGTCAAACCAAACCGTCCGTCTAGACGGCGGCCCATATGCAAGGCGCGCAAGGCTGCAGCGTACTGAACGTACGTAAGGCCTTGCGGAACGCAGCAGATGGGCCGCCGCGATCGGGTGAAGCAAGTCGGCGTCGCCGCCAACACCAAAACCATCCCAGCAGACGGAGGCGCAGATGCAAGGCGCGGAACGGTGAAGTGTACTGGACGTACATGAGCCGTTCCGGAACGCGGCAGCTGCGCCTCCGCGATCGGATAAGACGTGGCGGCGACTACCGCCCCGGCAACTACTCCTTAATGAGAGACTTACCGGTCTGAATGCCCTTGACTCCAGCCCTGTAGTAGTTCATGCCCTCGACGGCGGGGTCGGAGCTCAACCACTCCTTCAGGCGCGGGTCCGTGGGCTCCCAGATGACGGGGTTGCCGTCGGGGTCGCAGGGCACGGGGTTGCCGAAGGGCGAGTTCTCGGCGGTCGCCTTGTACACGACCACGGGCACACCGCGCATCTGCGAGGCGCCGCAGATCCAGCACTGGGCGTACTTGTCGAGCGTGCAGTTGATGTTGACGAGCTCGAAGCCGTGGCTGGCGGTGTCGACCTCGGGGAACCACCAACCGTGGTTGGCGTTGACCGTGCCCTCCTTGATGCCGTAGTAGGGGTCGAGGACCTCGCGGACCTTGCCCCACGGGGACTCGATCCACACCCAGTCGCCGGCCTCCAGACCGAGCTTGGCGCAGTCCGCGGGGTTCATCTCGAAGCGCGGGTAGGGCCACAGCTCGCGGCACCAGGGGAGCTGACGGTGCTCGGTGTGGAAGTAGACGGGCTGGCGGGCGCCGGTGGTCATGATGAAGGCGGCGTCGGGGTTGGCGGTAAGGGCGGCCTTGTAGCCTTCCTTGTTGAGCATGTGCTCGTTCTCGTCCATCTTGCCGTTCACGGCCTGGTGCTCGCCGATCTGGTCGACCAGGGAGGCGTCGTAGAACTCGGGGTTGGCCACCTTGGAGTTGATGGGCTCGCGCCAGTAGGGGAACTTGTCCTCGTCATCGATGTAGGACTCCATGATCGTGGACCAGATCTCCACCTTGGCGGTGGGGGTCATGAAGCCGGCCTTCTCGTCGACGGCGGGGTACAGGTTGTAGCCGCCCTCCTGACGACGGTAGCCCATCTCCCAGCGGCGGTAGGTGCCCCAGCGCTCGGGGTGGTACTTGCGGCAGTCGAACCAGCCCTCTTCCTGGAACTTCGCGGCGTACTCCTCGAAGGTGGGGCCGTCGGGGAACTCCGGGGTCTTCCAGGCGTCGCAGGCGGCCTTGAGGACGCGGGACTCCTGCTCCTCATAGGTGACGGTGCCGCCCATCTGGACGAAGTCCTCGACGTTGAGGTTGAGCCACTCGTCGTAGTCGGGGTCGGTGTTGTTGAAGGGCACGCCCAGGGCCTGGTACAGCAGCACGACGAACACGGGGTCGTAGATGCAGTCGCCCTCGGGCTGCTTGGCGCGCTGGCCGGCGCCGAAGACGCCGCCTGCACCCTGCGAGACGCGGGTCGTGTTGACCTCGAGCCAGTGCAGGCAGGGGAACACCACGTCGGCGCAGCCGTTGTTGGGGCAGGACCACAGGTTGATGTCGACCCAGAAGTCCAGCTTGGTCAGGGCCTCCCAGGCCTCGGTCAGGTTGGACTCGTTCATGAAGTCGCCCGACATGCACACGCCGCCGTGGATCTGGTAGGGCGTGTCGATCTCGTTGATGGAGTCCCAGATGGTGGCGGCGTCAGCCCAGCGGTTCCAGTAGCGCAGCAGCGGGAAGCGCTCGGCGCTGATCTGCTTGGCGTTGCGCTCCCAGGACGTCTTGGGGTTGGGCCAAGCGGTGGAGGCGCGATACGCGCCACCCTTGCGCTCGGCGATCCAACGGGCCTCCTCGTCGGTGGGAACCTTGTTGTCGTAACGCTCGGCCAGGGGCGAGTCGTTGTCGATCAGGTACTGGACGAAGTCCTGGATCTCGGGGATCTGGTCCTCGATGGACTTGTCGCGGCCCGACCACGTGATAGCGTCCTCGCCGTAATCGGTGGACAGCATCGTGGCGCGGCCGGGGCAGCCGTCGACCTCAGCCTTGGAGGAGCCGCGGTTGCCGGCGGGCTCGTCGGAGTTGCCCGTGATGCAGGCGATGATCTGCAGGGCGCGGGTGTTCTGGACGGCGTGGCCGGTCTGGTCGGGAGCGAGCTGGTAGTGGATGCCGCCGTTGCCCATGGCCGGGTCGACGCGGGTGGTGTAGGTCCTCACGGCCTGCTCGATGAGGTCGGCGGGAACCTCGGTGACCTCCTCGGCGTACTCCAGCGTGTAGGGCTCGAGGTTCTCGGCGAAGGCGTCCCACACGGTGCGGGCGACATGGGTGGTGCCGTCCTTCCACGTGACCTCGATCTCGCCGGGGAACAGCGAGGGAAGCTTGGGCAGGCCCTCGGGGTTGCACTCCTCAGAGCCCTCGGGGAAGCGGTCGGGCTCGGTGGCCGGGTCGGCGAAGGTGGAGATGTCGGGCAGCCAGGCGTCGGCCGCGAGGGGCTTGTAGGGGTGCTCGACCCACATGCCGGTCGTGGGGATGCGGTGCTCCTCGCCCTCCCACTGGCACTCCTCGGAGTCCCAATAGGTGAGGCGCTCGTTGGCCTCGTCCCAGACCATGAAGCGCTTGGGAGAGCCGTCCTCCTTGAGGTCGGCCTCGGTGAGCAGGCGGGTCCTCATGTGGATGCCGCCGTTCATCTCCATGAACCAGACGCCGTCGCCGGGCTCGCCCTCCTTCTCCTTGTCCTCGCACCACAGGAACGGGGCGTTGGTCCAGCGGCGCACGAAGGCGTCGTCGTAGGCCTCGTTGTCGAGGATCCACTTGAGCCAGGACAGCGACAGGCACAGGTCGGTGCCTACGCGCAGGGGCAGCCAGATGGAGCTCTCCTTGCCCAGCGGGGTCAGACGGGGGTCGACCAGGATGTGGCAGGTGGAGTGCTGCGACACGTCGGTGACGGTACGGTTGTTGGAGTCGTAGTTGGAGTACTCAGGCGCGGTGCCCCACTGCACGTAGACCTTGGGCTCGGCCTCGACCTCCATCCACGGGGAGCCGATCTCGTCGGTCAGGATGCCGCCGAAGTGACGCGGGCCCTTGCAGATCTCGTAGGCGAGGTGGGCGTTGGGCGTGCCGAAGACCTGCTTCAGGGTTCCGTAGGGAGCCTGGGTCCACACGCGGGAGGTGCCGCCCATGGCGAAGATGGACTCTCCGCCGTACTTGTCGATGAGCTCGCCGAACTTCTCGCCGACGAGGTCGAAGCCCTCCTTGAGGGAGATGCGGACCCAGCCCGGGTCGTCCTCGCCCTTGGGGTTGGTGCGCTTCATGACGTACTTGAGGCGGTCGGGGTGGTAGGCGGCCTGCATCGAAGACTGCGACTTCGAGCAGCAGTGACCGCGGCCGTGAGGCGTGGACTCGTCGCCCTCGACCTTGGTGACCTTGCCGTCCTCGACGGTGACCCACACGCCGCACTCGACCTTGCCGCAGGCGCGGCAGGTGGAACGGATGCGCTTGACCTCACCGGCAGTCTCGTCGACACCCTCGGCGAGCGCCTTCATGGGCTCGGGGGCACCGCCAGCCATGGCGCAGGCCGCTGCGGTGACGGCCGCGACCTTGACGAAGCTACGGCGGCTCATGGTGAGCTTGGCCATGCTTTGCTCCTCTCTCTTCCTCTTACATGACTGCGCGGACGCGTCGTGCGCGCCCTGCACGAGGAAGAATCTAGGGCCTCGCGGCAAGACCCCCTCATTCCCAAAGGTGGTGAGGGGCCAAATTCGCGCCCTACACCAAACGGGATGAGTCGGGGTTTATGAAGTTTCGAGTTTTCGTCCTCCCAGGTAAAGTGGGGGCAATAGCCATAGGCACCCCAACATGGCATGATTTATGCAACAAAAGGGAGAGGGAAGGGAACCGGGCGCCACGAGGCCGCGTTGGCTCGCGAAAAGCGGGCGGCGCACGTGCGGCGGTTCTGCAAAAAGGGGATGAGGGCATGGCGCTTCATGTGCCGAAGGTGCGGTTGACGGTGGAGAACTCGGGCGAGTCGGCGGTGGGGGCCGTGCGCGCCGAGGCGGTGGGCCTGGGCCTTCTGCTCATGCTCGCGCTCGACGTCGTGCTCGGTGGCGACCAGGGCTCGGGCCAGATGCCAGGCATGCTGCGCTACGCCTTCTGCGGCGCGGCAGCGGCCGTGTTTTTGGCAGGCGCAGCCACCGACAAGCGCTTCCACGCGCTGTTCCGCACCCTCAAGCCCGTGGCGGCCGCCATGGTGCTGCTCGTGCCCGGGGCCATCCTGGGAATCTCGAACGGCTGGGTGCCCGCCGACCTTGAGGGAGCCATTAAGTTCGCAGGCGGGCTGTGCCTGGGGGCGAGCATGGCGATCCTCGTGTTCCTGTGGGGCATCAGCTTCGGACGGCTCGACTCCAACGACATCACGCTCAACGCCCCCGTCGGCATCGCGCTGGGCCTTTCGGCCTATGCGGTGCTGTACATCGTCATGCCCGGCCAGGTGGCGCTGCACCTGGCATGCACGCTGCCGCAGTTCGCCCACGCGGCGCTTCTGCGCAACCGCGTGACCGACCGCCTGCCCGACCCGGAGATGCGCGAGAACGCCTACTTCGCCGAGCTGAGCGTGAAGCGCGGGTCGTTCGCCTTGATGGTCGCGCCGGCCACGTTTTGCTTCGGACTCATCCTGGGCAACATCGTGATGCACGCCGGCACGGCGATGAAGCCTGAGAGCGGCCTGGAAGTGCTCGCCTGCGTCGTGCTCGCGCTTGTGGGCGCGGGGCTCACGGCGGCTTGCTGCTACATAAGCGCCCTCAAGGGGATGTCGTTCGGCCGCGCCTTCCGCAACATGGTGCCGCTCATGGCCGTGCTCATGCCGCCGCTGTCCATGACGGCGTTCGGCCAGGCGCCGTTCGTGCCCAACATGCTGCTGCTTGTGAACTTCACCATCCTGGGCGCCATGGCCTGGGCCTATCTGGCCTCCCTGGCGCAGGGCTTCCGCCTGTCGCCCGTGTACCTCTTCGGGCTGGGGCAGGGCTGCGTGGCCCTGGGATACGTGCTGGCCGCGCCCATGAACGCCTTCTTGAGCAGCGTCGTGGTGGAGGGCCTGCCCAGCAACGCCTACGCGCTCACCGTCAGCCTCATCGGCCTGTGCGTGGCGACCTCGCTGCTGCCGCGCCGCGAGGACATCATGGACATCGTGACGAGCTCCTACAAGCCCGCCGAGCTGTGGGACGCCGAGGAGGAGGAGTCCGCCCAGCAGGCGCAGGCCGCCGAACTTCCCCGCTCGCATGCCGGCGCGCCCTACGAGGAAGCCAACGACGAGGTGCGCAAGGGCCGCTTCGTGCGCCGCTGTGAGCACGTGGCCGACACCTTCCTGCTGTCGCGCCGCGAGACCGACGTGCTGTTCCTGCTGGCAAAGGGCCGAAACGTGGGCTACATCACCCAGCAGCTCGGCATCTCGGAGGGCACGGTGAAGACCCACGTGAACCACGTGTACAAGAAGTGCGGGGTGCACGGACGCCAAGAGCTCATCTGCCTCATCGACTCCTTCGAGGAGTAGGTTGCGGAACCTGGCGCGCCGCGTTCCACGGAGCCTTACGTACTCCAGTACGCTACGGCTCCGTGCGCCTTGCGCGCCAGAACCCGC
>CAVEWV010000111.1:0-8232 GCA_963619535.1 Acutalibacteraceae bacterium | reverse complement strand
AAGGGACGTAGCCTTTTCGTCATTTGCCTGGTAGATGGCTTGTGGTGTGTGGCGCGAGGAAGACCTACGACGCCCTCTGCGCCGCCACCAGGTCGGCGACCTCCTGCTTGCTGTGCACGCCCAGCTTGCTGTAGAGGGTGCTGGCATGCGTGTTGATGGTTCCCAGCGACAACGACAGCTCAAGCGCCGTGTCCTTGGCGCTCATGCCCTGCGAGTAGAACAGCAGCACGTCGCGCTCACGGCTTGTCAGGCCGTATGTCTGGGCGATGCGCTCGCATGCTGCCAGTCGCGCCTCCATTTCGTTGCGCTCGCCGGCGGCGGCTCCGCTCTCGCTGTCTTCGTCGAGCAGCGCCATTCGCGTGAGCCTGCCGTCGAGGTTGATGAGGCAGTAGGCGATGAGGAAGAGCACGAGCACGAAGCCCATGCCCAACAGCGCCGTGAGGAGCAGGCCGTCGTCCATTCCGCCCGAGAGCTGAGGCACCGTGCCGGCGATCAGGAGAGACGCAGGGCGGGTGGGCATGACGGGCAGCAGCAGGGCCAGCGAGAACGCGGGGCCTGGGTTGATGCTTGCCTGGTACGTGATGGCAAGGATGGCGACGAAGGCCGTGGTCTTCGAGATGCGCCGCACGAGGATGGCCATGTAGTTGGCCGATTGCGAGTTGAGCATGGTGGCCAGGGCGAGCGCGAAGCACGCGACGACGGCGGCCACGAAGAACATGAGCACGCAGGCCAGCAGCGCGCCGCGCCTCTTGCGGGGCATGTGCGCCACCGCCACCGCAAATCCGCTGATGACGACGAGCACGACGAGGGTCATCGCGTTCATCAGCGGTTCCTTGCTGATGCCGGCGTATCCGGGAATGGGCAGGTAGCTGTAGGCAAAGCCGAGGAGGTTGACGGCGAGCAAGGCGACGGCTATGGGAATGAGCCAGGGCACCATGCGCCCGGCCATGGGTTCCGACGCGTCGTCTTGCACGTTCGGTGCACCGGCCTGCGCCCTGCCGAGGCGCTCGGTTGCCAGCAACAGCGCCGCGCTTACCGTCGTGCCTGCCGACCAGAGGGCGCGGGCGCCCGTCGAGGCGGTGTCGCCCGTGCCCACGACCGCGAAGCTGAGCACGAAGCCGACCGTGACCGCCACAATCTCCACCTCGAGGCCGAAGGAGAACGCCTGTCGCCACGACTCACGTACCCAGAGCATGGAAATCCATGCCACCGAGACGCTCCATACCGCCATGCAGATGAGCGTGAGCGCGCCGGCCTCGCTCGACGCCTGCGCATCGCAGAGCCAGAAGGTCAGCGCGGCCATGCTCGCGCTGCCCAGAAGGCAGGCTGCCATGAGCCAACCTGCCGGGGCCGGCTTTCCTGCGCGGTAGCCTTTGCCCAGGGAGATGGCCGCCGCGCACAGCGGGATGAAGAGAGCCTGCGCGAGGTAGGAGACGCCGGAGTTCTCAAGGGGCGCCGACAACAGCGATGGGGCGAGCATACAGCAGCGCCAGTAGGTCCACAGAAACATCCACGACAGCGCGCAGCACAGCAGCGGCACGAAGCGCAGCTGCTGCCGCACCGTTGTGCCACGGGACCGACCCGCTTGGCCCATTTGTTGCATTTATCACCTTTCTATCCTTTTAGCTGGGGAAATGTTATCACAGATGGCACTCATAAACCGTTTATGAATCGCACCGCGCAGTTTCATACGGCTGTTTCGGTGGCAAAACGTGCGCTTCTGAGTTTAGTGTGGCTAATCGCAGGCGGGGCCGGCCCCACGGTCCCGCCTGCCTACAGACAAAGCGCCCGCATGGGGAAAGCGGGCGCGCAACCACGTAACTACACAAGGAGCGTCCGTATGATTTCTAGCGCAACTGTTTCGCGCAGGTCCTTCCTGACCGGCGCCGCCGCCCTTACCGGTGCCATCGCCGTCGCCGGCAGCTATCGCAGCGCCGTGGCCGCCCAGGCCGCTGCTGACATCGAGTGGGATTACGAGGCCGACGTCGTCGTGCTGGGCGCCGGCGGAGCCGGCCTGGTCGCCGCCAACAAGTCGCTTGAGGACGGCTCCTCCGTCATCCTCATCGAGGCTAACTGGGACTGCGGCGGCCACAGCGCCGTCTCCGAGGGCAACATGCACTCCGGTGCCGGCACCGAGCAGCAGAAGAAGTACGGCATCGAGGACTCCACCGACCTGTACTACACCGACCACACCTACGGCGGCATGGTCGTCACCCGCCTCAATGAGAGCGAGCACGTTCGCGCTATCGCCGACAACATGGTGGAGGCCTACGAGTTCATCCAGGCCAAGGGCGTCGTGGTGAAGGACCAGGCCCCCACCTACAGCGGCGCCTCCGCACGCGACCCCGAGTCCGACGGCACCGGCTCCAACGACGACTCCGTGCCCCGTCAGACGGTGCCGGACTCCAGCTCGGGCGAGTGGGAGAGCTACCGCGGCAAGGACGAGGCCGGCATCTACCTTACCCGCCCGCTTGAGAAGTCTGCCCGCGAGGCCGGCGGCCAGTTCCTCATGAACTACCATATGGACGAGATCATCCGCGAGGGCGGCAACTCCGGCCGCGTCCTGGGCGTGCGCGCCACCTACACGCCTCACACCATGCCCGGCGAGACCGAGCCGCTCGACCACCTCATGCATGACGGCGACATCGAGTGCACCAAGGAGAGCATCTTCGTCAAGGCCAACAAGGGCGTCATCGTCTGCACCGGCGGTTCCACCGGCAACCTCACCCTGCGCATGGCCTTCGACCCGCGCCTGGGGCCCGAGCTCGACGGCCTGGGCGGCATGCCCTTCTCCGACCAGGACGGCTCCGGCGAGCTTGCCGCGCTTGCCGTCGGCGCCAGCCTGGGCGACATGGCCAACTACAGCCAGCAGGGCGGCGGCCAGGTATGCATGTGCGCCCGCGTGGGCTGCCGTTACGGCTATGGCTCGGGCTTCTCGCCCAAGAGCAAGGTGTGGCCGCTCGTCGTGGCCAACGGCGTGTCCATCGACTTCGACAACATGGTGTTCGTGAACATGCTGGGCAAGCGCTTCTCCAACGAGGACCTGGGCGCCAAGCCCGCCAAGGGCGGCACTGTGGGCGGCAAGACCGGCACCACCACCGGCTCGCTGTACAAGTACAACGACCAGACTTGGGAGTGGTTCGACGCGGCGTTCTCCAGCGTCGTGATCGACGACCCCAACGTCGACGGCGACGCCGTGCGTTATGGCGGTCCCATCTGGGCCATCTTCGACCAGGCCACCTGCGACGCCCACGACTGGGGCGAGCTTGAGCAGGGCACCGTCGACTACGACAACGGCTACTGCTTCAAGGCCGACACGCTGGAGGAGCTGGCCGAGAAGGTCGTGAACAAGTACTACGAGGACGTCAAGATGGACCCGGCCACCCTGGTGGAGACCATCACCAACTGGAACTCCTACGTCGACGCCGGCGAGGACCCCGAGTTTGGCGTGAAGACGCACCTTGTGGGCAAGGTGGAGACCGCGCCCTTCTACTGCGCGTGGTCCACGCCCTGCATGCACGACACCCATGCGGGCCTTCGCGTCAACAGCGTCATGCAGGTTCTCGACACGCTCGGCGAGCCCATCCAGGGCCTGTACTGCGCCGGTGAGAGCTGCTCGGGCATGCGCATCCACGGTCATGGTCGCGTGCTGACCGCCGGTTACATCGCCGGCCGCAGCGCCGCCGCCGACGAGCAGGGCCCGGCCGCCAAGGGCGCGCCCTCTCGCGGTGACGCCATCACCACCGAGATGAGCGTCTACGGCGTCGTGCCCGAGGAGACCGACGAGGCCGTCGCCATCGACGTCGCCACGCTGCCCGACGGCACCTATGAGGGCACCTCGCCCAGCGGCCAGAACGGCGAGGTCGCCGTGGCCGTGACCATTGCCGGCGGCCAGATCACGGCTGTCGAGGTCACCAAGGAGGGTGAGACGCCCGAGATCGGCCACGCCGCGCTGCCCACCCTGGTGGAGGAGGCCATCGCCGCCCAGTCCGCCCAGGTCGAGGCCGTCTCCGGCGCCACCGTCACGAGCAACGCCTTCATGGAGGCCATGAACACCGCCCTGTCCAAGGCAGTGAAGTAGGGGCAGCGGCGGGCGCCGGGTCTGACGGGTTGGCCTTGCCGGTAATGGCGGGGCCTGCTCGCCAGGCCCGCGACCCCGGCCGGCGGGCGCATGGTTTGGGCTGCCGGCCCAACGCCTGCCCGTTTTTTAGAGCCATCCCCCCTGATGGGGCGGCCCCGCCCGGAGAGAGCTTCGGGCGGGGCCGCTGTTTGAGGCCGCTATCCCTCGCGCGTGAAGCTCGCTACGAGCTGGGCGAGCTGGTCGTGGCTGTGGACGTCGAGCTTGGCGTAGAGGTTGCGGGCGTGGGTGCGCACGGTGCTCTCCGACAGGCAGAGCTCCTCGCCCACGGTGGCTTTGCTCTTGCCTTGCAGCAGCAGCCGTGCGATGTCCACCTCGCGGCGCGTGAGCTGGTAGTTCTGCGCCATGAGCAGCAGCGTGAGCTCGGCGGGGTCCACGCCCGTGCCCTGTGACGCGCTGACGAAGGACGTGTTCTGGCTGGTGGCGGCAGTGGTTTCGGCGCCGGTTTGGTCACGAGGCCTCTCCGGTGCGCCCGCGTTCGCATCGCTGCTCGCCGCCGTGCTCTGAGACCCCGGGCCCAGCTCGCCGGTTTGCGCAAAAAGCGGCCGGGTGCGCGGAATGCCGTCGTTGATGAGCAGCGTCATGCTTGCGGCCAGGAGCACCACCATGCACACGGCCAGCAGCATCGGCGAGGTGTCGTAGGGACCCACGGCGATCACGGCCAGACGGCCCAGCTCGCGGGGGAGCTGATGGGCGATCCACGTGGCGCCCAGAATCATGTAGGCGGGGGAGGAGCTGTGGCGAGCCACGTCGCAGACCCCCACCCACAGCACGCCCAGCGTGAACGTGTTCGCGACGGTGATGAGCGCCGACCCAAGCTCCGACAGCCCGGGCTCAAGGCTTGCGAGCAAAAGCACCCCGACGCACAGCAGCGCCAGCGGCAGCCCCCACAGCAGCGAGAAGCGAACGCGCTTGCCCCAGATGAGCGCCCAGGCCACGACCCCGCCGCACAGGACGACGGTTCCCAGCTGGTGAAACGCCTGCATCCCGGCAGACAGCTCGATGGCCCGCCCATATGGGAAGCCACGGGCGAAGCCGAGCGCAAGGCTGAAGAGGGCGACGCCGCCGAGCAGTCGGGCGAAGGATGAGCGCGGCTCTGAGTCGTAGACGTGCCGCTCGCCCTGTGCGAGGCTTGCCGGGCCGCCCTGCTCGGCTCCGTGCGCCCCGCCCCGCTCATCGAGCCTGCCCATCGCGGCACGCCACGCGGTGAGCGACAGCGCCGGCATGAAGACCGCCACGAGCATGGCGATGGAGCGCGGGATGAGGCCCAGCACAAGGCCCGCAAGGCAGCTCAGTGCAAGTGTCGCGAACGCGTGCAAGAAGGCCTCGTGGAAGCAAAGCCGCTGGTAGAAGGTTATCCAGACGCCGCCGCCCCATACGATGCCCGCAGCCGCCAGGGCACACGCCGCCCATCCCAGCCAGGCGAGCTCAATTTCGCCCGCCACGAGCACGAGGGCGCTCGCCGCCGTCATGGCGACTGCCGACGCGCCTGCAAGCTTGGTCCGGGCCTTCTCGTCGAAGCCGCGCCGCGAGACGGCAAGCATGAGCAGGGCGGTGACGGCGACGCGCATGATGTTGATGGCGATGGTGGAGGCGCCGGAGTCGGTGGCCGCGTACAGGTCGTACACCACGCACTGCAGCCACACGCGCACGGCGGCAAGGCCTAGGAAACAGGCGGAGAAAAGCGGCAGGCAGGCGGCTGCGAAGCGGCCCCAACGCCCTTGCGCCTGCTCGCGTGATGCCGCCACAGCGTCCCCGGTCTCCGTCATTGCCGCCCCCTTGTGCCTCCTGCCCGCGCGCTCTGCGGCGCGGCTCTCCCTTAAAGCACGCAAGTATAGCCTGCCGCAGCCGGCCTCGCCCCGAGGGCTCCACCGATTGCGACAGGCTATGGGCTATGGGCTATGGGCTATGGGTCGCTTTGGCCGCGCGGGTCGGGGAGGCGAGGGGTGACGAGGGGCGGTGCGCACGTGCGACCGCCCCGCCCCCCCGCGTCGCAGGCAGAGGCCGCGCCCCGCCGAGCCGGCCGCCCCTGGCGGTCGTCCCCTTACGCCTCGGGGTGCGCCTCGGACCAGCTGAGCCAGCCCTCGGGCACGACCGCCTCGTCGTGGCACTGCGTGCAGGTGAGGACGGGGGTGTCGTCCACGCGGTGGCAATCGGTGCAGGCCGTGGCGCCGTGCTGGGTGGCGTGCTGGTTGAACGCGCCGTCCTGCTCCGTGAGCTCGACGAGCGCCTCGCGCTCGACCGCGACGATGCCCAGGTAGGACAGGGCGCTCATGGCAGCCTGGTGTCCGAAGACGTTGATGTCGCAGATGGCGTTGCCGCCCAGGCGGTTGCCGCCGTGGATGCCGCCCGTGACCTCGCCCGCGGCGAAGAGGCCGGGGATGGCCTGACCCTGGGCGTCGAGCACCTCGGTTGCGGTGTTGATGCGCAGGCCGCCCATGGTGTGGTGGATGCCGGGCGCCACCTTGATGGCGTAGAAGGGGGCGTCCACGATGGGCTCCAGGGCCTTCTCGCGGCCCATCGCGTCGGCCTCGCCGTTCTCGATCGCGTCGTTGTAGCTGGCAACGGTCTGCACGAAGGCGTCGGCGTCCACGTCCATCTGAGCCGCGAGCTCCTCGACGGTGTCGCCCACAAGCGCCAGGCCCTTGCTCACGAACTTGTTCTCCACCGAGGTGTTGGAGTCGTAGACCTTCTTGTCGAACACGGCGTAGGCCCAGCCGCCGGTCTGCTCCCACTCGGCCGCCGACACCTTGTCGCGCGTGAGCAGCTCGTTGGTGAAGCGCAGGCCCTCGGCGTTGACGAGGATGGCGCCGTCGCCGCGGATGCCCTCGGACAGCAGCGTGGCCGTGCCCTGCTCCACGGTGGGGTGCACCTGGATCTGGTCGATGTCCACGGTGTCGGCGCCCACGGCCTGGGCCAGCACGATGCCGTCGCCGGTGGCGCCGGGCTGGTTGGTGGTCACGGCGTCGAGCAGCTCGGGGCGGTACTGGGCGAGCATCTCGTGGTTGGCGCCGAAGCCGCCGGCCGCCACGATGACCGCCTTGGCGTTGTAGCTGACGGAGGCCCCGGTGCGCAGGTCGCAGGCGCGCACGCCGCAGACCTTGCCGTCCTGCATGAGCAGCTCATCGACGCGCATCTGGGTGACGGCCGCCACGCCGCGGCTCTCGCACTGGGCGCACATGTGCTTCACCAGGTAGGCGCCCACGGCGCTGCCGTCCTCGGGGCGGTGGATGCGCTTGACCGAGGCGCCGCCGGAGGTGGAGAGGCGCGTGAGGTACATGTCGCGCTCGGCCAGGCGCTCAAGGGCGGCGTTGGAGTTCTCGCACATGAAGGTGATGAGCTCCATGTCGCCCAGCTCATGGCCGCCCTCGAAGGTGTCGCTGGCAAAGAGCTCGACGCTGTCCTCGATGCCCTCCTCTTCCTGGACCTTGGTGCAGCAGGCGTTCATGCCGCCCTCGGCGCACACGGTGTTGCCGCCGGCCACGGCCATCTTCTCGAGCAGCAGCACGCGGGCGCCGCCGTCGTGCGCGCTCATCGCGGCCGTCATGCCCGCGCCGCCCGCGCCGATGACGATGACGTCGTAGCTGAGCGCGCCGGCCTGCGCGTCGGCGTCGGCGCTGGCGTCCTCGGCGTACGAGCGCGACGCGACGCTTCCGGCGGCGGCCAAAAGGCCACAGGCGAACGCGCCGGTCACAAAGCCCCTGCGGGTCATCGCGGACGTCGTGCGGTTGCTGGTGGTGTTCTCGGTTGCGGCCATGTCCCCATCTCCTTGTGTCGTGAGCCACGTGGCGCCCGGCGTGTGCCAGGCGCCTTTGCTGACCCAAGCATGCCGCCGAGCAGGGGCCGCGCCTTCGTCCGACCGCGTGCGAATTCTGCCCCACCCCGAGTGTGAGAAAATTCATACGCGCACGATTTGGCCAGGTAAATGGCCATGTTTAGCGGAAACGGACGTGGCCCCCCGCGCGGCTCGCCCGGCCGAATGACGAAAAGGGACGTAGCCTTTTCGTCATTTGCCTGGTAGATGGCAAAATTGGTATGCCAGCCCTGTCACTTTTCGTCATTTCGGCGCCGCGGGCAAGCGGATGCCATATTGT
>CAVEWV010000110.1:0-8300 GCA_963619535.1 Acutalibacteraceae bacterium | reverse complement strand
CAACGCAACGCAACGCAACGCAACGCAACGCAACGCAACGCAACGCAACGCAACGAGGCGATTCTACGCAGTAATCGGCAACCCGCCGTATCAGGTAGAAGTCGAGGGAAGTAGCCGTTCAAAACCCATATACAACCACTTTATGGATGGGGCCTATCAGGTCGCGGATAAAGTTGAACTCATTACTCCCGCCAGGTTTCTCTTCGATTCGGGACTAACGCCGAAGGAATTCAATAGGAGAATGCTCAACGATGAGCATTTGAAAATTGAGCAGTACTACGAGGACGGCACTGAGGTTTTCCCCAATACCGATATTAAAGGAGGGGTGGTTGTAACCTATCGCGATGCGCTGGAATCCTTCGGCCCCATACGCCGCATGTACAAAGATGAACGGCATCGCCCGATAGTGGAGAAAGTAGTAGGGTTCTCCGGGTTTACGCCCCTATCGTCCATCGTCGGAAGCCAGGGCACCTTTAAGTACACCGATAAGTTCTTTCAGGATTATCCTGCCGCCTGCAAGGTTCTCTCGAAAGGCACGAAGGACAAAATACTCTCGGCACAACTCGAAGACTCGGATTTTAATGCGGCCTTTCTGACGAATAAGGACGGCGATTGCGTCAAAATTCTCGCCCGAGTCAAGGGCCGACGCGTCTACCGCTGGATTCAAAAAGACTATATCTGCGAGAGCGGTGACAGCCGTCTGTCGGCATACAAGGTCTTTGTCGCCGAAGCTCAGGGAACTGGAGCATACGGTGAGGTCCTGAGCGAAACCATTGTCGGAGAGCCTGGTACAGGGCAAACAGACACATTTCTCGCCTTTGGCAAGTACGACAACCTTATTGAACCAGGCAATCTCGCGCTTTATTTGAAGACCAAATTCAGTCGCGCCCTACTCGGGGCACTGAAAGTCACACAACATGCTGCGAGTGCCGTTTGGTCCTACGTCCCCCTCCAAGACTTCACCGCCTCCTCCGACATCGACTGGACGCGCCCCATCCCCGAGATCGACCGGCAGCTCTACGTCAAGTACGGCCTCTCCGGCGAGGAGATCGACTTCATCGAGTCGCACGTGAAGGAGATGGCCTAGCATGGCTACCCTGGACGTTCGCACGTACATAAAGACCTCGCGGCCCGCCCTGCCCCAGATCTACGCCTACACGACGCCCGAGATCGCGCGGCACGACGGGTGGACCAAGATCGGCTACACCGAGCAGGACGTGGAGACGCGCGTCAGGCAGCAGACGCACACCGCCAACGTCCACTACGTGATCCACTGGCACGGCAACGCCACCTACGAGGACACGGGCGAGACGTTCCGCGACACCGACTTCCACGGCTACCTCAAGGGGCTCGACGTGGCCAACGAGCCCGGCACGGAGTGGTACCGGATCGAGCCCGACCCGGCCAAGATGCGCTTCTGGGAGTTCCGCGAGAACCACGGCGTCCTGGACGCGCCCGAGGCCATCGAATACAAGCTGCGCGCCGAACAAGAGGCGGCCTCGTCGATCACCGCCGACTACGCGCGGGCGCATGAGGGCGGCGAGTTCCTGTGGAACGCCAAGCCGCGCTTCGGCAAGACGCTGACCTCCTACGACTTCTGCATGAGGCTGGGCGCCAAGAAGGTCCTGATCGTGACCAACCGGCCCGCCATTGCCAACTCCTGGTACGACGACTACGTGAAGTTCATCGGCGGCGGGTCGGGCCTCAGCTTTATTAGCAGCGCGAGCGCCCTTGTCGGCAAACCCCACTGCCTCACGCACGAGGAGTACTGCGAGACGTCGAGGAACGGCGGGTCCAGGGGCTTCATCGAGTTCCTGAGCCTTCAGGACCTGAAGGGCGCCATTGAGTTCGGCGGAAAGCACGACAAGCTCAGGCACGTCGCCCAGATCGAGTGGGACGTGCTCATCATCGACGAGGCCCACGAGGGCGTGGACACCCTCAAGACCGACGTGGCGTTCGACCACATCATGCGACGCTTCACGCTCCACCTCTCCGGCACGCCGTTCAAAGCCATCGCCAACGAGAAGTTCCCGGCGGAGGCCATCTTCAACTGGACCTACGCCGACGAGCAGCAGGCCAAGCGCGACTGGGACGAGCCGGAGCTGCCCAACCCCTACGCCGACCTGCCCAGGCTCAACCTCTTCACCTACCAGATGAGCGAGATTGTGGCCAGCGAGGTGGCTCGCGGCTGCGACATCGACGGCGAGTCGGTGGAGTACGCCTTCGACCTGAACGAGTTCTTCGCCACCAACCAGAACGGCTACTTCACTCACAACGACGACGTCGACCGGTTCCTCGACGCGCTGACGACGCAGAGGAAGTTCCCGTTCTCCACGCCGGAGCTGCGCGACGAGCTGCGCCACACCTTCTGGATGCTCAACCGCGTGGACTCCGCGAGGGCGCTTGCCAAGAAGCTGAAGAAGCACCCCGTCTTCGGCGAGTACGAGGTCGTGCTGGCGGCCGGCGACGGCAAGCTGGACGACGAGGAGGAGAGCGCCAAGGCCTTCGACAAGGTGCGCGCCGCCATCGCCGCCCACGACAAGACGATCACGCTCTCGGTGGGCCAGCTGACCACCGGCGTCACCGTGCCCGAGTGGACCGCGGTGCTCATGCTCTCCAACATGAAGAGCCCGTCGCTCTACATGCAGGCGGCCTTCCGCGCTCAGAACCCGTGCCTCTTCGAGCGCGGGGGCGCCTATGCGCGCAAGGAGAACGCCTATGTCTTCGACTTCGACCCCGCGCGCACCCTCACCATCTTCGAGGAGTTCGCCAACGACCTCTACACCGACACGGCGGCGGGCGCGGGCACGCTCGACGACCGAAAGCGCCGCATCCGCACGCTGCTCAACTTCTTCCCCGTCATCGGCGAGGACGAGAACGGCGAGATGGTTGAGCTCGACGCCGAGCGCGTGCTCTCCATCCCGCGCAAGATCCGCTCGCGCGAGGTCGTGCGCCGCGGCTTCATGAGCGACTTCCTCTTCCAGAACATCGGCAGCGTGTTCCGCGCGCCCGCGGAGGTCATCGAGGTGCTCCAGAGGCTCGAGCCCCACAAGGCCCCCAACGAGGACCTCGGCATCAAGCGCGGCACGGCCGACGAGCTCGACCTCAACGAGGAGGGCGAGGTGGAGATTCCGGCCGAGCAGGTGGTGGGCCTGGCCGAGGGGCTCTTCGGCGAGAAGGTGTATGGCCCTATCGCCGATAAGCTGGGCGAGGCCATCGACTCCATCGAACTTACCCGCGAGGCCGACCCCGACGACGCGTTCCTCGACCAGCTGATCGAGAGGTTCGACGCGAGCATCACCGACCCACTCGTGGAGAGGGCCAAGCAGGGCTACGGCGCCGACATGAGGCCCGCCCAGCAGAAGAAGATGGAGCGCCGCATCAAGGCGGACGTGGACATCAAGCTCAACCGCGAGGTGGGCAACTTCAAAATCGCGAAGACGCGCATCGAGCACGACCGCGCCGCCGAGCTCGAGGCTGCCGAGACCCAGGAGGCCGCCGACGAGATCAACCGCAGGCACGACGAGGCGCTCGAGGCCGCCCGCGACGACCTGGTGAGCAGGCTCAAAGAGTCCAGGTCCGAGCTGGTAAGGAGCGCCGGCGAGACGGTGGTGCGCGAGGTCGAGACCGCGAAGCGCGAGGCCAAGAGGCAGACGCTCGAGGGCAACATCCGCGACCACCTGCGCGGGTTCTCGCGCACCATCCCGTCGTTCCTCATGGCGTACGGCGACGAGGGCACGACGCTCGCGAACTTCGACCGGATCATCCCGGCGGACGTCTTCCTCGAGGTCACGAGCGTGACGGTGGAGCAGTTCCGCCTGCTGCGCGACGGCGGCGAGGTCACCGACCCCGAGACGGGCGAGAAGACGCGCTTCGCCGGGCAGCTCTTCGACCCGGTCGTGTTCGACGACTCCGTGCGCGAGTTCATTGACCTGCGTGGACGGCTGGCGAACTACTTCGACGAGACGCTCGAGGAGGACATCTTCGACTACGTGCCGCCACAGAAGACCAACCAGATCTTCACCCCGCGCGGCGTCGTGGTGCAGATGGTGGATCTCTTCGAGAAGGAGAACCCGGGCTGCTTCGACGACCCGACGCACACTTTCGCCGACCTGTACATGAAGTCGGGCCTCTACATCACCGAGATCATCAAGCGGCTGTACCGCAGCGGGGCCATGAAGGCCGCCTTCCCCGACGACCGCGAGCGGCTTGACCACATCCTCGAGAACCAGGTGTTCGGCGCCGCGCCAACCGAGATTATCTATCAGATTGCGACGCACTACATCCTGGGCTACGACGGCGAGATCGGCGGCGGCTGCGACACCAACTTCGTGTGCGCAGACACGGCGGAGCTGGCCCGCGAGGGCAAGCTGGCCGAGTTCGTGGAGGAGACCTTCGGCGAGAAGCTGGAGGGGGTTTACGAAAGCGCTGGTACTAGGGTCGTAGACGGCCCCGGCGACCTTGGGTCGCAGGAGGATACCGAAGATGTCTGTGCCGGCCGCGTCGAGGGCAACAAGCACGGCAACAAGCACGGGCTACAGGAGGAGTTCGGAGACGTCCATAGCGTCGGGGGCTTAGACAGCCTCGTGGCTGAGCCCTCGTCGTCGGGTGACTGGATCCTGGAGACAATCGACAACTTCGGACTCGAGCGCATCGACAAGCGGGGAAGCGGCGGCTGTCTCTGGGTCGTAGGCGGAAAGGTGCTCGGGGTCTTCATGCGCGGCCTCGAGAAGCGCGGGGCGAAGTTCACCTTCAAGGCTGAGGGCGGTAGGGCGACTGGTGGGCGCCCCGCCTGGTACATATCGGCATCGGCGGCGCAGCGCGCGCTCGGCCGCGCTGGCGAGTAGAGAGTCAAGCGGATACGTGGGCACGGAAGAGGGACGCACCCCCGTTCCGTGCCCCACGGCCCGTGCGCGTGAACAGGGGTACGTCCCCTGTTCACGCGCACGGGCCAACGCGAGCCGGGCTTCTCCCTCCGGCACCTACAGCCCCGCCTCCACGCATCCCTCCCCGATTCAATGTGTGGCGTGGCATACAGGGGCGCCCGCCTTGCCTTCCCCAGAATCGTGTACTTGGAATACATCCTTTTGGACAAAATCGTGTATCCGAAGTACACGAAATTGGAGAAACGCGCCTGCAGCCGCCTGCGCTTCGCGTCCTAGTCCCGGCAGCCCTTCTGGCCGGGCTCGGGACGCGGGAACACGGGGGAGACCTCGAGCGAGCCGGCGCCGGCCGCCCGGGCGGCGGCGTGCTCCTCGGGGCGCCAACCGGCGGCGGCGCGAACGTGGGCGCGGCGCAGCACGCGCAAAGGCGTATCATCATTATTCCTATGAAAAACGTTTCCGCAATGTCATTTTTCATAGGAATATTCTATATTGAACGTCGATATAGGCACCATGTGTCGCCATTTCATCTCTGGGAGTCTCAGCATGCGCAGAACCATCCTCAAGGACCTCGCCCTTTGGAAGGACAATCCCAGGCGCAAGCCGCTGGTGATCACCGGGGTGCGTCAATGCGGCAAGACATATGCGATGATGGAATTCGGCAAGGCCCATTTCGAAGACGTCGCCTACATCAACCTCGAGAGGGACCCCCTCGCGGCCTCCGTCTTCGAGCTTACGCTCGACCCCGCACGAATCATCGCAAGTCTATCGTCCATCTCGCTCAACAAGCCGATAGTGCCGGGCAAGACGCTGCTTGTTCTCGATGAGATTCAGGCATGCCCCCAAGCACTCACGTCGCTCAAGTACTTCTGCGAGGATATGCCGGACCTGCACGTCATGTGCGCCGGGTCTCTCCTGGGCGTCGCCCTCACGCACGAGAACATATCGTTTCCCGTGGGAAAAGTAGACCGGCTTCAGATGTATCCCATGGGCTTTGAGGAGTTTCTCGCCGCGACGCAGGGCGAGGGAATCCCCGCTATGCTGGCAGGCGCCTCGCCGGACACGCCCCTCCCCGAGGCGCTTGTGCGCGTGCTCACTGCGGCATATAAGGACTTCCTCATCGTGGGCGGCATGCCAGAGGCGGTCATGCGCTGGATTGACTCGAAAAGCTATCAGGAGGCCGAGCTCGTCCAGGCAACGATTCTTGCCGACTACGAGTCGGACTTCGCAAAGCACGCACCCTTAAGCGACGTCGCAAAAATCGGCTGGATTTGGGCCAGCGCCCCCAAACAACTTGCCAAGGAGAACAACAAGTTCATCTTCTCCCAGGTCAAGGAGGGCAAACGCGCGCACGAGCTAGAGGATGCACTGCAGTGGCTCGTCGCCGCAGGCCTCGTTCACAAGGCCGAGCTGGTAAGCGCGGCGGAGCTCCCCTTGAGCTTCAACGCCGACGCCTCGTATTTCAAGGTGTACATGTCCGACGTGGGACTCCTGCGCAAGATGTCCAACGTGCCGTATCGCGCGATATTGGAAGCCGAGCCCGCCTACGCCCGGTTCCGCGGGGCGATCGCCGAGAACTACGTCCATAACGAGCTGCTCCTACAAGGCATACAGCCGTACTTCTGGCGTTCGGGCAACACGGCCGAGGTCGACTTCGTGTTCGAACGGGACGGCCATGCCGTGCCCGTCGAGGTGAAGTCCGCCGACAACACGATGGCCAAGAGCTACCGCCTCTTCTGCAAGCGCTACGACATACGACGCGGTTTCAGGCTCTCCCTCAAGAACGTGGCGGTGAACACCGATGACGCGGGCTGCGAGAACGTGAGCATGCCGCTGTATATGGCATGGCGGCTCGCCGATTTGGCGTAGCGCGTACTCAACACAAATGTGCAGGCGCCCAGCAGGCACAGACCTAGGGGCAGAACCGGGAATTGCCGAGACAGGGCGCGCAAGGGTGAGGCGTACGGGAGTACATGAACCCGAGCGCAACGCTGTATCGGCAATCCCACGGGTCGCCCTAGTCCCAGCAGCCCTTCTGGCCAGGCTTGGGACGGGGGAACATGAGGGGGACCTCGAGCGAGCCGGCGCCGGCCGCCCGGGCGGCGGCGTGCTCCTCGGGGCGCCAGCCGGCGGCGGCGCGAACGTGGGCCCCGCGCAGCACGAGGCGGGCGAGGGCGACCAGGGCGCGCGCCTCGTCGAGCGGGCACTCGGGATGGGCGTCCATGGCGATGCCGCGGGCCGGGCGGAATTTCGAGACGTAGACGGCCGAGAGCCTCGGCAGCGCCGCGACGTCGAACACCGAGTCCACGTAGTCCTCGCAGCGCCTGGCGGGGTCGGTGAGGCCGGCCATGAGGCCCGTGCCCGTGTCGATGCCCGCCGCGGCGGCGCGACGCGCGAACGACACCTTCTCCTGCAGGTCGTCGCCGGGCTTGGCATAGGCGAAGACGGCCGGGTTCGTGGTCTCCAGCACGGAGAAGATGCGCTTCACGCGCAGCTCGGCCAAGCGCGCGAGCCCCGCGTCGGTCAGCGACGCGCCGCAGTTGACGACGACCTCCATGTCGTCGAAGCCCGCCGCGCGGATCGCCTCCACGACCTCGATGATGCCGCAGTCGCCGCCGCCCTGCTTGGAGCCGCCCGACAGATGGAACTGCCGCACACCCGTCTCGTCGTGCAGGTAGCGCACGTAGCCGAGCAGCTCGCCGATGGGCATGGGCCTGGCGTCCTCGCCCCTCCAGTAGGGGCAGTAGCGGCACAGGGGGCGCAGGTAGCAGGGCACGACGTTGTTGAGGCCGGCCTCGAGCTCGGCGCGCCCCTCCATCTCGCGGTCGCGCACGCGCGCTGCGGCGGCGCACAGGGCGTCGAGCGCGGCGGGGTTGGCGCCGGCAGGGCGCGGCGCGTCGAAGGCCGGCGAGGGGAACGGCATCGGGGTCTTCGGGTCACGCGGGGCATCCGCACCCTCCCCCGCACGCGGCTCGGCGTCGCCCAGGGCCGTCCTCATCAGATAGAGGGCCTCCTCGCGCGTGGGCGCACGACGGTCGAGCTCGGCAAGCAGATCGTGAAACGTGGTGTCGTTCATCCCTCTCAAACCCCCTTCCAAGTGGCGTCGCAAGGCAGGCGCGAGCCGGTGCCGGAGGCTCCATGATGCGCCGCGTCCCCCTCGCTTTGCAGACCTATGCCTCCAGCGTGCGCTGAAGCTCGGCATAGGATAGCAGCAGGCGGGCTCCTGCCTCGCGGGCGGGGCGGCCCGGCGCGGGCGGCCCCTGCCTCGCGAGCGATGCGGCCTGACGCGGGCGGGGCGTGCACCCGGCGCGGACGGGCCCTTTTGCGAGCGGGGCGGCCTGCCCCTCCTACTCCTCGCAGCCGACGAGCGCGTCGCCCTCGTAGCGAAGCGTCATCTCGACGCCCGTGCGGCCCTCA
>CAVEWV010000109.1:0-8337 GCA_963619535.1 Acutalibacteraceae bacterium | reverse complement strand
GCCCTCGACCGCGGCGGAGATGGCCGAGGCGATGGCGGAGTAGCCGTAGCCCATCACCACGACGTCGGTCTCGATGTCCCACTTCTCAGGCAGGCCGTTGGGGTCGGCGGAACCCTCGGCGAGGGCCTGCGTGGCGACGCCCGTCATAGCCGACGCCACCGCGACGCTCCCCGCGGCCAGGGCCGCCCCCTTCAGGAAGCCCCTGCGGGACTGCTGCGTTACGTTCGTGCTCATGTGAATCCCCTTTCGATGCGCTTCGGTGCGGATGTGCTCCGCGTGACGGGACCCATGATTGCCAGATGGGGCCCGCAAGGGAACTCCAGAAGGTGTTGTTTAAAAACAGCTGTCTTTACCAGGTGTTTTGTTGAAAAGACACGAAAAGTGCTGTTCGGTGTGAGGCGCCGGGCGCGCGCTTTGCCGCCCCTGATGTACACTTCCCGTGCTTGAAAACGCCCATGCGAGCGCAGCGAGGCGCGCACAGGGGGCGCAGCGTGTGAGGGGAAGGGCGCATGGAGCTGACGAAGAGGATGAGCGACCCGGGCGTGTTCGCGCTGGGGCCCCGTAGGCTTTGGCCCTTCCTGGGGCTGTGGACCATGCACGTTTGGATCTACTGGGCCAACAACGCCGCCATCTGGCAGATACAAAGCGACCTGCCGTGGTGGTGCGCCCTCTACGGCGCCATGACGGCCGCGATGCTCGTGGCCGCGCTCGTGCACTGGGGCGTCCCGGCAGGCCGGCCCGGCGGCCGGCTCGACCCCGCCATGGCGGCCCTCATGTGTGCGGTGACCCTCTCGGCGCAGGCCCATGCCTGGCTCGCGCCCGCAGGTTCCACCGGGCATGCCTGGGCCTGGGGCAACGCCGCGCTCGCGGGCGTCACCATGGCGTGGGGCTATCTGCGCTGGGCCGCGGTGTACGCGCGCCTGCCCATCCGCGACGCCGTGGGGTGCCTCTTTGCCTCCTATCTGCTGGGCTCCTCCCTCAAGATTGTCTTCGACGCCGCGCCCGACGTGCTGGGCACCTGCATGGCGCTCGTCCTGCCGGTCGTGTCGGTGGCGAGCACCAGGCGCGCCCTCGCCGACGAATGGCCGCGCGAGGAGGCGCGCAGCGCCGACAACCTCTACCACGCGGGCACCCTCTCGCTGCTCATGCGGCTGGTGGTGTGCGTCTTCGTGTTCTGCCTGGCGCGCGTGACGGTGTCCGTCGCCGTGACGCAGGACGGCAACCTGCTGCTCACGCGCACCATCTCGCACCTCGTGGAGGTGGCGTTTGCCGCCGTGGCGCTGTGGCACGTCTTTCTGCGTGGCCGCTCGCTGGACTTCCCCCAGCTCTGGCGCTTCGTGTTCCTCTTCCTCTCCACCACCGTGCTTGTGGACTGCGCGGTGCATGAGGCGCACCTCAGCCTGGGCATAGGCCCGCAGCTCTTCTCGGGCGTGGGCACGAGCCTGCTCGTCATGCTGCTGTGGCTGCTGCTGGCCGACGTCGCCCATCACAGCAGCCTGCACCCCTGTGTGGTGTTCGGCGTGGGCTGGAGCCTCTACGTGGGATCGAACTGCTTGGGGCCGCTCGCCATGCACGCGCTGGGCGTCACCGCCCTCACGCCGATGGTGGGCCTCTTCCTGGCATATGCCATGGGCACGGTGATGGTGTTCTGCCTCGAGACGCGCGACGCCGACGTGCAGCGCATCTTCGCCGACATGCGCAAGAAGGTGGCCCCCGAGGAGTTCACCACCATCGACGCGCGCTGCGAGGCCCTTGCCCGTGAGTTCGACCTCACCGAGCGCGAGGTTGAGGTCATGAAGCTGCTGGCCAAGGGCCGCAGCAAGAGCTTCATCGCCGAGGAGCTCTACATCTCCGAGAACACCGTGCGCGGACATGCCCGCCACCTCTACGCCAAGCTCGACATCCACACCAAGGCCGAGCTGCAAGACATCGTGGGGGCGTGAGGGCCTGCGGGATGGGAGCTCGCGCAACCCCGCGCCGGCCATGTGTCGTTTCGGGGTGAGCGCCGCCTGCCGTGCGTGCCCGTGTGCCGTGCCTTGTGCGGCTCGTATATCATCGACGCCGTTTGTTTGCACGAAAGGGAGAGAACACACGGAGGGGTGGCGCGATGCCGGCTGCCAGCGATTCTACGAACGTCCTGCTCATCAACGACATGTGCGGCTTTGGCAAGGTGGCGCTCAGCGCCATGATGCCGGTGCTGTCGCACATGGGCTTCCGCCTGCACAACCTGCCCACGGCGCTTGTGTCCAACACGCTCAACTACCCCGAGTTCTTCATCCAGGACACGACCGACTATGTGAAGGCGACGCTGCCCATCTGGGATGAGCTGGGCTTTGAGTTCGACGCCGTGAGCACGGGCTTCATCGTGACCGAGGAGGAGGCGCGCGTCATCGCCGAGTTCTGCGAGCGCCAGGCGGCCAAGGGCGTGCGCGTGTTCGTGGACCCCATCATGGGCGACAACGGCGCCCTGTACGCCGGCGTGCCCGAGAGCACCGTGGCGCTCATGCGCAGGCTCGTGGCCCAGGCCCACGTGACCGTGCCCAACTACACCGAGGCCTGCCTGCTCACGGGCACCCCGCTCGACATGGAGGCCGGACTCACCCAGGAGGGCGCGAAGAAGCTGGTAGACGACGTGCGCGCCCTTGGCGCGAAGTCGGTCGTGGTCACGAGCGCCAAGATTGAGGGCGCCTGCGCGGTGGTGGGCTTCGACGCGCAGACGGGCGAGTACTTCACGCTGCCCTTCGACGAGGTGCCCGTGTACTTCCCCGGCACGGGCGACATCTTCTCCTCGGTGCTGCTGGGCCGCGTGCTCAAGGGCTGCGCTCTGCGCGAGGCCACGGCCAGCGCGATGGCGGCGGTGCGCGAGCTCATCGTGCGCAACGCCGACCAGCAGGACAAGTCGCGCGGCATCCCGATCGAGGAGTGCCTGGACGTGCTCGACCGCGAGCCTGTCGTCGCCCAGCCCGCTGCGCCGAAGAAGCCCGGGGCGCCCCGCGGCAAGCGTCCGAAGGTCCGCATCACCGTGACCGACCAGCTGGGCCCGTGTGCCTGCCATCACGGCCACAAGCCCGGCGACGTGTTCGACTACGACCACGACCGCGGCACGCTGTGCCCCATGGCGGCCAACGTGGGCTTCCCCTACATCGACATCCTGCGCTACGGCGGCCAGGTGCCCGGGAACGACCCCGACACCGTGGAGTTCTGCTGCCCGGAGCGCGAGACGCTCAACGTCTTCCGCGCCGAGCTCGTGCGCGAGTAAGGGCGCGGCGCGCAGCGCGCAGGAGCAGGCCGACGCCCGGCAGGAAGGGTCGCAGGCAGCGCACAGGAGCAGGCCGACGTCCGGCAAAGTACTCCGGGCAGGTAGGGCCGCAGGCGCCCGACGCTCGGCGGCCGCCGCACGGGCTGGCACGGCTGCCGCTCGGTAGCGCCGCAAGAGCACGGCGCTCGGGCGAAGGGCGCTTAGAGCGAGGCCTCGGTGGCTCGGCCGCATGCCCTGCAATCTTCCGGCGAAGCGCCCCCCACCATCGCGCCCGGCACAAAAAGGAGGGCCCGCAGGATCGTTTCCTGCGGGCCCTCCTTGGCGTTACGGGTGCTTGGGGCTTTGCCTTTCGGCGGGATCGGTCGTGCGCCTACTTCTTGGAGGCCTTGCGGGCGACCACGACGGCAGCGCCTGCGAGCACGACGCCCACACCGGCAGCGGCGGCGACGGGGGCGTAGTCGGTGGCGTCGCCGGTCTTGGCGAGGGCCCCACCCTTCACGCCCCAGATGGCATAGAGCGTGAAGTTGTCGTTGAAGTCCTCGAACATGTCGCCGACCTGGTAGAGCTTGCCGGAGCCGTCCTTCTCACGCGACCAGCCCATGAACTGCTTGCCTGCGGGGGCCACAAAGCCGCACTCGGGGAGCTTGAAGTAACCGGCCACGAGCGTGGTGGTCTGGTTGTCCATGGAGCCGGTGCCGCCGTTGGCGTCGAAGCTCACCACGATGTCGCCTGCCTTCTCGCCCCAGATGGCCTTGAGGGTGAAGTTGTCGTTGAAGTCGGTGTACTGCGTGCCGGGCTGGAGGAGCTTGCCGTCGGTGTCGTTGAAGTTGGCGACCTCCCAGCCGATGAACTCGAGGTCGTCGGTGACGGGCTTGAAGCCGCACTCGGGGACGGTGAAGACGCCGGCCACGAGGGTGGTGTACTGGTCGTCCATGGTGCCGATGCCGCCGTTGGCGTCGAAGCTCACTACGATGTCGCCCACGGTCTCGTCCTCGTTCGCCTCGGCCTGGGTGGTGCTGCTCTCCTGGGCCGCGGTCTGCTTGGCGCCCCAGGTGGCGTAGAGGGTGAAGTCGTCGTTGAAGTCCTCGATCATGTCGCCGGGCTGGTAGAGCACGGCGCTGCCGTCGTCGCTGGTCTGGAGCGACCAGCCCTTGAACTCGAGGTCGTCGCTGGGAGCGGTGAACTCGCACTCGGGGGCCTGGAAGACGCCGGCCACGAGGGTGGTGTACTGGTCGTCCATGGTGCCGGTGCCGCCGTCGGCGTCGAAGGTCACCACGATCTCGCCGCCCTGGTTGGCCTCCTCCTCGGTCAGGTCGAACTGGACCTCCTCGGCCACGTTCTGGGCGTCGTCGGCAAAGGCAGCGCTGGGGGCGGTGAAGGCCACGGAGGCCGCGAGGGCGCCTCCGGCGAGGATGGCGCAAGCGGCGAGGGCGACGCGGGTCGAGAACCAGCTGGTGTGTGCGGTGCGTGCCATAAGATCGTCTCCTTCAATACGTCGGCGTTTCCGCCGGTGGTGTCTTGCTTGTTGGCACGTATTCTACGGCCTGAGAGGCAGCTGAATTCCCGCGAGACCCTATGTTGCTGAATTTTTGCGCGTTGGTTCACGTTGAAGCTGCATTCGTTCGCTTTTGTTTTATGATAGCGGCACATGGTCCGAAGATGCACGATATGCAAGGTGGCGGCGGCACACTGAGGACCCACGGAGGCGCCCAGCGCCCGGCTGAAAGACCCGCCTGCGGGGCGAGCTCCACGCTCCCATGGCCGAGCTGGTCCGACGCGCACCGGGCCCGCGATTCCGCCGGGACCCCACGCTCCCATAACCGGGCCGAGCCGGACACCCCCCTGCCAAACCAAGGCCTAAGTATGCGCTTGCCAGCAGTTTTCGCGAGTAGACCCAAATCCAGCAAGCCGACTACCAGGGGTTTTGTCACCGCGCCTCCGCCATGTACTTCTCAGCGGGCCAACCGAGCGCATACTTACGGGCTGATTTGGCACGGCAGGCTCCCCCCCATAGCCGGGCCGAGCCGGACACCCCCTGCCAAACCAAGGCCTAAGTATGCGCTCGCCAGCAGTTCCGGCGAGTAGACCCAAATCCAGCAAGCCGACTACCAGGGGTTTTGTCATCGCACCTTCGTCGGGTACTTCCCAACGGGCCATCCAGGCGCATACTTACGGGCTGATTTGGCACGGGAGGCTCGCCGGCCGCGACCCTCTGGCACGGGAGGCCCGCTGCCTGCAGCTCTCGCCGCTCTTTTACCAGCCCAGAGATGTCAATAGCAATTTGAAGGTGAACTCGGGCGCCTCCGAAGTGGGGCAGAGGGTGCGTCGCATCGCCACGTTCACCCGTTTCAGCCAGCTTCCCTGCCTATTCTTCGGGGTGAGCGAGCAAGACGGGGCGGCGGGCACGGGCGATTCACCGAATGCGGACGTGTAAGGGCGGACGCCACGGCAAGCCTCCCCACTCACTCAGCAAGGAAGGCAACGAGGCATTCATACAGATTGGGGAATCGTTATGAACACAGCGCTCAACCGCCGCACCTTCATCGCCGCCGCCGGCGCCGCAGGGGCAAGCCTGGCTGCCGCAGGCGTCGCCTTGGCCGACGCGCCCGCAGACGCGCCCGCCGAGGGCGAGGCCGCCGAGGAGGTCGCCACCAACGCCAACGGCGCCCGCCCCGACTACCCCTGGGACGCCGAGCCGCCCGCGATCACCGACGACATGATCGAGGAAGAGGTTGAGACCGAGGTCGTCGTGGTGGGCTGCGGCATCGCCGGCTGCACCGCCATCCGCGCCGCCGTGGAGGAGGGCGCCAAGGTCGTCTGGTTTGAGAAGACCACCGGCAACACCGCCCCCGGCCGCCAGTTCGCCATCATCAACTCCGAGACCGCGAACAAGGTGTGGGGCAACTACGGCATCCTCGACCGCAACGAGGTCATCGACCACGAGATGGACGAGGGCGGCTTCTTCGCCAAGCGTTCCATCTACACCAAGTGGTTCGACGGCGTGGGCAAGGTCTTCGACTGGTACTTCAGCATCACGCCCGACATCTACATCTGCAAGGACATGTATGACTACCCGCCCAACGGCGACCAGGACTATTACGTGGCCCCGCTGTGCTGGCCCCAGCCCGAGGAGTACGACTTCACGCAGGAGGCCTACCCCACCTACCCCACCTCCGCCGCCATCTGCGGCCGCGAGCTTGACGCGCTGGGCCTGCAGTACGCCGAGGAGAACGGCGGCAAGGGCTACTACGAGACCCGCGTCGAGCAGCTCATCAAGGACGAGTCGGGCCGCGTGACCGGCGTCTACGCGTACAACTACAACACCGGCAAGTACATCAAGGCCACTGCGAGCAAGGGTGTGGTGCTCGCCTGCGGCGACTACGTGGCCAACGACGAGTTCGTCAAGTTCTTCCTGCCCGAGCAGATCTACAACGGCAACATGCGCATGGGCATGTACCGCGACCCCAACGGCGACCCCGTCGCCCAGGGCGAGGGCCTGGTCATGGGCGATTGGATCGGCGCGAAGATCCAGCTGCGCCACGCCCTCATGATTCACCACATGGGCGCCGGCCCCCTGGGCTGCACGCCGTTCCTCATGCTCAATAAGGACGGCAAGCGCTTCATGAACGAGGAGGTTCCCGGCCAGCAGCTTGAGAACCAGCTCGAGATCCAGCGCGACATGACGGCCTACATGATCTGCGACGCCAACTGGCCCGCGGCCATCCCCTTCATGCCGCCGGCGCACGGCTCCAAGAGCTACTACGTCGACGACGACCAGGCCAGCATCTGCGACTCCATGATCGAGCCCGAGGCCATCGTCTACCCCAAGCAGGTGGAGGACGGCGTGGAGTCCGGCCAGCTGCTCAAGGCCGACACGCTTGAGGAGCTGTTTGCCCAGCTCGACATCGACGCCGAGGAGGCCATGAAGTCGGTGGAGCGCTACAACGAGCTGTGCGCCGCCGGCTCCGACGACGACTTCGGCAAGAGCTCCAAGCGCCTCTTCGCCATCGAGACCGGCCCGTTCTACGCCTCCACCTTCACCCCTGCCGCCTCCCTGGCCTGCGTGGGCGGCCTGGAGAGCGACGAGGAGTGCCACGTCTACGACAACGACCGCAAGATCATCCCGGGCCTGTACGTGGCCGGCAACATCCAGGGCAGCCGCTTCACCGTGCAGTACCCCATCGCCGTGGCCGGCATCGCCCGCTCCATGGGCCTGTTCTACGGCTACGTCGCCGGCAAGAACGTCGTCACCGGAGCGTAAGGGCGTAAGGGCACGCGTTCGAGCGTGTGAGTAAGACGTACGAGATAAGGCCGCGCCGCCGGGGGACGCCTGGCGGCGCGGCTTTTTTGGCGTCGCATTTCACAGGGCCGGGCATGGCTCTGCGCGATCGGACATGCCGCACAAAATCGGGTGCGTCCCCGAACAATCAGGCATGCTCCTATAGTCGGCCGTGTTCCCGAACAATCGGGCACGCCCCCATAACCGGGCACGCGCCGACCCGGGCATGCGCCGACCGGGCGAACGCCGACCGGGCACGCGCCTACCCGGACAGGCGCCGACCGGGCACGCGCCGACCGGGCGCGCTCGGCCCGCGCGTCCAGAGCAGCCCCGCCAGAGGCGCGGTCGCCGGCCGGCCTTCCGCCAAAACGCGGCGCCCTTCCCCTGCTACTCGCAGGGCAGCTCGCCGGGGTGCTCCTTGCGGTGGATCTTCTCGGTACCGGCTGTCAGGGCCGTCTCGTAGTACCAGCACTTGTGGTTGACGAAGTCGAGCGTCTCCTGCAGCTCGGCCATCTGCGCCTCCACGACCCGCTTGCGCTCCAGGAACATCTCGTGGCGCTGCCGCAGGGAGCCGTCGCCCATCTGGACCCACTCGCAGAACTGGCGGATGTCCTTGATGGGCATGCCCGTCTTCTTGAGGCACTCGATGACTCGCAGCATGGCGAGGTCGTCGTCGGAGAACAGCCGGTAGCCCGAATCGCTGCGCTGCATGAAGGGAAGCAGCCCCTCTCTGTCGTAATACCGCAGCGTGACCGGTGTGACGCCCACAAGCTCGGCGGCCTGCTTGATGGTGTAGGGC
>CAVEWV010000108.1:0-8350 GCA_963619535.1 Acutalibacteraceae bacterium | reverse complement strand
TTTGGCCATCTACCAGGCAAATGACGAAAAGGCTCCGTCCCTTTTCGTCATTTTGCGCGGGCGGTTGGCGTGGAGGTGGTTATACTTTGGGCGTGTCTGGACTCATGTGACTGTAAGGAGTGCTTTATGAGCCGAACCCACGCCCTCGCGCCTGCCCGCGCGGCCCTCGTCGCCTTGGCATGCGTCGTCTTGCTGGCCTTGCTCGCCTTTGCGCCCGGTGCCGGCCTGGCCGAGGAGGAGGCGCACAAGGTGGGTCATGCCGAAGACGGGTCGGCCACGTACTACACCGTCGCGCAGGCTTGGACGGCCGCTAATTCGGGCACCACCGTCGTCATGGACGACGACTGGTACACGACAGCCATGCTCACGGCGCGCGGGGGCGCGAACGTCACCATCAAGATGAACGGGCACAAGATTTACCGCAACGGAAGTACGAGGGACGATGGTGTGCTGCAGGTGGGGAAGGGCGCCTCGCTGACCCTCGATGGCACGGGTGCCCAGGCAACGCTTTCGTTTCGTAAATTTGCAAATGGCGATGAGGCGACTCTGACCACCGGTGGCCTCGTCGCTGGCGGCGACAGCAGGGAAACCGCCGGTGGCATCGACATGCTGGAGGGGTCGACCCTCAATCTCGTGGGGGTGGCTGTCGCGGGCAACAGGGGATATAGCGAATCGGGCGGCGGCGTGGGTATGGACGGTGATAACTGCACGCTCAATATGACGGATACCATCATCACGTTCAATGAGGGCAGCGCCGGCGCGTTCTCCTACGGGCGCGGCGGCGGAGTCTTCGTCGACGGCGAGAAGTGCTCAATCAACATGACGCGCAGCATCATCACCGACAACTACGCGGAAATGGGCGGCGGCATTTACTCGAACGACGACGCCACCACCATCACGCTGAAGGATGGGTCGTCCATCTATCTTAACCGGGCGTCGAAGGCCTCGTCGACCTTCAACTCGGGAGGACAGGGCGGCGGCGTGTACTTCAACTATTCCAACTTCACGATCACCGGTGACGGCACCGCGTCGATTTCGGCCAACGCCTCAGACGACGACGGTGGCGGCATCTATATATGCAGTCGCACGGTCGGCTCCAACAAGGGCGCCATCTCGGGCATCACGTTCAGCAAGAACTCCGGCGAGGACGGCGGCGCCATCTACGTCGACCAGGAGAACGTGACCATCGAGAACTGCACCTTCTCCGAGAACGGCAAGAACGACTGCGGTGAGACCGAGCAGGGCGGCACCATCTACATCGACAACGACAACACCACCATCAAGAACTGCACGATCACAAAGAGCCGCTCGAACGACGAGGGCGGCGCCATCTACAACAACAATAACGGCACGCTCATTCAAGACTGCACCATCACGGACTGTACCTCCGGCGGGGAGGGCGGCGGCATCTGGACGAGCTGCTACAACGACATCAAGCTTGCGGGCAAGGTGGTCGTGCGCGACAACAAGCGCACCGACGGCGCGGCCGACGACGTCTTCCTCAACTCCAACAGCGGCAACACCGTGCGGGCCTACCTCAAGGGCAACGTCGAGGCCGGGTCGTGCGTGGGCATCCGCACGGGCATCGAGGACAACCGCGTGGTGGTGGAGAACCTGACCAACTACATCGAGGGCACGTTCTTCCTCAACCAGGGCTCGGACTACCACCTGTCCTATTCGGCAAGCGACAACGAGCTCAGCCAGATAAAGGGGGGCCTGGAGTACCTCGTCACGGTGAACGGCCAAGGCGAGACGCGCTACGCGCAGGGCGAGCAGGTCACGATCGACGCGGGCTCCTTCGGCGACTGGAAGGCCTTCCAGTGCTGGGACGTGGAGGGCTCTTCGGGGCTGTGGGACGCCGCGAGCGTCATCTCCAACCCGCTGAAGCCGACCATCACCTTCACGATGCCGGGAAACGACGTGCATCTGACGGCGGTCTTCGGGCAGGACATGGTCTATCAGACCTCGGTGCGCATCGACGTCGATGCTCCTGAGGTGGGCCAGGAGCTGCCCGCGACCGGCACGCTGACCTACACGGCGGCAGACGGCTCTGCGGTCACGAGGCAGGTGGACGTGACCTGGAGCGAGATAACCGAGACATGGGACGTGATTCCGGCCGAGGGCGTGGCGAAGTTCTCCACCAACTACGGCCCCCAGGTCGTCGTGCCGCGCGACCTGGAGGCGGGCCTGGCCTTCTGGGCCGGCATGGGCAGCGCCAACGTCGACCTGCGCGTGGGCTCGGCGCAGCAAAGCTCGTGCTCCCAGGCGAGCGTGGACAGCGCGACGGGCGCGCTCACCGCATATGGCCAGATGGTGACCACCCGCGCCAAGCTCCTGGCGTCCATCGAGACGGCGGCCGTCACCGTGCGGGCCGGCACGAGCGCCGCCGAGCTGCAGGCCGCGATGCCTGCGACCCTGGCAGGCACCGACGAGCTGGGCGCGGACGTGACGCTCACCCTGCAGGCGGCCTCCGAGGTGGACTGGCGTGCTCTGGGCGTGCTCGGGGAAGACGGCACGGTCGCCGAGCCCGAGGGCGACAGCGCGACGTTCGAGGTGAGCCTGGCGGTGACGGCGTGCTCCGATGCTTCGCTGGAGATCCCCGAGTCGCTGAGCGCGGTCACGGTGACGCTGACGGTGACGCATACCGCGCTTGCGGTGACCTTCGACGCGGCGGGCGGGTCGTACGAGCCTGCCGCGCAGACGGTGGCCTTCGGCGCATGCGCCCAGGCGCCTGAGGAGCCCACGTTTGCGGGCCACGCGTTCCTGGGCTGGTTTGCCGATGGGGCAGACCAGGCATGGGACTTCGCGACCCCTGTCACCAGCAGCATGAACCTCACGGCGCGCTGGCAGGCCGTGCTCGAGGTCATGTTCGAGCCGGCCAACGGTGGGGACGTCTTCACCCAGAACGTCATGAGTGGGGCGTGCGTCCAGGCCCCCGAGCTGCCGACGCGCGAGGGCTATGTGTTCCTGGGCTGGTTTGCCGACGGTGCCAGTGAGGCCTGGGACTTCGCCGCGCCGGTGGTCGCAGACATGACGCTCACCGCTCGCTGGCAGCTCGTCGCGTCCTACCGCTTCATCGACGTGGCCGAGGGAACGTGGTTCTACGATTGGGTGTACCAGGCCTGCGGGCTTGGCCTCATGACCGGCTACCGCGACGGCATGGGCGTCAGCACCGGATACTTCGGCCCGGGCGACTTCCTCACGCGCGGCCAGGTGGCCACGGTGCTGTGGCGCATCTCGGGAAGCCCCGACGCCGACGACAGCGGCGCGATCTACTCCTTCCCCGACGTGCCCGAGGGCTCTTGGTGCTCCCAGGCGGTGTATTGGTGCGCCGAGCGCGGCATCGTCACGGGTTATATGGCCGGCGAGCACAAGGGCTATTTCATGCCCGACGAGCCGGTGACCCGCGAGGAGCTGGCCGTGATGGTCTATCGCTTCGAGCGGGAGGCCGGCGTCAAGACCGACGAGGTGCCCAGCGCCAACTTCGACCGCTGCCCCGACGCCGGCGAGGTGTCCGAGTGGGCGGCTGAGGCCGTGCGCTGGTGCGCCGCTGCGGGCGTGCTGACCGGCATCAAGGAGCCGGGCGCCGACGGTGCCGTCACGTACTGGCTCGCCCCGGCCGAGCACACCACGCGCGCCCAGGCGGCCAAAGTGTTCTGCTATGCCTGGGACCTCAGGTGGAACGCCGGCCAGGACCCCTACGAGGCCGTCGAGGGTTACCAGGCCGCAGCGCAGGCCGCCTTGGCCGAGGGGCAGGCGGACGAGGCCGCCACGTTCGAGGACGTGACGTTTGCCGAGGCAGGCGCCGAGGCTGTCACGACCGAGAGCACCGCGGTTGAGGGTGCGGGCGCCGAGGCCATCGTGACCGAGGGGGAGTCCTCCGGCTCCGAGGAGGCCGTCTTCCAGGGGCCCGAGGCCGCGCAGGCCGCTCCCGACTCTGGCACGCAGGGCACGGCCGACGTGCAGGCTTCCGGCGACGCCCCTGCCGAGGACGCACCCGACGCCTCGTCTGTGTTCGAATCGCCCGTCGACGCCGACGGCCCCGTCGTGGGCGAGTCGGCTTCCTGGAACCTTCCCCAGGCCGCTTAGCGCCTGCGACTTTGAGAGGAGACATCCGCGATGACAGTCGCCAAGCTGCAAAACGCTCATGAGAACCCCCTTGCATGGCAGTTGGGCCGGGTCGGCGCGCTTGTGGCGGCCCTTGCGGCGTGCGTGCTGTTCGCTGCCGCAGCCTTGCTGACGCCCCCGGCCGCCCGCGCCGACGACGCGGTGCTCGGCCACTCCGAGGACGGCGCGACCCAGTACCACACCCTCGTGGAGGCCTGGGACGCCGCCGTGTCGGGCACGACGGTGGTCATGGACGACGACTGGTGCACGACGGGCGTGCTCACCGTGGGCGAGGGCAAGTCGGCCACCATCAAGATGAACGGCCACAAGATCTACCGCGACCTTTCGGAGGACGCCTCGAAGGGCGGGGTGCTGTGGCTCGAGAAGAAGGCCACGCTCACGCTCGACGGCACGGGCCACGAGACCACGTTCACCATCAGGCAGTTTGCCGACGGCGACGAGACCGAGGTCACGAGCGGCGGCCTCATCACTGGGGGCAACAGCTCGAATTCCGGCGGCGGCGTGGAGATGAAGGAGGGGGCGACCCTCAAGCTCGTCAACGTCGCGGTGGCGGGAAACAGGTGCAAGGATCACGGCGGCGGCATCGCCATGAACGGCGAGGGCTGCGTCCTCGAGATGACCGACGCTGCTGTGGATTACAACCAATCGATGCTCAGTGATTGGGCGACGTACATAAGCTGCGGAGGCGGCGTCTACATCAACAACGAGAAGTCTTCCATCTCCATGACCCGCAGCTCCATCAGCTGCAACAGGGCCGAGCTGGGCGGCGGCGTCTACTCCGACTCCGGCAGCACCAAGATCACCATGAGGGAAGGCTCCAAGATAGACCGCAACACGGCATATGGCAGCAATAATCCCTGGGAGCATGGCAACGGCGGCGGCGTCTACTTCAACAAGTCCTTCTTCACGATCGACGGCGACGGCACGTGCGCCATCTCGAACAACTACGCCGATGTAAAGGGCGGCGGAATCTTCATCGACTCAAAGACTGCCGGCAACAACGAGGGCACCATCAAGGGCGTCCAGCTCAAGTGGAACAAATCCCTGGAGGCCGGCGCGGTCTGGGTTAACCAGGAGAACATCGTGTTCGAGGACTGCGTGTTCTCCTATTGCGAAGCCACCAAGTCAAATGCGGGTGCGCTCTACCTTGAGGAGGAAAACACCACCATACGCCGCTGCACGTTTACGGACAATGTGACTGTGGGCTACGGCGGCGCCGTCTATATCAAAGACGAGAAGACCACCATCGACAGCTGCACCATGACCGGCAACATCGCCCGCGAGGAGGGCGGCGCCGTCTGGGTGGACTACGACTACGACGTCGAGCTTGCCGGCGTCACGGTCATCAAGGACAACAGGCGCTTCGACGGCGCATACGACGACGTCTTCCTCGACACCAAGGCCGGTGGCGGCTCCAAGGCCTACATCACCGGCTCGCTGGCAAGCGGCTCCAAGGTGGGCGTGCGCACGGGCTACGACGACGACCGCCGCATCGCCGACGACTTCTCCTACAGCGGCTACAGCCCGCTGTTCGTCGACATCGAGGGCTACTACGTGAGCTACGGCGACGGCGACGCCTGGCAGCGCCACGCCGCGCTGGAGTTCCAGCTCACGGCCGACGGCCAGGACCTGGGCCGCCACAAGCAGAACGAGAAGGTGACCGCCACCGCCGTGACGGGCGCGGCCGACAAGGCCTTCTGGCGCTGGTCGGCGGACTCCTCGCTGGGCCTGGACCCCTTCGCCGACTACATCGCCGACGCGCAGAGCCCCACCGTGAGCTTCGCCATGCCGCAGAACGACGTGACCCTCGTGGCGCAGTACGTGCCGCGCACGAGCGCGGTGTCGATCGAGGTGTTCACGCCTGAGGCTGACATGCCGCTGGTCGAAAACGGCACGCTCTCCTGGAGGGACGCCGAGGAGACGTCCCATGAGATACTGATCGATGTCTCCTGGTACGAGGTGACGGACGCGGGCATGGTGGCCGTCAAGGGCAACGCCAGGCCCGGCGCGACCTATGTCGCCTGCGTCACCGCAGGGATGGACGGCGAGGCCGGGCTGGCGTTTGCCCTGGACATGGGCACCGACGACGTGACCACGGGCTTCCGTGTGCCTGAGGGCCGCTATGTGAGCGTCGGCACCGCCTCCGCTTCGGTCGACGCCGCCACGGAATCGCTCTCGGTCACATCCAACACCTATACGCTGCCCACGGTCGAACTGGTCGATGTGAGGCCGGCGCAGGTGACGGTTCCCGAGGGCATCTCCGAGTCCGAGCTGTACGCGTTGCTGCCTGCCACGGCTACCGGAATCGACGTTGACGCACGCACGCGCACCCTGGTGGCCACGCCGTCCATGGCCGACGTGTCGTCCCTGCTGTCCGACGGCCATGTGGTCGTCCCTGAGGCCGGCACGGTCACGGTGCAGATTCCCGTTTCCTCCGACGAGACGACGAACCCCCAGGGCCTGTACCTTGAGGTGGCCGTGACCGTCGCGCCCACCTACCTCGCGGTGACGTTCGACGCCGCCGGAGGTTCCTATGAGCCGGACGCGCAGGACGTGCGTTGGGGCACGTGCGCCCAGGAGCCGCAAGACGCGCCCGAGCTTGAGAACTACACGTTCCTCGGCTGGTTCGCCGAAGGGGCAAGCGAGGCCTGGGACTTCTCGGACCGCGTGACCTCGGCGATGACGCTCACGGCCAAGTGGGAGCTGGTGCATAACGTCGTGACGTTCGACACTGTGGGCGGAGACCCGGTGCCGGCCGAGCAGTCGGTCGCGTACGGCTCGTGTGCCCAGGAGCCGCAAGACGCACCCGTGCTTGAGAACTACACGTTCCTCGGCTGGTTCGCCGAAGGGGCCGACACGGCCTGGGACTTCGCGACTCCCGTGATCTCGGCCATTACCCTTACGGCCCGTTGGGAGCCCGTGACGATTTCGGTGAGCTTCGACTCCGCCGGCGGCGCGCCCACCCCGCGCAGCCAGTCGGTGAAGTACGGCACGTGCGCCCAGGAGCCCGCGGCGCCCCAGCTTGCGGGCCAGACGTTCCTCGGTTGGTTCGCCGAAGGGGCCGACACGGCCTGGGACTTCGCGACTCCCGTGACCTCGGCGCTCAAGCTCACCGCCAAGTGGGACACCGTCACGTACGCCGTCGATTTCGTCTTCGCCAACGGCCAGGGTGCCCAGCGGGTCATGGTGGCGCACGGCTCCGTGGTGAGCGCGCCCGGCGCGCCTGCGCGTGACGGCTACGCCTTCCTGGGCTGGTATACCGACTCGGGCGTGCGCTACAACTTCTCGACTCCCGTGAGGGGCGGCCTCACGCTCACCGCCTGGTGGACGCCCACCCCCACCACCTTCGCCGACGTGCCTGCGGATTCGTGGTATGCGCCTTGGGTGTCCCAGGCCGCATCCATGGGCATTATGACCGGCTATACCGATGGAATCGGCGCCTACACGGGCCTCTTCGGCCCTGAGGATGCGCTCAGCCGCGGCCAGGTCGCCACCGTGCTGTGGCGCATGGCGGGTTGCCCCGAGGCCAGCGATGGCGGGGTCTTCCCCGACGTCGAGGCGGGCATGTACTACTCGAAGGCCGTGAGCTGGTGTGCCGAGAACGGCATCGTCACCGGGTACCAGGCAGGCTCGAATGCCGGGCTTTTCCTGCCCAAGGCCGACGTGAGCCGCGAGGAGCTCGCTGTGATGGTGTGGCGCTTCGAGCGCTGGGCCCAGGCGAGCGTCGACGATGTGCCCACGGCCGCGTTCGAGAGCCTTGAGGACGGCGACCTCGTGTCGAGCTGGGCCCGCGAGTCGTGCGTGTGGTGCGCCGCCGCCGGCGTCATGACCGGCAAGGAGACGGCCGAGGGCACGCTGCGCCTCGACCCCCAGCAGGGCGCCACCCGCGCCCAGGCGGCCAAGATGTTCGTGCGCGCCGCCCTCATCGCCGCCGGCGAGCAGCCCTACGAGGCCCAGCCGGCCGCGCAGGCAGATGAGGTCGACGCCCAGGCAATCGACGTGCAGGAGGCGGCATTCGACGAGGTGACGTTCGAGGACGTGGCGGCCGTCGAGGCGGTCGAGGCGTCCGAGCCCGTCGAGGCTGACGCGCAGCCCGAAGAGGCGACCGAGCCCTCCGAGGTCTTCGCCGACGCCAACGCCGCCTAAAATGACGAAAAGGGACGGAGCCTTTTCGTCATTTGCCTGGTAGATGGGCAAATGACGAATTGCACCCGTCCCTTTT
>CAVEWV010000107.1:0-8403 GCA_963619535.1 Acutalibacteraceae bacterium | reverse complement strand
TGCCCTTAAAAGAACAGCAGCGCCATCGCGGCCACGAAGGCCAGCAGAATCACCGAGGTGATGAGCGCGGCGACGAAGGCGTTGCGGCCGGTGGTGAGCAGGGCGCGGAAGTTCACCGTCATGCCCAGGGCGGCCATGGCCATGCCGAGCAGCAGGTAGCTCACCTTCACGAGCGCGTCGAGCACCTCCTGGCCCAGCGGCAGGAACGTCCCGATGACGCTGGCGGCCACGAAGCCCGCCATGAACCAGGGGATGGGCACCTTGCCCGTGCCTGCGGCCTGCGTGCCCTCGGCCTTGCGGTACCACAGGCCCACGATGATGGCGCACGGCGCCAGCAGCAGCACACGCGAGAGCTTGGTGATGATGGCGATGTCGAGGCTCTCGGCCCCGCCGGTGCCGCCCGCCGCCACGGCATGGGCGATCTCGTGCAGCGACCCGCCGGCCATCACGCCGAACTGCGTGGCATCCATGCCCAGGAGCGGCCCCACGGCGATATCTACCAGCGTGAACAGCGTTCCCAAGATGGCCACGATGGCCACAGCAACCACCTTGTCCTGCTCGTGGCGCTCGGCGTCCTCCTTGCTCGAGGGCAGCTGCGCGGCGATGCCCATGACGGCGGCCGCGCCGCAGATGCCCGTGCCGGAGGCGGTGAGGATGGCCAGGTGGCGCTCCACCCCCAGCTTGCGGGCCAGGTTGTAGGCGATGAAGATGGTGCCCGTGACCACCACGCAGGCAAGCGCGATGGTCTTCACGCCGGCCTGCGCCAGGGCCACCAGGTTGAGCTTGAAGCCCAGCAGGATGATGCCCGCGCGCAGGAACTTGTTCGAGATGAGGGCGATGCCGGGCTTGGCGTAGGCCACGGCAGGCCGGGCCGCCTGGCAGGCGATGCCCAGGATGAGCGAGATGACGAGCGCCCCCAGCACCGCGAGGTAGGGCAGGCCCGCCAGCAGGCTGCCGAGAATCGAGCAGGCAAGCGTGAGCGCGCACGCGGCGGCGAAGGGCTTGGAGAGGATTGTCTTGAGCATGGGGTGAGGCGAACCTTTCAAGAGTTTAGGGGAGTTCACTGTAGCAAAAGGCCGCGCGGCGACCCCTGCGGACATCCATGGCCACGCGCACAGCACAACCCGCCAGGATACGCACGCATGCCGCCCGTTCCCAGACGTGTGCCGAAAACAGAGCTGCTCATGTTGCCTTGAGCGAGGAGAGGCTTAGGCGGCGGAGAATGCTATGCGGGCGGTCTCGGCGCGGCAGCGCCCTCTGCCCGCCACGCGGCCATTGCGCAGGTCGCGCGAAGGGCTTCCCGCCGCTTTTCAGACGGCGAGGATACGGCGCAGTCGTCTAAAACTAGCCCGTTTGCCGTTTCCTAAAACTCAATCGTCTCCACGCGGGTCTGCAGCTCGCCGTGCAAGGCGCGGGCGGCCTCGTGCCTGTCGTGTGGCGCGGCATCAAGCACGGCCTCGACGATCGACTTGAAGAACCACTGGATGGAGAGCTTCTCGGGGATGCGGGCCTGCGCCTGCTCGCTCACGCTCACCGTGCCGTCCTCGTCCCAGTGGACGAGGAGAAGCGCCGCCACGTCGTAGGCGTCCTTCTTGTCGACGAATCGCCCCAGAAAGGCGCGCGGGCCTCGCTGCTGGCCTCCCAAGCGTCGATGATGGGGTCGGTAAAACCGAAGTGGCGATCGCCCTGGTCTGCACTGTGTGCCATGTCGGGCCTTTCTATCCGATTGCGGGGCGCTTGGAACGGGCCTTGCGGCGCGCCCTCAATGTCTTGACGGTGGTGCGGACGGAGCTGGCGTCCGCGTCGGACATGCCGTCGGCCCCCGTGAGGACGATGGCGTCTACCAGCGCGGATGCCTCTTCGATCCTTCCGGCTGACAGCAGCTCCAAAACGTCCGGCCGGATGTGGCGCAGCTCCTCGGCGCACGTCTGCATGGTCTGCGGCGAGGGCACTTTGAGGGCGGCCGCCTCGCGGGGCTCCATTTTCAGCAGGCCGCCGCCGTACTGCCGGCCCTCCATCTCGGCCGAAAGCGCGGTGAGGGAGTTGAGCGCGGCCAGGGGCAGAAGCTCGCGGCCGAGCTGCCTCAGACCGTCGGTGAGCCGCACGCCGTGGACCGAGTTGAGATGGACCGCCCCCGCCTCGTTGGTGCAGAGCTGGACGGTGACGTCGTTCATATAGGTGACGAGGATGTCGGCCGGCTGCTTGGGGATGGGCACGCGCCACCAGGGCCGGCGCACCCGGCACTTGTAGCGCTGCGAGACGCCGAGGCTCTCGCCATAGGCGATGTAGGCAAGCGCCTCTCCGCTCAAGTTCTCGGCGTCTGGGTAGAAGAGCCTGGTAGATTGCCCGTTGGCACGACAGTCGGCTTTCTGCGCGGGGCCGTAGGTGAGCTTGCGCAGATGTTGGGAGCCGGGCGGGACAAGGGGGAGCGTGTCGCGCTCGTCGATGCCGAACTCGGCCAGGCGTGCCTGGGGGAGCGTGAAGAAGCCGTTGTCGCCCGTCACGGCGCCCAGCGAGACCCGCCCCCACTCTGAGAGCCTGCAAAACGATTCGGGCAGGTCGCAGGCCGGCTGCTCGCCGGCATTGAGAAGCGCCGACCAGCGCGATCCGTCGGCGGGAACCTCGACCTCGGCCGTCGCGTCATCTACCGGGGAGCCGAGGCTCTCACGGTGATGCACGGTGATGGAGCCCGCGCGCCCGACTCCCTTGCCGCGCGCCAAGAGGAGCACGACCTCCTCCTGCACCTCGGGGAAGACGCGCTCCTCATACAGGGTGACGTCCAGGGAGGCGAACGACTCGAGCAGCAGCCTGCGGACGGGCGCGGCGTACCCCACCGTCAGCAGCTCGGCCGGCAGCACCATGCCGAGGTTGCCGCCCGGCGCAAGCAGGCCGACGCACGCCACGATGAAGGGCGCCCACGACGAGCAGAGGGCCGAGAGCCTCACGCCGCACGACTCGGCCCGGGAGAGCGCCTTTTGGCGAGACTCGCCGGAGAAGTCCTGGTAGCGGATGTAGGGAGGGTTGCCGACAACGGCGTCGAATTGCCCGTCGGGGACGTAATCGAAGAAATCGCACGTGACGATACTCGCATCGGCACCGCGCCTGCGCAGGGACGCGCGTGCGGCTTGGGCGCTGTCGTGATGCAGCTCGCAGCCGAAGAGCTGCCCTGCGGCTTGCACCTCGGTGGCCCCCAGGGAGCGCAGGCGTGCCCAGGAGTGGGCCAGGAAGCACGCCTCGCCGCACGACGGCTCGAGCACCCGGGCATCCGCCCTGGTGACGGCCCCTGCGACGAGTTCCTGCGCCAGCTCGTCAGGCGTGAAGAACGCCCCGCGCGCCTTGCGCTGGGCCTTCGTGTCCTGCTCGTATGTGAGGGTGGCTCCGAACGGCATGCAATCTCCTGGAGGTCTGACGATCAACCCGCTCATGATACCGATGGCGCGGACAGAAATTGTGAGCAAGGACGGAGGCTTGCCGCAAGCACATCGAGACTGCCTGTTCGCGCCAGCTCGCCGCCTGCAACCCCGTCGCCCGGCTGCGACGCCTCGTCGCGACGCCTGCCGCAGCGTACGCCTTCCGCCCGCCCGCGCCTGCCGCCCGCCCGTCTCCGCGGCCCGCCCCGCTCGCCTGCGCCCGGGCCAGCGAAGTCCCTATGGCTCGCGCCCGGCGGCGGAAAAGCTGTCCGAGGCGTGTGCTATCGTGTTCGCAAGAATGCCGGCGGCGCGGCGCATGTGATTGCCCCGCTGCCCGGTGAGGCGCGAGAGGACGGGGCTTCGCATGGGGCTTGAGCTTGTGGGCGACGCGGTCGACGACATTCAGGACTGCCTGGGCAAGGAGATGCTCGCATGGGTCTCATACCCGGCAAACGGCACGCGCTGCTTCACCTACCCGCAGTACATGCTTGAGGGCGGAAAGATCAGGCCGGTGTCCAAGCAGGCGTTTCCCGAAGAGGGCTGCCTGCCTGCCACCATCTCCTCCGACGAGACGCCCGCCGAGCTCGCCGACAAGCTCGGCGGCATCGTCGCCATGACGGTCAACCAGGTGCCCAACGACAACTACAACTATGGCGGCAGGGAGTGCCACAGGTACAACGGCGCCATCAACACGAAGATGCAGCGCACCCAACCCGGGTCCTCGGTCGTGGAGCTCACCGGCCTGTCCAAGCACGCGCTGTCGGGCGCGCTCATGCAGGTCGTGGAGCTGCAGGAGGACGTGAGCCTGGAGACGCCGCCGGCCGCCCCCGTCCACCTGTACCCCGACCAGCCGCGCCCCCTCACGAAGTTCGTCGTGGTGGAGCAGGTCGTGAGGGGTGCGCGCAGGCTCATCGGCCCGCTCGAGGCGAAGGTGGGGGCCGGCGACGAGGTGAGCCTGGCCGCCGCCGGGGTGTTCGACTACGCCGTGGCGGCCCTTGAGGCGGGGAGCTTCCAGACCCTGGTCGAGCTCAAGACCGAGCGAGGCGAGACGGCGGCGCGCTTCGTGGCGGCCGACGAGTTCCGCGGCAAGCTCGAGACGTGCGCCACCACCTTCGATTGGATGAGCGACGCCACGCTGACCGAGGCCCTGGGGCGCATCGCCAGGCTGGGCGAGGACCCTTTCAGCAAGGCGCAGGCGGCCGCGCTGCGCTCGCGTATCGAGAGCTGCAGCAAGACCGAGGCGAAGATCGACCTGACCCCTGCCCGCCGGGCGCGCATGCTGGGGCTTCTCGACGCGCAACAGGGCTGGTCGGCGCTGTCCGACGAGATGAAGGCGAGCGCCGTCGAGAAGATCGCGCCCGAGCAGCTGGCCGAGTACGTGCTCTCAGACGAGCACTTCCGCGACTTCTACGACAGGGCCATCGAGGACTCGCGCATCCGCGAGCGCGTGGAGCGCGAGAAGGCGCGCTATGAGGACGAGTCGCGCCGTGCCCGGCAGTACGCCGACGAGGCGATGGCCCGCCTGGACGCGGTGCGATCTGAGCTGCGCAGCTTCGAGGGCAACCTCGACGAGAAGAAGCGCCAGCTCGAGGCCGACATGCAGCACAGCATCGCCGACTTGAGCGCCCGACGCGACGGCCTCGCGGCCCAGGTGGAGCAGCTCGACGCCCAGAAGAGCGCCCTTGAGCAGGGAAGCGAGTCGGTGCGCCGCCAGATTCGCGAGCTGGTGGAGGGCATGTCCGACGAGCTGAGCGTCTCGGGCAAGCTCCTGGAGAGCGAGCTTTTGCGGCAGGTCGTGGGGGCCCTGGGCGGCGCTGCGCCCGAGGGTCGCTCCGGGCAGGGCGGCGAGCAGGGCGCCCGGCCCGCCTGCGCTCAGCCCCCGGCGCCCCTCCTGCGCACCGACGAGCCCGACGCCCGCCAGGTGGTGGCCGAGGTGCGGGACTTCATCAACGGCGCCGGCGAGCGCGACATGGACGCAAACGACGTCGCCAACCTGCTCATCTGCCTGACGCAGGGCTACATCGTGACGCTGGCGGGCCTTCCCGGCACGGGCAAGACCTCGCTGGCCAACCTGCTCGCCGGGGCGCTGGGCCTCAAGGGCGGCGACGCCCGGCGCTTCGTGGAGGTGCCCGTCGAGCGCGGCTGGACCTCCTACAAGGACTTCATCGGCTACTACAGCCCCTTCACCCAGGCGGTGGAGAAGGCCAATGCCGCGGCCTTCGACGCCTTCGAGCGCCTCGACGCCGAGGTAGCCGCGGGCCGCACCGACCAGGACGTGCCGCCCTTCCTCTTCCTGCTCGACGAGGCCAACCTGAGCTCCATCGAGCACTACTGGTCGCCGTTCCTGCGGGCCTGCGACAGCTTCCGCGCCGGCTCCTCCGAGCTCGCCCTAGGCGGCGAGCGCCTGCTGCGCGTGCCGGGGTACGCGCGCTTCGTCGCCACGGTCAATTTCGACCACACCACCGAGGAGCTCTCGCCGCGTTTCCTCGACCGCAGCTGGGTCATCACGCTCGACCCCGAGCGCTGCGACGTCGAGGACCTGGACGCCCCCGCGACGGCCGAGCTGCCCGGCGAGCCTGCGCCGCTGTCGTACGCCGAGCTCCTGCGCCTGTTCGGGCCCGCCCCCGACGCCCTGCTCGACGCCGACCTCAAGTCCAAGCTCAAGGAGGTGCTCGACGTGTGCGCCCGCCACGGCCAGCCCGTGAGCCCGCGCAGCCGCAGGATGATGGCGTCCTATGCCTGCACGGCCGCCCAGGTCATGGAGCGCTCGAGCGCCTCGACCGCCTGGGCGCCCGTGGACTTCGCCGTGTGCCAGAAGGTGCTGCCACGCCTGTGCGGCACCGAGGAGCGCCTGGGCGCGCTGCTCGACGACCTCAAGGGCATCGGCGGTCTGAGCAGGACCCGTGAGCGCGTGGAGCACATGCTGGAGGTCGGCGGCGACAGTGGCTACTTCCAATACTTCGCGTAAGGCCGGCGGGGCGGGGCCGCACGCCAAGTACTGGCTGCGCCTGCGCGACCTGGACACGGATACCATGCTTGACCTGGCGCTTCTGAGCGGGGCGCGCCGCGCCGGGCTCGACCTCGACCTCGGCGGCGCGGTCCACGAGTCGCACGTCTACGAGGCCTTCCTCGTGACGGACGCCGAGCTTGAGCCCGGCGAGGCGCTGTGGTGCCTCAACGACGAGGAGCCCGTGGTGCTTTCGCTGAGCCGCGTGCAGGCGCCGGAATCCGGCGACGGCGAGGGGCGCGCGTTGTGGCGCCTGACGCCGCCTGACGAGGGGGTCGCGCGGCGCTGGGGCGCCGGCTGGACGCCGTTTGCCCAGCTCTTCGGCTTCGCGCGCGTCGCGCTTGAGCTGGGCGGTGGGCGTGCCGGCGGGACCGACGGGGGTCTCGCGCTCTCCACCCGCGACGTGGCCTGCATCTGCGACCGCTCCGACCAGGAGGTCCCCGTGGGCGACATGCTCGCCGCCCTCATGGACGCGCCCGACGCGGCCGCCATGTCGTGGATGCTGGCCGCAGGCCGCGACGAGCAGGACGGCTCGGGCGTCGAGGGCCTGCTGGCGGCCACCGACGCGCCCGACTCCTCCGAGTCGCTTGCCGGGTACCTCGCCCTATGCGAGCGCGTGGTGAGGGGCTTCGAGCGCAACCTGGCGTTCTTCTGCCGGCACGCCCACAGCCGCACGGTGAAGGCCGAGGCCGTCGTGGCGCCCTCGCGCGCACGCCACGCGGGCCGGCGCGAGGTGCTCTGGCTCTCCAAGAACCCCGACGCCCTGTGCAAGGCGACCGACGGCGGCATCGTCGCGGGCGTGCAGCGCTACGCCGTGACGCGCGTGCGCACCGAACGCCCCGAGGTGAGCTTCGACACCCGCGAGAACCGCGCGCTCCTGGCGTTCGCCGAGGCGCTGGCCGCCTCGCTCAACGACATCGCCGCGCAGGCGCAGGCCCAGGTGGAGGAGCTGTGTGCCATGCGCGACCAGCTGTCCTGCCTGCTTGAGGGCGAGGGCCTCATCCCCTCGCTTGCCGTGGTGCAGGCGTGCCTCATGCGCGAGGAGCCGCTTGTGGGACGCGCTCATGAGCTGCGCCGGCGTGTGCGCAGGGTCTGTGCGGCGCTCGAGCGGGCGCTGCCGGGCGTGGAGCGCGTGCGCTATCGCCTGCCCAAGCGCACGAAGCCCTTCCAGGAGATCCCGGCCTACGTGGAGCTGCACGGCCTCATGCGGGCCTGGGAGGACTTCGGCAGCTTCTCCCTTGTGCGCGAGGGCCTGGCGCTGCGCACGTGGCGCATGGACAAGCTCTATGAGTACTACCTGCTCTACCTGCTGCTTTCCTCGCTGCACGGCCTGGGCTTCGAGCTTGACGAATCGGCGGGGCCGGCGGTGCTCATGGGGCGCTACAGCCTGCGGGCCCGCTGCTACGCCAACGAGGCGCAGGTGGCCGGCGTCTACCGCCTGGCGCGGGGCGGGCTGGCCGTCACCCTGTACTACCAGCCCGTCTTCTACGCCGACGAGCGCGAGGAGCTCGGGGTGGACCTGCACCGCACCACCCGCTGCGACGCCTTCGCCAACCCCTATTGGACGCCCGACTACTTGCTGGTGCTGAGCCGGCCCGACGGCACGCGCACCCGCGTGGTGTTCGACGCCAAGTTCCGCCGCCTGAGGGACGTGTGCGGCTCCTCGGCGGGCTGGGCCGACGGCGGGCGCGCCGACGCGCTGCTCGACTGCCGCCGCAAGTACCGCCTGGAGACGGCCGGCCCCGCAGGCGAGCAGGTGGACGCGGTGTGGCTGCTGTGCGGCCGCGCCGAGACGAGCGCCTCTTGGCAGGCGCGCCTGTCGGGCTGGGCGCGCGCCCGCGGCCTTCTGCCCGACGGCGCCGCCACCGCCGTGCCCCGCGCCAACGCCCTGCCCGAGGTGCTTGCAGCGCTGGGCCTGGGCGGGGCGGGGGAGGGAGGGGCGAAGCCCGGCGCGTAGGGGGGCGCGAGGCGGCTGACGGGCGCGCG
>CAVEWV010000106.1:0-8434 GCA_963619535.1 Acutalibacteraceae bacterium | reverse complement strand
CGCCATCGAGCTGGTGAACCTGCTGAGGCAGATTTAAGGAGAAGGCAAGCGCGCCGCCTTCCCCGTGCGCATTGTGACGGCGGCGCAGTTGAATCCCTGTCTACCAGGGAGAATGCGCCTCGGGCCACGCGTGTTGTCGCCCAGCATCGTCGCAACGTCGGTGGGGCCATGCCGCACTGCGGCGCTTGCGCAAACTCATACGAACGGCCGTTCTTCAAGGCAAACCAGAGGCCCCGCAAGGGGCCTCTGCGCGCAAGGCAGCCCTCGTCGCAGTGCGGCCCGCTTGCGTTTCCGCTTGCCTTCATCTACATGCAAGAACGGTGATTGGGCCCGCGAGGGGCTATGATGCCTTTCAGGAATGACCGTGCTACGCGCCGCCGGACCTGCGCGGCCTTGAAAGGAGCGCTCATGCCCGTCAACGACGACCAGCAGAAGGCGCAGAGCTATCCCATGAACCCCCTCGGCAAGCCCGCCAAACTAGAGTCCGACAAGCGCGAGGGCGGTCTCTTCTCGCGCCACATCTCGCTCGGCAAGCCCGGCCAGGCGCCTCATGTGGACCAGCAGGCCCAAGGCGCGGGCGACGCCGCCCAGGCGCAGCCCGCATCGGGCGACGCGCCCGACCGTTCCGATTCTTCCGCGGCGCAGGCCACGGCGCACGTAAGCGGCGCCATGCGACCGGTTGCAGCTGACCCCCAAGCTTCCGGCACCATGCGCTCCGTGGCTGCCGCGCACGCCTCGGGAGTCATGCGCCCCGTGGCCGCCGCGCACGCCGAAGGGACCGCCCATCCGGCGTCCGGCCCCGCGCCTGCCTCGGGAGCCATGCGCCCCGTAGCCGCAGCGTCGCACGATGGCGTGACTCGCCCGGCGTCCGGCCCCGCGCACGCTTCTGGCGTCATGCGCCCGGCTGCGGCTGACCCTCAGGCCTCGACTGGCAAGCGCCCCGCCGCTCGTCATGCGCGCAAGCCTTCCGGTGACCCCGAGAAGCAGGCCGCCACGCTCACCCTCACCCGCGGGCAGTTCATTGCCTCGCTCGTGGGTGCCGCCGTGGTGGCCGCCGTGCCCACCGCGCTCATCACCTCGTGCGTGAGCAACCCCGCCCGGGAAGACGGGCAGCAGGACACCATCGACTGGACCTGCCTTACCAAGAACGACTACGGCCTGTACCAGTACGTCAAGGACGGCGTGACCCTCTCCGAGGCCGGCATCGACGTCTCCGAGCACGACGGCGAGATCGACTGGGCCCAGGTCAAGGCCGCGGGCGTGGACTTCGCCATGGTGCGCGCGGGTTACCGCGGCTACGGTCAGGGCACGCTCAACCTCGACAACTACTTCCTCGCCAACGTCTCGGGCGCCTATGCGGCCGGGCTCAAGGTGGGCGTGTACTTCTTCTCGCAGGCCATCACCGCCGAGGAGGCCGCCGAGGAGGCCGAGTACGTCATCAACAGCCTGAGCAGCCTCAACGTGGAGCTGAGCTACCCCATCGTGTTCGACGAGGAGCCCATCACCGACGGCAACGAGGCGCGCACCGACGGCTTGAGCGCCGAGCAGTACAACGCCAACGCCCTGGCCTTCTGCAAGCGCGTTGAGCAGTCGGGCTACTCGGCCATGGTCTATGGCAACCAGTACGACCTGGCCAAGTTCGACCTCGACGGCGATCTGGCCTCCTATCCCGTGTGGTACGCCGAGTACGGCGTGAACCGTCCCACGGCCGATGTGCCCAACTTCACCATCTGGCAGTATTCCGAGAGCGGCTCCATCCCCGGCATCACCACCTCCGACGGCCAGGTGGACCTCGACATCCGCTTCCTGGAGGCATAAGGCAGGCGGCGATTCTGCCGTGTCGGCTCAACTGCACGAGGCCGGTGCCTGCGCCGTTGCCGTGATGGCGCAGGTAGATGGCCTATGTGCCCGTGGTCGCGTAACGTAATCATCATGTTCTTGCTGCTGCCATCCCCTCGCGTTTCGATGCTGTGCCGCTCGCGGTCTCGGTTTTCGTGGGCCCGGCACCCTTGGGCTATCATTGCTCAACGCACGAGAGGGGAGGGGGCATGGCCGCCTCCCCAGGAGAGGAGCCTGCATGTCGCTGCATATCGTGGAGGAGGCACAGCGCTGCCTGGGTTGCAAGAGGCCGCGCTGCTCGGAGGCCTGCCCCATATCGACGCCCATCCCGCACATCATCGAGCTGTTCCGCCAGCGCCGCATCGACGAGGCGGGCCGGGCGCTCTTTGAGAACAACCCACTCACCTTTGCCTGTTCGCTGGTGTGCAACCACGGCGCGCAGTGCCAGGGCGGCTGCGTCCTGGGGCGCAAGGGCGCGCCCGTGCACTTCTCGCAGATAGAGGCCTACGTGTCCGACGCGTTCCTCGACCGTGCTCAGTTCATGGCGCCTGAGCCCTGCGGCAAGAAGGCCGCCGTCATCGGGTCGGGACCTGCGGGCATCACGGCGGCGTTTTGCCTGGCGCAGGCGGGATGTGAGGTGACCATCTTCGAGCAGCGCTCCGAGGTGGGCGGCATCATGCGCTACGGCATCCCCGACTTTCGCCTCCCCAAGACGGGCATCGCCCGCTACCGCACGGCGCTCGAGGCCCTGGGCGTGAAGATCCGTCCCAACACGGCCATCGGCGAGGCCCTGCTCATGGAGGACCTCTTCCGCGACGGCTACGACGCGGTCTTCATCGGCACGGGCACCTGGCGCGCCAAGACGCTCGGCATTCCCGGCGAGACGCGCGGCAACGTCCACTTCGGCCTCGACTACCTCGTGAGCCCCGAGTCTTACGAGATAGGTCGCGACGTTGCCGTCATCGGCGTGGGCAACACCGCCATGGACGTGGCGCGCACGGCCTTCCGCCACGGCGCACGCACCGTCACGCTCTACGCGCGCTCCAAGCACGTCTCGGCCAGCTCCGACGAGGTGGAGTACGCCCAGCTCGACGGCGCGACCATCGTGTACGGCAAGGCCGTGGCCGAGATAAACGAGGCCGGACCTGCCTTTCGCACGGCTATCTTCGACGAGGATGACAAGGTCGTCGGCTATGAGGACAGCCTTGACCAGGTACGTTGCGACACGGTGATTATCGCCGCCTCGCAGAAGCCCCTGAGCAAGATCGTCTCCACCACCGAAGGCCTGAAGTGCGACGAGCGTGGTCTTCTGCTGTGCGACGAGGACGGGCGCACGAGCCTGCCGGGCGTCTTTGCCGCCGGCGACGTGGTGACCGGCCCCAAGACCGTCGTCCACACCGTCCACGCCGCCCGCCGCGCCGCCGCCGCGATGCTCGCGCACATGGGCATGGGGCCGGCACGGGAAGAGGACCCGGGTGAGAACTAAGCGCGTCTGAGTGCGCCTGCCAGAGGCTCGTCAAGTCGCGTTCAACACGAAAGCGGGCCGGGACGTCCTTGTGGGAGCGTCCCGGCCCGCTTGCTGTGGGTTGCCTCGCGCAGCTACCTGGCTGCGCTTGCGGTTTGATTCCTTACGCCAGCTCGGTGTTGATCGTGTCGGCCATGATGTAGCCGAAGGTCATGGCGGCGTCGAAGCCCATCTTGTAGTTGCAGCCGTCCTTCTCCTCCACAGAGCCGCACACGTCGCCGGCGGCGTACAGGCCCGGGATGGCGGTGCCGTCTGCGGCGCTCAGCACGTGGGTCTCGGTGTCGATGGCCAGGCCGCCCGTGGTGAGGTAGAACGTGGGCATGACGGAGATGGCGTAGACGCCGGTGCGCGTGTCGATGAAGGGCACCACCTTGCGGCCGAACTTGTCGGGCTCGCCGGTGAGGGAGGCGGCGTTGTTCTCCTCGATGGTGGCGGCCAGGTTGGGCAGGTTCAGCGCCTCGGCGGCCTCCTCAACGGTGTCGAAGTGCTGCACCAGGCCACGGTCGAACACGGCGGCGTAGGTGTCGAAGGCCCAGGTGTCGTTCTTCTTGGTGGTGACGGCGGCCGACTCGTCGAAGATGTGGTAGAACTTGCCGCCGTTGGACTCGTCGAGCAGCGCCGCGGCCTGCATGCCGTGGTTGTTGGACGTGATGTTGCCGAACTGGTCGCCGTTGGCGTTGACCATGATGCCCGGCGTGGTCTGGTACAGGAACGCCAGCTCGAAGAAGGAGCCGTCGGAGCCGTCGGTGGACAGGAAGGCGCCCAGGTCGCGGTCCATGCACTCAACGTAGCCGCCGGCCTCGACGCCCATCTCGATGCCCTCGCCCGTGGAGCACGGCGAGCAGTTGAACACGTAGCCGGCATAGGTGGGGCTGTACTGGGCGATCATGTCCTGGTTGGCGCCGTAGCCGCCCGTGGCGAGCACCACGGCGCTGCCGCTCACGGTGTAGGTGGAGCCGTCCTCGCCCGTGGCCTCGACGCCGGTGACGCGGCCCGACTCGTCCTTCACCAGAGCGGTGGCCTTGACGCCGTAGAAAATCTGGCCGCCGAGCGCGCCCACGCGGTCTACCAGGAACTCCATGGCGTAGCCGCAGCCGCCCTCGTAGCAGCCCGGGGCCAGGTAGGGGGTGATGCCGTAGGCCTTGTTCACGCCCATGGTGTAGAAGCCCACGCCCATGCCGTGCAGCCAGTCCACGAGCGCACCGGAGTTGTGGTACATGACGGTCTGGAAGGGCATGGCGCCGTCGTGGGTGTCGTGGTCGGGGTTGATGTAGTTGGCCAGCAGCGCAAGCATGGCGTCAACGTTGTACAGGGGGCTGTCGTCGTAGCGGCCCTGGGCGTAGTTGGCCTGGAGCTGCGAGCCGGCCGCGGCCACGCCGCCGTAGGTCATGCCCATGGAGCCGCCGGGGATGTCCTGCTTCTCGATGATGGTGACCGAGCGGCCCATCTCCAGCAGGCGGGCGGCGCAGATCAGGCCGGAGGTACCGGCGCCCACGATGACGACGTCGCTGGTCTCGGGGATCTCGGGCGCCACGAACGCGGAGGGCGCGGGCGTGCAGAAGTCGGTGGAGGGGTCGCCGCCGGCGTCGGTGATGGCCTGGCGCACGGCGCTCTTGATGGCCATGGAGGTGAGGGTGGCGCCGCTCATGGCGTCGACCTCCACGCTCTGGGCGGCAACGATGCGGCCGGGCAGCGTGGCGCAGGGGTAGGTGCCCACGCCCACGGTCTCGTCGTTGCGCAGCACGCGGCAGTTGGCGATGGCGCCGCCGGCGAAGGTGGTCTCCACGTAGATATAGTTCTCGTGGCCCAGCCAGGAGGTGACGTACTTGCCGTCCTGCACGCCGGAGGCGGCGGGCGTCTCCTGGGCGGCCTGCTCCTCGGTGCCCTCGGCGGGCGCGGCCTGATCGGCCAGGGCGGGCACGGCGGCGAGCATGCTGGCGGCGGCGACGCCGGCGGTGGTCTTCACGAAGCTGCGGCGGTTCATTTCCATGGGTGTGCTCCTTGTCTTGAGCGGGCGGCCGCGCCCCCTTGCGCGTGCCGTCCCAGGTTGCGTGCAGGCGTTTGCCCGCACGTTTCGACGCCGGCTTTCGGGCGTGCCCGGAAGCGGCGACTGCACTTGCGGTTATGGCACGCGCGGGCGTCGCATACATCACCGATATTCGGTTATGGCAACAAAGGGGCTGGTAGAAGGCGGTTTTTGGTTTGGTGCCCGGATGCCCTCGTCGGGGCGCGTTTGCGCTCGTAGCCACCCTTGACAGTTGGCTGCGTCAAGCCTTTGGGCGAGGCCATGGCTCACGGGCGGGCGGCAGGTTCGGGGCGGAAGCGGCCTTGCGGCGATCGAACCCCCCGATGGCCATCCGATGGCGGTGCTTTTCTGTCCCGGACTTGTGGCCTCTTGCGTGCGTGGCGGGGTCTGTGTCGCGGCCCTGTGCCGGGCCTGCTACTATGCATGCGCCAAACATCTGACACGCCTGCAACTTCCAGGGGATTCTCATGAGCGTCAACGCACCCGACCGACTCCGCACCGCCGACCCGTTCCTGCGCCGCGTCTTCAGCGGGCAGGCCTACCTCGTGTTCGACGGGGCCATGGGCACCATGCTGCAGGCCGCGGGCCTCAAGGCCGGCGAGCTGCCCGAGATGCTCAACTTCACCAACCCCGAGGCGGTGCAGGCGGTGCACCGCGCCTATGCGCAGGCCGGGGCCGACGTGGTCTCTGCCAACACCTTCGGCGCGAACGCCCACAAGCTGGGCGGGGCCGCCACGGTGGCAGACGTGTTTACCGCCGCCATCGGGGCCGCGCGCGCCTCGGGCGCCCGCTACGTCGCGGCCGACATCGGGCCGATCGGCGCCTTGCTCAAGCCGCTGGGCACCATGGACTTCGACGAGGCCTACGAGCTGTTTGCCGAGCAGGCCCGTGCCGCCCAAGCGGCCGGGGCCGACCTCATCGTTGTCGAGACCATGACCGACCTGCTCGAGGCCAAGGCCGCCTGCCTTGCCTGCCTTGAGTGCAGCGAGCTTCCCGTCGTGGCCACCATGACCTTCGGCGAGGACGGCTGCACCTTCCTGGGCACGAGCCCCGAGGTCTGCGCCATGACGCTCTCGGCCCTTGGCGTGCAGGCCGTGGGCATCAACTGCTCGCTGGGCCCCGACGCCCTGGCGCCCCTGCTCGCGCGCATGGCGCCCTTCTCGCGCGTGCCGCTCATGGTGCAGGCAAACGCCGGCCTTCCGCGCATCGAGGACGGCGTCACGGTGTTCGACGTCACGGCCGACGACTACGCCCAGGCCGCCCAGGGCCTGCTCGACGCCGGGGCCACCATTGTCGGCGGCTGCTGCGGCACCACGCCCGACTACATCGCGCGCCTGCGCGCCATGGTGGACGTGCGCACGCCCCCTGCCAGCCAAGACGCGCATGCCTTTGCCATCTGCAGCGCGCAGCGCAGCCTCGTGATGCCTGCGGGCAAGCCCTTCGCGGCCGTCATCGGCGAGCGCATCAACCCCACGGGCAAGAAGCGCCTGAAGGAGGCCTTGCGCGCCGGCGACTACGACTACGCGGTGGGCGAGGCCATCGACCAGGCCGAGCTGGGGGCCGACGCGCTCGATGTCAACGTGGGCCTGCCCGAGCTCGACGAGCCGCGGGTGCTGGTCGAGGTGATGGAGCGCATCCAGGCCGTGTGCGACCTGCCCCTGCAGATTGACTCCTCCGACGTGGAGGCCGTGAGCCGGGCAGTGAGGCGCTACGCCGGCAAGCCCCTCATCAACTCCACCAACGGCAAGGAGGAGTCGCTGCGTGCCGTGCTGCCCATCGCCGCGCACTACGGTTGCGCCGTGGTGGGCCTGGCGCTCGACGAGGACGGCATCCCCGAGACGGCCGAGGGGCGCTTCGAGGTGGCGCGCCGCATCGTGGAGCGCGCGGCCGAGTACGGCATCCCCCGCGAGGACGTGGTCATCGACTGCCTCGCCATGGCGGCCTCAACCAACCAGGCGCAGGTGGGCGAGATTCTGCGCGCCATGCGCCGCGTGCACGATGAGCTGGGCGTTCGCTGCGTGCTCGGCGTGTCCAACATCAGCTTTGGCCTGCCGCAGCGCGAGATGGTCAACGCCGTCTTCCTCGCGCAGGCCTTCTCGTGCGGGCTCGACCTGGCCATCATGAACCCCAAGTCGCGCCGCATGTGCGACGTGGTGGCCACCCAGCGCGTGCTCAACGCCCAGGACGAGGGCGCGATGGGCTTCATCGAGCGCTACGCCCAGGCGGCGAACCCCTACGACGGACCGGCTGCGGGCGCCGGTGCGCCCGCCGGGGCGGGGGCCTCTGCGGGCGTGGGCGCGGGCGCGGCGGGCGCCGCGTCACAGGACGCCGCTGATGCGGGCGACGCCTTCTCGCGCGCCCGCCACCTCATCCTCACCGGCCGCAAGGGCCCCATGGAGGAGGTCACGCGCGAGCTGCTCGCCGGCCACGACGCCCTGGAGGTCATCGACGGCTGCTTCATCCCGGTGCTCGACGAGGTGGGCGCCAAGTTCGAGCGCGGCGAGCTCTTCCTGCCCCAGCTCATGGCCTCGGCCGAGGCGGTGAAGGTGGGCTTCGACGTGGTGAAGGCGTGCTGCCCGGCCGGCCAGGCCGCCGACAAGGGCGACATCGTGCTCGCCACGGTGAAGGGCGACATCCACGACATCGGCAAGAACATCGTGAAGATGCTGCTGGAGAACTACGGCTACCGCGTACACGACCTGGGCCGCGATGTACCTCCCGAGGCGGTGCTTGAGTGCGTGCAGAAGAACGGCGTGCGCCTCGTGGGCCTCTCCGCCCTCATGACCACCACCGTGCGCTCCATGGAGCATACCATCGCGCTGCTCCACGAGAAGGCCCCCGGCGTCAAGGTGATGGTGGGCGGCGCGGTGCTCACGCCCGAGTACGCCGCCACCATGGGCGCCGAGTACTATGCGAAGGATGCGGCCGAGTCTGCCCGCATCGCCGCCGATTTCTTCTCAGAAGGTTAGAGGCGGAACCTGATGCGCTGTGTTCCGCAGGGCCTCACGTACGTCCAGTACGCTACGGCCCTGCGCGCCTTGCGC
>CAVEWV010000105.1:0-8590 GCA_963619535.1 Acutalibacteraceae bacterium | reverse complement strand
CCTGTCGGCATGCCGTGCGGTGCTGGCAGACCAAGACGCCCACGACGAGGTCAAGTACCTGCTCGACGTAGGCTCTTCGACGCTGGGAGGCGCCCGCCCCAAGGCAAGCGTCATGGACGAGGGCGTGCTGCACATCGCCAAGTTCCCCGCGCCCTCAGACGAGCATGACGTCATGTCTTGGGAAAAGACCGCCATCGACCTCTCCCGGGCATGCGGAATCACAACCCCCGCGGCCCGACTGATTCACATCGGCGACGAGAGCATCCTGCTGCTGCGCCGCTTCGATCGCGTCTGCTCCGCAGAAGGAGCGCGCCGCCTGCCCTACATGAGCGCGATGACCCTGTTGGCGAGCCACGACGGGGACGCCCGCGACTACATAGAGCTTGCCGAGAACCTCGCGGGTTTCGTGGGCAGCCCCACGCGCGACCTTGAGGAGCTCTTCCGGCGCATCGCGTTCTCGATTGCCGTGAACAACACCGACGACCACCTGCGCAATCACGGTTTCCTGCGCGAGGGGTCGCAGTGGGGGCTCTCCCCCGCATTCGACGTCAACCCCAACCCCAACGCCAACGCCGCACGCGCGACATCCATCCTGGGTGAGGCAGGCACCGGCCAGGCGAGGGCCCTGCGCGAGTCGGCCGCGGAATTCGGCCTGTCGGATGAGCAGGCACGCTCCATCGTCGCCACGGTGTTGCACGCCATGGACAGCTGGCGCCTGGCCGCCCGCCGCAACGGGTGCCACGAATCGGAGATTCGCCTCTTCGAGCCCGTGTTTGCAAAAAGGGACAGTGAGCTGCGGGGCGCATTCGGACTGTAGGCAGGCAATGCGGAACCGGCAGGTCGGCAAGTTCCCGAAGGAGCTCGGCCTCACCGAGGGGCACAGCACCGGCGTCCCACAGCTCCCCGGCCGCCTCTCCCCTCTCCACATCGGACGGCGGACGGTTACACTTCCCATTCGGCGATGAGCTGGGCGGCGAGCTCGTCGCTGCTCGTTTTCGACATGTATCCACGCAGGTAGGGAACAGCGAACCGGACAGTGCCGTGACCTGCCGCGATGATGATCCCGCTGTCGATGAGCGCCTGTCGGTACGGGGCGACCTGGCCGAGCGACTTGCCCATCTCCCTGGCGACCTCGCTTGTCGAGGCGATGTGGTTCTCGCCCATCACCGCCGCCATGGCGCGCAGGTAGGCGACCTCGTTCCTGCTCGCCTCGTTGAGGAGCGGCTGGAGGGAGCGACGCTCGTAGGCGGCGAGCGCGACGGGAACGACCTCCTCCACGTCATTCCTCGTCACAGTGTACGACCGACCGGTCGCGCGTTGGTTCGCATACTCGACCGCGAAATACCCGAGAAGCTGCATCATGTACGGATGGCCGCTGCTCGACACGACAAGCTTCTGAAGGGCCTCGGGGTCGAGCCGGAGCCCCTTCACACCGCCAAACGCACTCTCGAACGCGCCCTCGACCTCGGCCCGCGTGAACAGCCTGAGCTCCTCGTGGACGCACCGACGCATGAACGTGCAGCCGTCGTGCTGAATGACCGCGCCGTACGCATACGGCAGGCCGGCCACGACGAGGGCGACGTCGAACCCCTTGCGGGAGGCCATCTGGAAGGCGCAGCAAATCAAGGAGACGTCGTCAAGCGGGACCTTCTGGATCTCGTCGATGGAGATGAAAACACCCTTGTCTGCCTTGCCGCACGCCTCGAGCAGCAGGGTGTCGAGGTCGTCCACGGTGTAGTGCGAGGTCTGGGTTGTTCCAGAGCCCCCGATGCTCCCACCCGAGCCAAGCACGGACACGCTCACCTGCGGCGCGACCGTCGTCGAGCGGGTGTCGAAACGCGCGAGGCTCCGGAAGAGGGAGTTGAGGGCATTGCCCGCATTCACGTCAAAGGTGTCCCAGCCCGCTGCGGCGGCCTTCTGCGAGAGTCGCTCGACCAACGTCGTCTTGCCCAGGCCGCGCGTGCCCGTGACGAACAGGGCCCGGTCGTCGCTGCCACGCACATCAAGCGCCCTGTCGAACCTCGTCATGAGCTCCTGGCGCCCAAAGAATGAGTCGGGTTTGCCTCCCATGAGCGGCGAAAACGGGTTCTCGAACATACGTCCACTCCTCAGTCTCGGCCGACAAACGAGATAAGTATAGCGAAGTTGGCAGGCGACTATTTTTATAGGAAGTATGAGAAATATAGTAATTATAAACTCGCATGGCATGTATAGGATTCGTCACCATGACAGTCCAGACATAGCCGCTGAGCAGGCATAACCCCTGCCCTGCGCGCCGGCCATGCCTCGCAGGGCTGGTCGCCTACCTCGTCGCCTCCTCGACGCGGTTCATCTCTGCCCGCTCCTCGGCCGTCAGCGCCCAGCCGAGCGCGCCCGCGTTGTCCCGCGCCTGCTTGGCGGAGCGCACGCCCGGGATGGGGACCACCTTGACGCGCTCCTGCGTGATGAGCCAGTTGATCGCCACCTGCGCGATGGTCTTGCCGTGGGCCGCGGCGATACCCTCCATCGTCTCCATCAGCGGCTCCATCCGCTTGATGTCGGACTCGCGGGGCTTGGAGAAGAGCCGCTGCGCGAACGAGGTCCCGTCGTTTCTTTCCTTTGTGAGGTCGAGGTGCCCGAAATACGAGGTCACGGCATACTGGAGAGGGACCTTCTTGCCGCCGCGGTACTTGCCCGTGAGCGTCCCCTCGGCCAGCGGCGCGTAGGGAATCACGGAGATGCCCTCCCTCTCGCACACGTCGAACACGCCGTTGGTCTCCGGGTACCTGCGGATCACGTTGTAGCCCACCATGGCGCTCGTAAGGGAGAAGCCCTCGGACTTGAGGGCGCTCGACGCGCGCTCGATCTGCTCGACGCTGAAGTTGCAGACGCCGACGGCGCGGATCTTGCCCGCCCGCAGCGCGTCGGCCATATAGCGCATGTACTCCTCGATGCGGTCGTTCTGCGGCGGCATGTGCATCTGGTACAGGTCGATGCAGTCCACGCCCAGCCTCTGCAGGCTCCCGTCGAGCGCCTCGAGCAATGCCCTGGGGTCGTCCTTCTTCACGGAGGCCCTTCTCTGCGTGAGGGGGTTCATTCTGGAAGGCGGCGCGAACTTGTCGGCGACGTAAATCTCTTCGCGGGTTGACTTCAGGCACTTCCCCAGGACTCTCTCCGACGCGCCGTTGCCGTAGATCTCCGCCGTGTCGAAAAACCGAAGGCCGTTCTCGACGCACGCCCGAAAGACGCCGGCGATGTCCCCTTCCGTGAATTGTCCGCTTGGAAGCCAGAGCATCGTGCCCACGCCCATCCGAGGAAGCTCAAACGAATCTCGCATGTCCAGTCCACCTTGCCTTGTGGTACGCCACGCTCCATGCGTGACATCCGCCGTACATTCGAGGCTGGAGTATTCCCAAAACCTCGGCGTTTCCTTTGAAGTCGCCGGGCTTTGTGCGGCAACGCGCACCTGCGGCGTCCCCTACCTTGTGCCGGCAGCCTCGGCGCCGGCACCCTGCGCACGGCGCGACCGCGCTGGCGGCTCGGCTGCGACCACGGCCGCGCAGCAAAATCCCCCGCGTCGGCAGACCGACAGGCGGCCCCACCCGGAAGTGGAGGCCGCCTGCATGTGCAACCTTATGGGATAATGCAATCTACCTGCCGTTTTGTCGCGAACGGACGTCCCTTTCGACGCCCTGCTACGCGGCCGCGTGGGCGGCGGCGTTGACACCGGCGATGCGGCCCCAGGTGATGGCGTTGGAGATGGTGAAGCCCATGAACGCCGAGTTGCAGCTCGTCTCGCCGGCGCAGTAGAGGCCCTCGATCGTGGTCCCGTCGGCGCGGATGGCCTGGGAGTCGGCGTTGCGGGCGATGCCGCCGTACGTGATGATGACGCAAGGCGTCACGGCGAGCGCCACGAAGGGCGCCTCGAGCTTGGCGGTGGGCACGCGTCCGAACTCGGCGTCGAAGCCCGCGTCCACCGCGGCGTTGTACGCCTCGACGGTGGCGGCCAGCCCCTCGGCGTCCACGCCCATGTTGGCCGCGAGCTCCTCAACCGTCTCGCCGGCGACGTAGGCCAGCTCCTCGCCGCGGTGCGTCTTGCCCTCGGTGGCGTCAACGGCGGCCTGGTCGGACACCATCCAGACGTAGCCGAGCTTGTCCTTGTGCATCTGGTCGAAGACGGGCCTGTTGAGGTCCTGGCTCATGTAGCCCTTGTTGCCCTCGTTATAGAAGCGCGTGCCCTGGGCGCCTACCATGATCATGTTCGGCAGGCTCGTGAAGCCGTTCACGTTGGCCGCCGCGGAGGTGGGCGTGTAGTCGCACATGATCTCGTAGTCCTTGAGCACGCACATCATCGAGTCGGTGTGGCTCGTGCAGGCGCCCACGTTGCTCGCCATGACGATGCCCTCGCCCGTGGACATGGGATGGCCGATGCCCATGGTGCCCGCGACTTCGGGGGTGAAGCGCGCGGCCAACTCGGGGTTGTAGGCGTAGCCGCCCGTGGCCACCACGAGCGCCTTGCAGGAGTAGGTGGCGCCGTCCTCGGTCTGCACGCCGCAGGGGGCGTCGCCCTCCATGAGGATGGACGTCACCTTGGCGTCGGTGAGCACCTCCACGCCGGCCTCGACGGCCGCCGCGAGCAGGGCGTCGGTGAGCGCGGCGCCCGCCCCCTCCACGACGTGCATCATGGCGAGGGGGCCGTAGCCCACCACGGCCTCGGACTGGAACGGCACGGCGCAGCGGTCGATGAGCCAGTCGATGCTCTCGCCGGACTTGGCCACGGTGATGCCCATGAGCTCGGGGTCGAGCCGGTAGGAGGCGTTGGAGTCGAGGTTGTCGTACATCTCCTCATAGGTGAGCTCCACGCCCTGGGCCTTCTGGATCTGCGTGTCGTAGCCGCCGATGAGGCCCTGCGAGGTAGAGGTGGTGCCGCCCGTGGAGACGTTCTTCTCGAGCAGCAGCACCTGCGCGCCGGCGTCGGCCGCCTCGATGGCGGCGGACAGGCCCGCGCCTCCGCCTCCGATGACGATCACGTCGTAGGCAGGAGCCTCGTCGGCCAAAGCGACACCCGGCAGGGCGGCCGCCGCCGCACCCAGAGCGCCTGCTGCAATGAAAGACCTGCGCGAAATCGTAGCCATAGAGCCATACCCCCTTGATAGTGGGCGCCTCCCCTTTGGGCGCCTCGGCCCCATAGCATGCGTAAAACCAGGCGCTACGCGGTACCTCCAAAAATGAGGGGTTGTTGCCCTGAGCTGGGCGGGCATGATTGAGGGCCGCCGGCGAGATGGGCTATCATAGGCGCTTGCCAGGTAGGGGCGTTCAGGGGGCATGTATGGTCGTGGGACAAAGGCAGTCAGGCGAGGCTCGGGAGAAGCGGGCGTCATTCCCGCTGCCCCGCACACTGCACCCCGAGCTGCTCGGGCCCGCGGTCATGCTCGTCTGGACGCAGTGCATGCTCTACGCGCGCTATCTCTGGGTCGACGCGGGGATCACGACGGTCGCCATCAACTACGCGCGCTGCGCTTTCATCGTCATGCTTGCGCTCATCGCCCTGTCGGGCCGCTTCACGACACGCTTCCAAGACGCCCTGGCCAAGGTGTCGGTCGTCTTGATGACACTGGGCAGCCTGGTGTTCTACCTGATGGGATACTTCGACGAGCCGCTGTGGATGATGATGCTCGCCGCCGCGCTCGCCGGTGTCGGCGTCACCTGGGGCGAGGGGATGTGGATCAAGGCCTACATGCGCCTCTCCGCTCGCGAGGTCCTGTTCTACTCCCTGGCCTCCCTGGCGTCGTTCTCCTGCTTGGGCCTCGTCATCGGCTTCATCCCCGAGTACATCACGTTCCTCATCGGCATGCTGCTGCCCATGGTGGCCTACCTCATGTACGGACGCTCGATGCGCCTCTTGGACGAGCGCGAGGGAGCCTGCGCGCCGGCGGTCCCCCGCGCCCTGGACGACGTCTACGCGGATGAGCCCCGCGGCTCCTACGTGCGCATCCTGGCGGGAATCGCCCTGTTCAGCTTCGTGATGGGTGTCTCGCGCGGGTTCCCGTACGGCTCATCGATCAGGATCGGCCAGGGCTTCCAGATGCTGCAGCACCTCACCCTCATCGCGGTCGCGTGCGCACTGTGTTACCGCACCCTCGTCAAGGGCCGACGCCTGCGCTTCGTGCTTTTGTGGGAGATCCAGCTCGCCGCGATGGCGCTAGGGGTGCTGCTGCTCTCGACCTACGACGACGTCGCGACTACCGCCGGGGCCACGGTGATGGCGATTGCCAACCTCTGCCAGGTCATCTACCTCTGGCTGACCGCCATCGACTACGCGCGGCACCGCACGGGCTCGGCGTTCCACGCGCTCGCGTCGATATGGCTCTGTCACCTGCTCTTTCGTGAGACGGGCCGGCTTGCCATCATCGGCCTGACCGACTGGGGCGTCGTGGACAGCTCCCTGGTGTTGGCGGTGCTCATCGGCCTGCTCGTCATATGCATGGCGCTCGTCCTCACCGGCCCCGTCCCACGCACCCGCCCGCTGTTCGCCGATTTCCACGAGATGGGCGACGAGGCCGGCGAGGAACACGGGCACGACGAGACGCAGGCAGGCTCTCGTCGCGTCCCGTCCGGGGAGGTCCCGGTCGTCCCGGCCACGCGCGTGTCCGCCGAGCTGCTCGCGCAGCGGTGGGGCCTGACCCCGCGCGAGGCCGACGTCGCCCTCCTGCTGGCGGAGGGTCGCACGATGTCCTACGCCGCCGACAGGCTGGGCCTTGCCGAGAACACGGTGCGCAGCTACACCAAGCAGGTATACGAGAAAGCCGGCGTGCACTCAAAGCAGGAGCTGATCGATCTGGTACAGAGCCTGTAGGCGCCTCTTGCAAAACAAAGGCGGGCCTGCCGCGTGCCCCCATGACGGGAGCGCACGACAGGCCCGATGCATGCGCCGGGAAGCGACGTGGGCGTTAGGCCTGCTCGGCCAGGACGTTCTCGGCTGCAATGCGCCCGAAGATGATGCCCTCGGCGATGTTGCCGCCGCCGTTGTAGCCGCCGCACCAGATGCTGCCGAACTCGCCGGCGGAGTACAGGCCCGGGATGGGGTTGCCGTCGGGGTCGAGCACCTGGGCCTTGGCGTTGCGCACGGGGCCGCCGTCGGTGTTCAGGAACTCCGGGGCGCAGAGCTGCGCGTAGAAGGGCGCGGTCGCCACGGGCGCGAGCGTGTCGGCGGGACGGTAAAAGGCCAGGTCAGCGCCGCCCTCGCAGAAGGAGTTCCAGGTGTTGACGGTCTTGACGAGCTCCTCGGCGGGCACGTCGATGAGGGCGGCGAGCTCCTCGATGGTGTCCGCGCTCAGCGCCAGGCCGTCCGCCACGGGGTCGGTCGAGTAGTCGGCGGAAATGGCGCCCGCCTCAAGGCCGGCCTGGTCGAAGATGAACCATGCCTTGCTCGGCTGGACCATATGGGGCCACTCACCGCCGAACTGCCCGTGGGCGTGGCGCGAGCCCACGTTGGTGCGGGCGTCGGAGCCGTAGGGCTGGCCGCCATTGGTGTCGAAGCCGTCGAAGTCCATGTAGTAGCGGCGGCCGCTCACGCCCACGGTGATGCCGTTGCGCTTGCCGGTGTCACTCGCGGTGGGCTTGTTGGTGGAGACGGTGTTCTCCAGGTCGCGGCCGTTCATCCAGAAGCCGGCGACGTGGTCCATATGCCAGAAGTCGGCGCCCGCCTTCATGCAGGCACGGTGGCCGTCGCCGGTGTTGCCGATGCCCGCGCCGGGCACGGCACCCTCGACGCCCAGGTAGTTGGAGAGCATGACCGGGTCGCTCTCAAAGCCGCCGCAGCACATGACGACGCCCTTGTTGGCCTTGACGTTCTTGCCGCCGATGACGGCGCCCAGGATGCGCTTGGTGGAGGGGTCCTGGATGAGGTCGGTCATGGCGGCCTCGAAGCGGCACTCCACCACGTCGGCGTGCTCGTTCACGAAGCCCTGCACGAGGTCGAGGATGTGCGTGGGACCCTGGACCTCGACCTCCTTGCTCTTGCCGACGCGCATCTTGCCCACCGACCAGCTGTGCGCGTACTCGGGATACTCGGCGTTGGAGTTCTCGGGGTTGTCGGCCGTGCCGGGCTCGGTGTTGCGGGCCTCGGACTCGTTGCCGCCCAGGTCGGTGAACACCCAATCATAGAGGCTGACGAGGCCCTTGGCGTAAGCGGAGAGCACGTCGTCGGGGGTGGTGGCGTTCTCGCCGGCCATCTCCTTCATGTACTCGAAGGCGGCTTCCTCATCGCGGGCATAGAGCACCGTGCCATTGGCGAAGGGGGTGTTGCCCTGGGTGGCGGAACCCTTCTCGGCGAGCAGGACCTTCACGTCCTGGCCGGAGAGGGCCAGCGCGGCGGCGGTGGAGCTGCCCGCGATGCCCGAGCCGATAATGACGACGTCGAACTCCTCGTCCCAGGCGACCTCGGAGCCGGCCTCGTCGGCGTGGGCCGCGGGCGCGGCCATCGCCATGCCGGCCAGGCCGGCGGCGCCGGCGGCCTTGAAGAACGAACGACGGGAAACCTGTGCGCTGGTGCGAGATTCCATAGTGTGGCACTCCCTTGTGTCATGTGCCCCGCCCGACGACACCCGGG
>CAVEWV010000104.1:0-8667 GCA_963619535.1 Acutalibacteraceae bacterium | reverse complement strand
ACATCGGACTCCCTCCTGGGCCTCATCCGAGGTCCGAGATTTTGTCCGGGGTCCCACGTTCCCTCCGCGACTACTCCGAAACTCGTCTGGCTGCCATTCGAGCGGCAGTTTGAGTGACGCAGAGCATGCGGCGCCAACGAACGGCCCCGGCCCGCATGGCATACATGAACCGCCTCCCATTTCCTGGACAAGAAAAGAAGAGTCCGAGGAATGGGAGGCAGTTCGACGTCGCGCCGTGCGGTCCTGCAGGACCCTTACTTGTTGCGCTCCACCAGCGCGATCAGCTCCTCGCGGGAGTTGACGTCGAGCTTGGCGTAGACGTGCTTGATGTGGGTGCGCACGGTGCTGGGGGAGATGAAGAGCTTCTTGGAGATGTACGTCGAACCGTACCCGCGGCTCACATAGGCCAGCATCTCGGACTCGCGGGCGGTGAGGCCGTGCTCCCCGGCGATCTTCGACACGCGGGCCTGCCAGACGACCTCGTCGTCAGGCCGGTCCTCGTGCGCCTCGCCGCTGGGCTCGGCGTCTTGCTCGTGGGCGCTCACGAGGTTGGTCCACGCGAAGACGGCGAGCTCGGCGAAGACGACCGCGAAGTAGGCGCAGGCAAGGACCCACGACCATTCTCCCAGGTTGACGTCTTGAATCGGGAGCATCTGGGAGCAGGCCTTGCCCAGAAGGGTCGCCGCGCTGGTGACGACGATGAAGCCACCCACCACAAGCGCCGGCGGGAACTCGCCCGAGTAGGCGAAGAGCACGCCCGACGCCAGCGCGAACAGCGCCACGAGGATGAACGGCGTGTAGACGCTGAGCGCCCCTGCCAGGAAGAGCGGGCTGTCTTGGGGGAAGGCCTGCAAGAGGATGCAGACGGCCGCGCACAGCGGGATGACGAGCCGCTCAAGGAAGATGACGAGCGGGGTGCGCCGCTGCGCCAGGCAGGCGGCGATGACGATGGCGGCCGCGAGGATGCCGCCCAGGCACTCGCTCTTCATGAGGCGGTCGTCGACGGTGAGCTCGTAGATTCCCATCATGAAGCAGCAGATGGCAAGGCCCAGAAGCGGCAGCCACTCCACGGCGAGCAGGTCGCGCACGCGCGAGGCGAGCGCGACCTCGGGGCCCCGCGCGGGGCCGGCCCCGTCGTAGGCGGCGCCATGGTCGGACGTCGCCGAGTCGGCCGCGTCGGCCGGCTGCAGGAAGGCGACCGAGAACGACCCGAGCAGGGCCATGGCGGGCATGAGGGCGCGCACCCACTCCTGCGGTGCTTGGGAGAGCGGCCCCGTCATAAGCGACGAGCCCATGCACACGAGCGCGCCCCAGAAAGCGACGTTGCGGAAGTCCATGGCGAACAGCCGCGCCCAGGCGAGGGTGAGTATCGCCGCCGCCGCGCCCCACACGACGGCCAGGATGTTCGACAGGGGCGTACCGCCCTCCGGACCCAGGCTTGTGCCGATGATGGCGGGGCAGGCGATTTGCGTGGCCCCATAGAGCGTGGCGGCAACGGCGCACATCTTGCGGCCCGGCCCTTGCCAATCCATATGGCGCAGCGACGCGCAGACCAGGACGAGCCCCGCCATGAGACAGGCCGTCAGGCCCACCATGCCGCCCGGCGCCAGGGCGCTGCCCTGCGGCACGATGCGCGCAAAGACGCTCTCGTTTGGCTGATAGAGGGGAAGCGACGCGAAGAAGGGGATGAGCAGCAAGAGCTCGGGACGGTATTGCAGCTTGGGCTCCTCCAGCAGGCGCCGCTCGTAGGAGTTCTCATTTCGCGCCATTGCCAACCAGCCCCCTTGCGTGCGCGTCCCGGTCTGCGCACCGCTTAGCCCCATTCGCTCCAAGAGATTGTAATACCAGCACAACGGCCTGTTTTTTGCAAATACCCAATTGCGTCGAGTGGGGGTGGGACGCCTTGCGGGCGGGTTTCCCCCACGTCGTTGATTGGCCGGGGGGCTCCTTCCGGGGCAATCTTGGATGTGTCGTTGGATGCGCGGCCCCGTGCCGCGCCGACCGAGGAGAAAGGTTTCCCATCATGACCGTTTCGCGCAGGGACCTTCTGAAGTCCGCCGCCGTGGGCGCCGTGGGCCTGTCCACGCTCGCCGCCGGAGTGGCGCTGGCCGAGGAGGCGCCCGCAGCCGACGCCGCTGCAGCCGAGGGCGGCATGCCCATGTTCAACATGGAGTACGTCCCCATGGAGGAGCTGCCCGACACCTACCAGGCGGGCGACGTCACGCTCACCAAGATCGCAGGCAGCACCTACTCCGCCGCCACCTGGCGCATCAAGCCCGACCCCATCCCCGCCGACCAGATCGCGCAGACCCTTGAGGCCGACGTCGTCGTCTGCGGCACGGGCCACTCCGGTGGCGCGGCGACGGCCGAGCTGTACGAGCAGGGCTACACCGTCATCGCGCTGGAGAAGCAGTTCGAGGAGTACTTCGGCACCACAGGCAACGACTTCGGCCACTTCAACTCGAAGCTCTCCGAGTCGCTCGGCGGCGGGTCGGGCTACGACCCCGTGGAGTACTACACCAACTGGATGCTCAACTCCGCCAACGCCTCCAACCCCGGCCTGGTCATGAAGTTTTGCCTGAACTGCGGCGACACCATCGACTGGTGGTACGACAAGTCCGGCGGCGCCGAGGCCAAGCTCGTATTCGAGCCGGCCAACGAGGAGCGCCCCGACATCGTGACCGAGGTGGGCCCGTTCCACTTCTACTGCACCTCCGTCAACTTCAACGACGCGCCCTGCATCCTCAACACCGCCCAGCAGATGCGCGACGACGCCAAGGGCAGCGAGATCAAGTTCGGCTACGAGGCCTGCCAGCTGCTCACCGACGAGGCCGGCGCCGTGACGGGCGTCGTGGCCAAGAACGTGGAGACCGAGGAGTACGTCCAGATCAACGCCCAGGCGGTGCTGCTGGCCACCGGCGGCTTTGGCGGTGACCGCGAGATGGCGCGCGACGTGCTGCTCGACATCCAGTACTGCCTGCAGAAGAACGACCAGTTCAACCTCATGGGCATGGACCAGTCGGGCCAGGGCGTCAAGATGGCCTACTGGCTGGGCGCCAAGATGGAGCTGAACCCGGCCACCAACGACGGCAAGGCCACCTGGCAGACCTCCTCGCCGGCGCTTGTGCCCATGCTCGCGCATCCCCAGGGCATCCACCTCGACTACACGGGCCGTCGCTTCTACAACGAGTTCTGGGGCCCCATCGAGACGCGCTCGCGCCCGCTCATGACGCGCAACCGCGACGTCTTCTACACCGTGTACGACAACAACCTCACCGAGTACATGAAGAAGGTGCCCGCCTCGCACGGCTGCACCAACCCCACGCCCGAGACGCTCGCCGGCGTGCGCGAGATCCTCGACGCTGCCTATGCGTGCAAGGGCGAGGGCTACTACGACGAGGCGAGCCGCTCCACCTGGTATGCGGGCGACTCCATCGAGGAGATCCTCGACGTACTCAAGCTCGAAGAGAAGGTGAGCGCCAACATCGCCAAGAGCGTCGAGAGCTGGAACGAGTGCGTGGCCGCCGGCGCCGACACCCAGTTCGGCCGTGACGCGGGGTTCCTGTTCCCCATCGAGGAGGGCCCCTTCTACATCGAGGTCAACGAGAACAACGCCATGCTCGGCAACTTCCTCGTGACCAACGGCGCCCTATACACCGACGCCGACCAGCGCGTCCTCGGTGAGAGCTGGATGCCCATCACCAACCTCTTCGCCACGGGCAACAACACGGGCGGCCGCTTCGGCTGGGACTACTTCTCGCCGTGCTACGGCGTGTCGGTAGGCATGGCCACCACGCTCGGCCGCGAGGCGGGCCGCTCCATCGCCGAGTACCTGCGCGGCGAGCTGGTGTAGGGCACAAGGGCCGTCTGACGGTTTTTGACGCGCGGGTGAAGCGGCGCGGTTGGGGCATCTGAGACGAAGGACGTCGGCATGAACGACATGAACGTGAACATCTGCATTCCCGGCTTTGGCTACGACGTCGACGACCGCACCCGCGCCGCCTGCGCGCAGGCAATAGCGCGCGAGCTGGAGTTTGCCGGCCCTGAGCTGCACGAATACCGCATCCGCAGGGTGGAGGTGCGTAACGTGTGCTGTGTGTCAGACGAGTCGGCCGGGCACGTCTTTGCCGCCGCCCTGCGCGCGATGGACCTGACAGGGGCGAAGCGCGTGGCCGACATCGCCCCCGAGCAGCTCAACGTCGCCCTGCTCACGACGCTGCGCAACTTCCGCGTCGACATGTACCGCGTCGACCTGGGCTCGCTCAACCCCACCGACTTCCACAACCTGGGCCGGGCCTACGACGCCAACGTGCACGGCATCCTCGCCAAGGCCCTCGCGGCGTTCGACATGCACAACTGGTGCGCGGTGCTCGACGTGGGGATTCGCGGGCAGAAGCCCCAGTCTGTGGACGACTGCCTGGCGCGGGCCTTCGAGCTCGCCCCCGGCGCGGTGGAGCTGCGCATGGCCGACATCGCGGCCGTGGGGGAGGGCGCCGCCTGCGAGCTGTACGAACGCATGAGCTCGAAGCTTGCTGAGGCGGGCTACGCCGCCCTGGCGCCCCGCCTGTTCCTGCGGCCGGGGTACGAGCGGTGCTTTGAGGTCAGCGACGGCGAGCCGCCCGAGTACTGGGGCTTCGGCCCGGGGGCCATCTCGTACATGGACGGCTGCACCATGGGCGTGGTGCGCACGGTGGGCGCCTACATCGCGCTCATGCAGAACGACGAGCCGCCCACGCCCGGCGTGCTGCGCCTCGACGACGCCACGCGCGCCCGCAACCGCATCCGTCATGGGCTTGAGGCCGCGCACGGGCTCGGTGCCGCCGCGTTCCGCACGGCCTGGGGCACGGGGTTCGACGGGCTGTTCGACGACCTCGCCGCGCGGGGCCTTGCATGCTGGCAGGAAGGCCGGCTCGTGCCCACCGTGCGCGGCATCGTGGCGTTCGACCAGGTAGTTGGCCTGCTCGATGCATACAACCCCGGACTTGCCGGGTGATCTTCTGCACGTCTTCCAATCATGTATTCCCGTAAGAACCACTGAAGGAAAGGAACCGACTATGTCTGCTATGACCCGCCGCAACTTCCTCGCCGCCTCCGGCGCCATGGGCGCCGCCGCTATGGCAAGCGCCGCCCTGGTCGCCCAGGCCAAGGCTGAGCAGGCCGCCGCGACCGAGGTCGCCGAGGGCGCCGCCGAGGGCGAGATGATCGTCGCCAACGCCGAGAACCAGGCCGCCGGCTACACCGCCCCCATCTCCAACGAGGGCCTTGCCGTCTCGCCCTGGGGCGACTACTACCCCTGGGCCGCCGAGGCCCCCGAGATCGCCGAGGCCGACGTGGAGGAGGAGATCGACTGCGACGTGGCCGTCATCGGCATGGGCGTCGCGGGATGTGCCGCCTTCCGTGCGGCCAGCGAGGCCGGCGCCAAGGTCGTGGGCATCGAGAAGTGCTGGCAGAACGTCTGCCGCTCCTCGCAGTACTGCTACCTCAACGGCAAGTACACCGACCACTTCGGCCTGCCCCACCTCGACCTTGAGGCCATCATCAAGGAAGAGTTCGAAGAATGCAATTCGATGACGAACTACAAGATCATCCGCAGGTTCGTGTACAACGAAGCCGAGGCCATGGATTGGTGGATCGAGGGCGGCGACTGCCGCGTGTGCGAGCCCGGCGAGGAGTCGGAGATGGGCTCCACCGAGAACAACGTCTCCACCATGAGCGACCCCTCCATCGACTGGACGCTCGAGCGCCAGGCCGCCTACCCCGAGAACTTCAGTTTCGGCGACCACCAGGCGGTGCTGGACAACAACGTGCAGAAAGGCCTCGACGCCGGCACCGACTCGCAGGTGCTCTACGAGCACAAGGCCGTCAAGCTCATCCAGGACGAGGACGGCCGTGTGTGCGGCTTGTACGCGCTGAGCTACGAGACCGACAAGTACAAGAAAATCAACGCCAAGAACGGCGTAGTCATGGCGGCCGGCTGCTTCCGCTCCAACCTGGACTTCGTGCGCTACTTCGCCCCCAACATCATCATGAACGGCAACGGCAACCCCTGGCCGCACGTGGACGCCTGGGGCGTCAAGACCAACTCCGGCGACGCCTACCCCATGGGCTACTGGGCCGGCGCCTCGATCCAGCAGTACCAGTGCTCGCAGATGCACGTCATGGGCGGCCCGGGCGACGACGACAACCAGATGAACTCCATGGGCTTCACCGGCCCCCTGCTTCGCATCAACTACGACGGTCAGCGCTTCATGAACGAGGACACCTGCGCCGCCGACGCCGAGTACGCCCTTGAGCTGCAGCCCAAGCACAAGTGCTTCATGGTGTGCGACTCCCACTTCGAGGAGCAGGCCGCCCAGTGCGTAAACACGTTCGCGGCCACGCTCGCCGACTGGGACGAGCAGGTCGGCGGCGGCACCATCTTCAAGGGCGACACGCTCGAGGAGCTCTTCGAGTCCATCGAGGGCATGGACGTCGAGGCCGCCCTGGCCACCGTCGAGCACTACAACGAGCTGTGCGCCGCCGCCGAGGGCCTCGACCCGCAGGACACCACGGCCGACACCGACTTCGCCAAGAAGGCCAAGTACCTGTTCCCGCTGCAGGACGGCCCCTTCTACGCCCAGCGCATGGGCGTGGGCCTGTGCCTCGTGATGATGGGCGGCCTGGAGTCCAACGAGGAGGCCCAGGTGCTCGACGTGGAGCGCCATGTCATCCCCGGCCTCTACGCCGCCGGCAACTCCCAGGGCAGCCGCTTCGTCCTGAAGTACCCCTTCCGCCTCTCCGGCCACAGCCACGCCATGGCGATGTTCTACGGCAAGGTCGCCGGCGAGAACGCCGCCGCAGGTCTGTAGCGGTTATCTGCTTCGCCGGGCCGTCCCGCAGCGTTCGGCGTGCTGCGGGACGGCCTGCGGCCTCTTTACCCCAACGCCACGTCCAGGGCCATCATGAGGGAAAAGCCCAGGGAGAAGGCCATGACGCCGACGTTGGAGTGCTTGCCTTGCGACATCTCGGGGATGAGCTCCTCCACCACAACGTAGAGCATGGCGCCCGCGGCGAAGGAGAGAAGCGAGGGGAGCGCCGGGACCACGAGAGCGGTCGCGACTACGGTCGCCATGGCCCCCACGGGCTCCACCACCCCAGACAGCACGCCTGCGCCAAACGCCTTGCCGCGCCCCATGCCCTGAGCCCGCAGCGGCAGCGCGATGATGGCGCCTTCTGGGAAATTTTGCACGGCGATGCCGATAGACAGGGCCAGCGCCGCCATTGTTCCCGCCTGGAATCCTTGGTTGAGCAAACCGGCATACACCACGCCCACGGCCATGCCCTCGGGTATGTTGTGCAGAGTGACGGCCAGCACGAGCTTGGTGGTGCGCCCCCAACCTGCAGGCAGGCCTTCCGGCTCGTCGCTTCCCTGGTGCAGGTGGGGAATGATGCGGTCAAGCGCGAGAAGGAACAGCACGCCCGCCCAGAAGCCCGCCAGTACGGGGACGAGCTCGGCCGGGCCCGATTCGCCCGAGGCGGCCTGCCCAGTCTGCTCAAGCGCGGGGATAAGCAGGCTCCAAATGGAGGCCGCCACCATCACGCCCGCAGCGAACCCCGTAAGGCCGCGCTGGACTTGCGTTTCCAGCTGCCTGCGCATGCACAATACGCACGCCGCGCCCAGAATCGTGCCTGCAAACGGTATCCCGATGCCCCAGGCAAGCGTTGCAAGCGTGTCGGTATCCATGAGAGTCTCCAGTACCGCGTCAATAAGTAATATGTAGCGAACTTATCAAAGTGTACTGCGACACGGCGACTGCTGGTTGGGTCATTGCGGCGAAAACTCGATATCACAAGGGTCTGCACGGTGGGCAATCACTTTTAACCTGATGAGGCACGGTATGCCAGCGGGGGAGCATCGGTTGTGCCGTCGCACCTTACGGGGTCCGTGCTGATCGACGTCAACGAGGAGCGGACGGGGATGGGCTTCATCGACGCCGGATCCCTTAAGGCCGTCGAAAGGGGCGGCGAGCCCCGCCGATATACTGCGGGACGTCGCCGAGGCGGCGAGGGCCTGCGTCGCGGCCGCAGTCGAGGAGAAGCTGGGGAGGGTTGCCTGGCGGGAGGGGCGGTGTAGGATGCGGTCGGTTCCAGGCGACGCTTCGTTTGGTCGGGCAGGCTGAAGCCCGCTCCTCCCAAGCGGAGTCGTGACACCAACAATCGGCACACAACCGATGTGCGCGGGACGAGGGCGCTTTTAGGGTCTTGTGCGACGTCGTTTTCGCTGGTGGAAGCTGGCATGGTTTGCCGCGGTTGCACCGGGCAGCCGTAAAACAGAGCGACGATGCCCCAACGCTGGCAACAAAAGTAGTTTTGGCGTAGCGCGGGCGCCTCGGATGGCGGCAAAGTGAGTTCCGGAGTAGCGCGGGCGTCCCTGCTGGCAGCAAAAGTAGTTTCGGAGTAGCGCGAGCATCTACGGTGGCCGCAAAGTGAGTTTCGGAGTAGCCCGTGCACCTCCGGTGGCAGAGAAACGAGTTTCGGAGTAGCGCAGGCGTCCCTGTTGGCAGCAAAACGAGTTTCGGAGTAGTCAAAACGTGCTCGGATTGCCTGGGTACCCGCCAAAATGATTAAATCGGGGTTGTGTGCCGAAAGTTGGTGTCACGACTCCGTTTGGGAGGAGCGGGCTTCAGC
>CAVEWV010000103.1:0-8799 GCA_963619535.1 Acutalibacteraceae bacterium | reverse complement strand
TAAGGAGTTCTATGCGCATCATCGCTGGCAGTGCCCGTGGGCGAGAGATCGTCGCGCCCAAGGGCCTCGACACGCGCCCCGTGACCGACTACATCCGCGAGTCGCTCTTCAACATCTGGCAGTTCGACCTTGAGGGCTGCGACTTCCTCGACCTGTTCAGCGGGTCGGGCTGCATGGGCCTGGAGGCGCTGTCGCGCGGGGCCCGCCGCGTCGTGATGGTGGACGCCGGCTCCGACCAGGTGCGCACCATCCGCACCAACCTCAAGAAGACGGGCCTGGAGCGCGCCGGCGGCGAGGTGGTGCGCGACGACGTGTTCCACGTCATCGGCCGCATGGGCCGCACCCACCAGACGTTCGACATCATCTACCTCGACCCGCCCTTCACGGTGGACGAGATATTCTTCCCTGTGATGGAGGCCCTGGCCGACGGGGCGCTCCTGGCCCAGGGTGGCTCCGTGGTCATCCGCACGCGCGACCGCAAGGAGATGCCCGAGGACTTCGGCGTGCTGCACAAGGTGCGCCTGAAGCGCTTCGGCTCCTCCACCGTGCACTTCTACGAGCGCGTGGAGCGCGACGAGGCCGACGAGCAGGCCGAGGACGCGGCCGAGCAGGCGGCGCAGCCCGAGGTGGCGGGTGAGCAGCCCGGCCAGCCCCAAGGCGCGCAGGACGCGAGCCCCTGCGCCGACGAGGAGGTCGCCCATGCATAGGGAGATGCGCCGCAGCAAGCAGAAGCTGAGCCACGAGGAGGCCGTCGAGGTCATGCGCGCCGCGAGCTCGGGCGTGCTTGCCCTGGGCGGCGACGACGGCTACCCCTACGCCGTGCCGATCAGCCACGTGTGGTGCGACGAGCGCGCCGACGACCAGTTCATCGGACGCATCTACTTCCATAGCGCCACTGTGGGCTACAAGATCGACTCCATCATGGACGACGAGAAGGCCTCGTTTGCCGTGGTGACCAAGGACGACGTGGTGCCGCAGGAGTACACCACCTACTACCGCAGCGCCATCGCCACGGGTCGCGTGCGCGTGCTTGAGGACGACGACGAGCGCATGCGCGGCCTTCTGGCCCTGGCCGAGAAGTACAACCCCGGCCAGCTCCAGGCTGCCGACGAGGAGATATCCGGGGCGTTTGGCCGCGTGGCCGTCATAGCCTTCGAGGTGGAGGAGCTCTCGGGCAAGCAGGGCCGCGAGCTTGCCGCGCGTGCCCAGAGGGAGCGCGAGGCCCAGCAGGGCCAGGCGTAGCCCGGAGGGCAGGCGGGGCGCCTGGCTGGCAGGTCTTTGCGGCCAGGCGCCAGGCTTTGCGCCGACCGTTGCGGGCGGCGGACGCCTGTGCGCGTGCCGTGCGGTGTGCGGGTTAAATCTGTGCAAACTATGGTGATGCCAGTTGCACGTTGACCCTTTGGCTGCAATGCTTTATCTTTCTTCCTTGCCGAAAGGCACTCTCCAATTGCGGGATGGAGCAGTCTGGTAGCTCGCCGGGCTCATAACCCGGAGGTCGTCGGTTCAAATCCGGCTCCCGCGACCAAGAATTTTCAGCCCCTAGTTGCTTAATTGCGCTAGGGGCTTTTTCGTGTATCAAGCTCAGAGTGCGCCTCTCCAATACAAAACAGCCCGCCTGCCGATGATGGTAGACGGGCTGCCTCTCGCGTGTGTGTGGTGCGTCTCTTGCGGTGCTTTAGATGGGCGGGACGGGGATGTACTGGAAGCCGTTGCCTCCGTCGGTCTCGGTCTCGGTGTCCTGGCCGTCTTCCTCGGCGATGTCGACAACGCAGCCGCCGGTCACGTCCTCAAGCTTGTCGTCGTTCAGGGCGCGGGTCTTGGTGTCTTCAGGAGCGGTCATGGCAGTTCCTTTCTCTCGGTGGTGCCCTTGCCGTTTGCTGGCGCAATCATATGCCATCGGGCTTGAGGATGTCGGGCTTATCGTGCGTTCGTTGTCTGTATGATATCTTTAGTACCGTATGAAACTGATAAGCCGCCAAGAAAGCCTTTATAGAGAATGTGATTGTCGAATGCGGCCGGCAGGCACCCACAAAAGAGGGCCCCTTCGTGAGGGGCCCTCGTGCGTACGGGTGGTTGTCGTGCGCGGTCCGGCGTCGGCGGCCTACCTGCCCTCGGCGCGGCTCTTCTTGTACTCCTCGATGAGCTTGGCGGCGGTGTCGTAGGGCACCTGCTCGTAGCCCTCAAGCGTGTAGGAGAACTCGCCGGTGCCACGAGACAGGGAGCGCAGGCGCGTGGAGTAGTCGGTGATCTCGGCGAAGGGCACGGTGGCGCTCACCACGGTGTTGCCCTTGCCGTCGGAGTCCATGCCGGTGACGCGGCCGCGCGAGGCGGAGATGTCGCCGGTGACGGAGCCCGCGTAGGCGTCGGGCACGGTGATGGTCATCTGGGCCATGGGCTCCAGGATGACGGGGTCGGCGTTCTCGGCGGCGGCGCGGAAGCCGATGCGCGCGGCTGTCTTGAAGGCGATCTCGCTGGAGTCCACGGGGTGGTAGGAGCCGTCGTAGCAGGCAACCTTCACGTCCACCACGGGGTAGCCGGCCAGCACGCCCTCGGGCAGCGTCTCCTGGATGCCCTTGTCCACCGCGGGGATGTACTGGCGGGGGATCTTGCCGCCCACGATCTCGTCCAGGAACTCATAGCCGCCGCCGGGGTTGGGCTCCAGGCGCAGCCAGCAGTCGCCGAACTGGCCGGCGCCGCCGGTCTGCTTCTTGTGGCGGCCCTGGGCGCTGGCGGCCTTGCGGATGGTCTCGCGGTAGGGGATGCGCAGCGGCTCCAGGATGGCCTCGACGCCCGTGCGCTCGGCCAGGCGGTTCACCATGACGCTCACCTGGGCCTCGCCCACAGCGCTGATCACGGTCTGGTGCGTCTCCTCGTTGCGGGTGACGGTGATGGTGGGGTCGGCGTCGCAGGTCTTCTCCAGGAAGGCGCTGAGCTTGTCCTCCTCGTTGCGGTTCTTGGCGCGGATGGCCACCTGGTACAGCGAGTTGGAGAAGCGGAAGGCCTGGGCCTCAACCTTGCCCGTGGTGCTGAGGGTGTCGCCGGTGTTGACCTCGAGCTTGGGCACCACGATGATGTCGCCGGCCAGGGCCTTCTTGACGTCGGTGGTGTCGCGGCCGCACATGAGGTACAGGTGCCCCAGGCGCTCGGCCGACTGGGTGCGCGCGCAGGTGAGCTCGCAGCCCGGCTCAAGCGTGCCGGCGAGCACCTTGAGGAAGGACAGGCGCCCCGTCTGGGCGTCGTTCAGGGTCTTGAAGACGAAGGCCACGGGGCGCTCGTCGGCGGAGCTGATCTTGAGCATCGTGCCGTCGGTGAGGGGCATCTCGCCGAAGTCGGTGGGCGTGGGGAAGTAGGTGACGATGTCGTCGAGCAGAGCGTTGACGCCCTTCTCCTGCACGGCCGCGCCCACGTAGACGGGCACGAGCATGCGCTGGGCGATGGCGGTGCCAAGCAGCCCCTCGATCTCCTCCTGCGTGAGGGCCTCGCCGTCGAGGTACTTCATCATGAGCTCCTCGTCGGCCTCCACGATGAGGTCGCACAGCGCCTCGCGGGCCGCCTGGGCGGCGTCGGCGTACTCGGCGGGAATCTCGCCCACCGTCTCGGTGCCGTCGGCGGCGTAGGTGCGGGCCTTCATGCGGATGACGTCGATGAGGCCTGTGAAGTCGGCGCCGCAGCCCATGGGGAGGCTTACGAGGCCCAGGTGGTTGCCGAAGCGCTCCTGCAGGGCGGCCATGGCCAGGTCGACGTCGGCGTTGTCCTTGTCGACGCGGTTGATGAAGACGGCGCGCGCGACGGGCTGCTCGTCGGTGGCGTACCAGAGCTTCACGGTGGTGGGCTGGGGGCCCTCGGCGGCGTCGATCACGAAGAGCGCCGTCTCGGCCACGGAGATGGCGGCGTAGGCGTCGCCGATGAAGTCGGGGTAGCAGGGGGCGTCGAGGACGTTGATCTTGCAACCCAGGTGCTCGACGGGCGCGATGGAGGTCGAGATGGAGAAGTTGCGCTTGCTCTCCTCGGGGTCGAAGTCGAGCGTGGGCTTGGCGCCGGCGTGCCCGCCCAGGCGGGCCGTCTTGCCGGTGAGGTGCAGCATGGCCTCGGCGAGCTTGGTCTTGCCGACACCTCCCTGCCCTACAAGGACTACGTTGCGAACCTTATCGGTCTGAGGTGCAGCCATACCAGTCTCCTAACCTCGATATTGACGACCCCCTGGCACCATGGCCGCCGGGCGGCGCGGCGCCGAGGGGGCAAAGACACGAGCTTGAAACCGAACGTGCGTGCAATGCCGATATCTTATTCACAATTCCTGCAGAAAACAATATACTGTCTTGCACGCTGCGATGAGCAGTACGGAGAGCCCCGCAGTCGGCGGGGGTCACGGAGCAAAGGAGTGCATCATGGGTCTCAAAGCTGCCGAACCGCTTCAGATCGCACCCGAGGAGCTTGCCGCGTACCTGAGCGCCAAGCATGCCATCTATATGGACGTGGCCGACGCCTCCTACTACCTCACCGACGCCAACGAGAACTACTGGCGCGTGCAGGACACCGCCAAGCTCAACGACAAGGGCCACTACACCGACGTGACCTCGCCCATCGCGGCCGTCGAGGAGTTCCTGGCCGAGCCTGCCATCGACGGCAAGTCGGTGCTCGCCGCCGCCCCCGAGGCCACCTTCTACGCCTCGGAGAAGAAGTAAGCGCTTCTGCCGACAATCCCGCGCACAAAGCCCCGCAGGCCCCCGAGCTCGACGACGAGCGCCGAGGGCCTGCGGGGCTTGTTTTTTGGCTGGCGGGGGCGCGAGGGCAAGCCCGTGCGCGTGCATGTCTCGGCCAAGGGGCCGACGGACAACTCGACCAAAATTTGGTTGAGCGCAGTGGCGGCTGTCGTCTTACCCATAGCAAAGTCCAAATTCCGCCCAAGGATTTAAGAGGCATCATGGACGTTGTCACGTTCAGCCACAAGTTCATCTGCAATGAGTGGCGCAAGCGTTTCTAGGGGATATCCCGTTCTACGAGTGGCCTATTTCATGGAAGACGGCTCAGGCTCCCGGCATGGTCCAGGCGCAGTTTTTCGCGACGGTCTTTGTCGCGAAACTGTTTGAGCACTGGACCATGCCGGGGCCTTGGGCGACGCGTGGCTTCCCCTACTTCCCCTCCACCAGATCAAGAAGCTCCTGCTTGGAGTGCACGTCGAGCTTGGCGTAGATGTGCTTGACGTGGCCGCGCACGGTGTTCTCGGAGATGAGGAACGTCTCGGCGATACGGGTCTTGCTGTGCCCGCGCACGAGCAGCTCGAGCACGTCGGCCTCGCGGGCGGTGAGGCCGCCCTTGCGCGCGAGCTGGGCGCAGCGGGCATGGCGGGTGGCCGCCTCGGTTGCGCCCGCCCCCGTGCCTGCGCCTGCGCCCGCAGTGCCCGGCGCGCGGTCGAGGTCGCGCTGGGTGGCGACGGCGCGCGCCTGGGGCGAGTCGTCCTCGGAGGCGTTGAGCTCGGCGAAGATGAGCTGGTTGCCCAGCGAGCGGTCGTCCAGGAACATGAGGGCGATGACCACGAGGGCCCAGGTGGCGATCGAGGTGATGAGGGGCGCCACGGGGCTTGCCGCCATGAGGATGCCGGCGGCGCTTCCGCAGGCGAAGGGCAGGGCGTAGGCCAGCCAGCCCGCGGCGTACACGGCCAGTGTGGGGTAGGAGCTGTGGCGCGCCACGTCGGCCACCGCCAGGAACAGGAAGAACACCACAAGCAGCGCGTGCGCTGTGCGCACGAGGGCGAAGAGCAGGGCGTGCGCGTCGGTGCCGGCGACGAACTGCTCGAACACGAGCACGGTCACCATGAGGATGAGGATGAGCCGCCAGGTGCGCCCGAAGTCGATGCCGCGGCCCCGCACACAGACCCACCAGATGAAAGCCAGGGCGAGCGCCACCTCGGTGCCGTGGTTTACCAGAACCGACAGCACGTAGGGGTTCGGCGTGGTCTCCAGGATGGCCGTGCGGATGATGCCGATGGTGAAGCTGAACGCCGCGACGCTGAGCAGCACGCGCGACAGCGACCCGATGGTGCGCGCGTTGTAGTAGCGGTCGGGCTCGCAGGCCGCAGGCAGGCGTCGGGCGGAGCTGCGCACGCAGAGGAACGTGGCGACAGGCAGGCACACGAAGACGGGCGCGGCCATGTAGCCGGGCAGGAAGTCGATCGCCGTCTTGCAGGTGGAGCCCAGCGCCATCGTGAGGAAGAGCAGCGGGGCCGAGAAGGTGAGGTCGAGCTTGGCGTACACCTGGATCCAGCGCCCGTAGGCCCAGGCCACGCCCACGCCGCCCGCGATGCAGCCGGCGATCGTGGAGGCGGCGGCGGGCAAGGGCAGCTCCACGGAGAGGGCCACGCCTCCCAGGGCCATGAGGGCGGCAGCGGCGAGGTCGAGGGGCAGCGGTACGCCGGTCACATCGAGCGAGGAACCCGCCTTGCTGGCGTGCAGGGCGGCCAGGCCGATCGCCACAAGCGCCGCGCTCATGGCGGAGTAGAGCACCGCCGTCACCGAGACGCCGCCACCCTCCAGGAAGCGGTGCGTGGAGCAGTAGATCCACATGTGCACGAAGGCCAGGCCCAAAAGGGGCAGCCGGAGGTTCTTGATGAAGCTTGCGAGCATGGTTCTCCTCGTTGAGATGTAAGGCGTGCGGCGCTGTCGCCGGCGGCGGGGGTGCCGCCCGAATGGGGGCGTTCCCCAGGTACGCGGACGTGCGCCCCCTATGCGCATGGTACCGCACGACCCGTGCCATTGACTAGATTTCCGCACACCCCCAACGCTCCAAACTGGGGTGGTTGCACGGTATCTGACCTGCCAAAACGAAGAAGGCCACAGACTGGGTGGCGAAAGGGTCGCGCCCTGGGCGCTAGGGTTCGAGACGTCAAACGCAAGGCACGGTGCGAGCGGCCCACATGCCCGATACGACAAGGACGGGCAAGGGGCCGGGCGCACGGCGAGCCTTCGCAGACAGGGTCAAGTAAGAGGGTCCAAGCAACGTCGATCAGAGAAGGGGTTCCATCATGCAGAGCAATGCCATCTCTCGCCGCACGCTCGTCCAGGCCGCAGGGGCCGCAGCCGCAGGCATCGCGGCCGCCGCCGCGCTCCCCGGCGCCAACCCCCAGGTTGCCCACGCCGCCGTGGCCGTGCCCGACACGTGGGACTATGAGTGCGACGTGGCCGTCGTGGGTTCGGGCACCGTCCTGACCGGCGCCGGCAAGGCTGCCGCCGAGGGCAACCGCGTCATCATCATCGAGGCCTCCGGCTCGGTGGGCGGCACCACGGCCATCTCCAACGGCCAGACCTGGATGCCGCTGAACTCCACCGCCATGGAGCAGGGCTTGGACAACTACGACGACGCCCTGGCCTACATCACCGCCACCGCCGCCGGCAAGTCCACGCCCGAGATCCTGGAGGCCTTCCTCAAGTACGGCCCCGAGGCCATCGACTTCCTCGCCGACACGGCCGACCTCTCCTGGGAGATCAGCCCCCGCGTCGACTACCACATCGACGTGTTCCCCGGCGCCAAGGACCAGACGCGCACCATCGCCCCCGTGGGCAAGCAGTCCACCGAGGCCGGCCAGATGACGGGCGCCTTCGGCACCACCTCCTCGGGCTCCTACGTCACCGACCCGCTGTGCGAGGGCGTGGTGAACAAGTACGGCGGCGAGCTGCTGCTCAACACCCGCGCCATGCACCTCATCACCCGCGTGAACGACGAGGGCACCACCGAGGTCTGCGGCGTGCAGGCCCTGGCCGAGGACGGCTCCACCGTCAACATCAAGGCCACGAAGGCCGTCATCCTGGGCGCGGGCGGCTTCGGCTGGAACGACGACATGAAGAAGCGCTACCTGGAACTGCCGGCCAACCGCACCATGGAGGTGTCTGCCTGCCAGGGCGACGGCATCCTGATGGGCCAGGCCGTGGGTGCCGACGTGACGCTCATGCAGTACGCCTGGGGCCAGGTCGTGTGCGTGAACCCCGAGGACATGCCCTACCACGAGTGGTGCGAGAAGCCCACGGAGATCAACCACTTCGGCCTGGGCACCTTCTACGGCCTCATGTGCAAGCCCGGCTCGTGCGTGCTCAACAAGTTCGGCCGCCGCTTCATGAACGAGGCCGTGGACTATGACTCGCTCTACCACGGCTTCTGGGGCCGCGACCTGGGCGCCAACCAGACCGAGGAGGGCGCGACCTACGGCACGAGCTGGACGAACTGCCCTGCCTTCTACATCTGCGACTCCACGGTGGCCGACGCCGAGAACTCCGTGATGCGCGACTCCGACGGCAACATCGTGAGCTGGGTGGCCTACCAGGCCGACACCATGGAGGAGCTCCTCGACCAGATTCCCTGGCGTGACGATTACGCCCGCCAGAAGGCCTCCAAGACCATCGAGGAGTACAACGAGAACTGCAAGAACGACATCGACCCCGAGTACCACCGCGGCGAGACCACGTGGGACCAGGGCGGCACGAGCAGGCCTGAGAAGTCGCTGGCCCCCATCGAGGTCGGTCCCTTCTACTGCATCATCTGCGAGCCTTACCCCATGTGCACCAAGGGCGGCCTGCGCGTCAACGAGAACGCCGAGGTGCTGAGCGTGACCGGCGAGGTCATCCCGCGCCTGTACGCCTCGGGCAACAACTCCGGCATCGGCGGCCCCGGCCTGTTCTACAACGGCGCCGGCGGAACCCTGGGCCCCGGCTTCGCGTTTGCCTACATTGCCGGCATGAACGCCGCCCAGCTGGAGGCCTGGGAGTAGAGGGAGCTGCGGAACCTCGTCCGCTGCGTTCTCGGGAGGCT
>CAVEWV010000102.1:0-8906 GCA_963619535.1 Acutalibacteraceae bacterium | reverse complement strand
ACCTTCGACTTCCTGTTCGCCCTGCTCATGGACACGGCGATCAACGCGCTGTGCACGTCCGCCCTCGAGCTGCACGGCGGCTCGCTCCCGCGCCCGGTGCATTTCGTGCTCGACGAGTTCGCCAACATCGGGCGCATCCCCGACTTCGAGCGGACCATAACCGTCACGCGCAGCCGCAACATCGCCGTCTCCATGGTCCTGCAGTCGCTCTCGCAGCTGAAGGCGGCCTACGGGGAGGACAACGCGGAGACGATCGTCAACGCCTGCGACACGCTGCTCTACCTGGGCGGCAAGTCCAACGACACCAACAGGCAGATATGCGAGATGGCCGGCAAGCAGACCGTGGCCAGCGTCACGGCGAGCGACTCGCGCGGGACGGGCTGGTCCCGGACGGTCAACTACGGCCTGGCGGAACGCGACCTGATACAGCCGGCCGAGGTGGCGCGGATGCCGCGCGACGCGGCCCTCGTGCTGCTGAACGGCCAGATGCCGCTCATGGACCGCAAGTACGACCTCTCAAGGCACCCGCGCTCCGGGCTCCTGGCGGACGCCGAGCGGCGCGGGCGCTTCTCCTTCGACGAGTACCGCAGGAGGAGAGGCGGTGGGCCCATGACCTGATAGAAGGCCCGGGACAAATTGTCCCGAGCGAAAGCCAACCGAAGCAAGCGCCCCGACGCATGGGCGCAACCAACCAAAAAGGAGGAAACGAATGCTCGCGAACATCATCGCGCTCGTGTCCGGCTGCGTCACGTTCCTGGGCGGCTTCCTGGTCGTCTGGGGCGCCGTGAGCCTGGGCATGGCGATCAGGGAGCAGCAGGGCGGGCCGCAGATAGCCACCGCCATATCCACCATCGCGGGCGGCGCCATCATCATCGCCGCCGCGGTCTACTTCGGCCAGCTGGACACGTCCTGGCTGCCGGCGTAAGGGGGTCCCGATGGCTTTGCACATGCCGGTCCAGAAGGACATCGGCGAGTACGAGGAGAAGATCGTCGGGAAGATGACCCTGCGCACGATCGCGTGCCTGGCCCTCGGGTTCGGGAGCGCCATCGCCGCCGGCGCCTTCTTCCGCCTGGCCCTCGGCCTCGAGGCCTCGACGATGGCCCTCCCGATAATGCTCTGCTCCATGCCGTTCTGGCTCGCCGGGTTCTGGCGGCCCCTCGGCATGAGGGCCGAGGAGCTCGCGCCGCTTTTGTGGGCGCACGAGGCGAACGGGCAGCGGCTCGCATACGCGCCGTGCCTGGCGCAGGGCCTCCCTGAACGGCCCGTCGAGCCGGGCAGGCCCGGCCGCAGATCGACAAGGAAAGCGAAGAGGAAGGGGGCTGAGCTCCGTGAGCCGAGCAAAGGGCAGGAAGGATAAGGGGCGCAAGCCGAGCACCCTGGGGCTGCTCCTGGGCGGGGCCGGCAGGCGCGCCGACGGGGCCAAGGCGGCCCAGGCCGAGCGCAGGCGCCGCAGCAGGGAGCGCACCAACGCCAGGACGATGGCCGGCTACGTCGGCTACGACGCGATGTACAGGGACGGCATCGCGCAGGTGGAGCCGGGGCTCTTCAGCCAGACGGTGGGCTTCGGCGACATCAGCTTCAAGTCAGCCCGCAAGGAGGCGCGCGAGGAGGTCTTCTCCGCGATGTCGGCGCTGTACAACTACTTCCCGGCGGACTCCAGCGTGCAGCTGCAGGTGATGAACGTGCCCATCCCGGCCGACGAGATAGGCCGCAAGGCGTTCTTCAGGAGGACCGGCGCCGCGACCGACGGGCTCGTCGACGAGTACAACCGCATCCTCAACGACAAGATGCGCGAGGGCGTGAGCAACCTGGTGCGCCACCGCTGCATCACCTACACGGTGGCCGCCGACGACGTCGACGCCGCCGTGCCCAAGCTGTCCCAGATGCGCGGGCACGTGGAGGGCAAGCTCGCGGGCATCCGCTGCCGCGCGCACGCCCTCGACGGCGAGCAGCGCCTGCGCCTGCTGCAGAGCCAGCTGTGGCCCGACTCGCGGTTCGACTTCGCGTGGGACAAACTATCCCCGGGGTCGGGCATCCGCACGAAGGACCTCGTCATGCCGCCGATCCTCGACTTCAAGCCGGCCGGCCGCCCCGACTGCTTCCGGAGCGGGGACAGGTACGGCAGCGTGCTCGCCATCCGCGGCTTCGGCTCGGTGCTCACCGAGACGGACCTGGGGTCGATCATCGACATCCCGATCCCCCTCAACGTCACCCTGCACATGCAGCCGATCTCCCAGAACGAGGCGCTCTCGATGGTGAACCGGCAGATCGACTGGATGGACAAGGAGATCATCGACGAGCAGATGAGGGCCGTGAAGAAGGGCTACGACTACCAGATCCTGCCGCCCGAGATGCGCAGCTCGAAGGAGGACGCCGAGGAGCTGCGCGACTTCCTGAAGAACAAGTCCGAGCACCTCTACCTCTACACGGGGCTGGTGTACACGTACGCCGAGGACCTGGAGGAGCTGGACCGGCGCACCAGGCGGATCATCGCCGTGGCGCAGTCGAGCTCCCTCTCGGTGGAGCCGCTGCACCTGCGCCAGCGCCAGGGGCTCAACTCCGTGCTGCCCCTCGGGCGCAACCACGTGACCGTCAGCCGCTACCTCACGACGGGGCAGTGCGCCCTGCAGATGCCGTTCGCGTCGCCGTCCCTCGAGGACGAGGGAGGCGGCTACTACGGCCAGTCGAAGGACAACGGCAACCTGATCGTCTGCGACCGCAAGGCGCTGAGCAACCCCATGGGGTTCGTCTCGGGCAAGCCCGGCTCGGGGAAGAGCTTCTCGATGAAGCGCGAGATCACGAACACGTCGCTGGCGCACCCCGAGGACGACATCGTCATCTTCGACCCCGCGGGCGAGTACGGCTACCTGGTCGAGGAGCTCGGGGGCGTCGGCATAAAGCTGGCGCCCGGCACCGACACGGTGCTCAACCCCTTCGACACCGACGACGTGTCCGACCGCTCGGACGCGGCGAAGCTCGCGTACAAGACCGACGCCATCCTCGCGCTCTCGAGCGCGCTCATGGCCGAGGGCCGCGAGGGGCTGCCCGAGCGGGACCGCTCCATCATCACCCGGTGCGTGGGCGACGCCTACCGCCGCTGCGCGGGCGAGGGCAGGCTGCCGACGCTCGGCGACTTCCACGGGATCCTGCGCGAGCAGCCCGAGCGCGAGGCGGACGACATCGCGCTGCGCTACGAGCGCTACGTGGAGGGGCCGTTCAGCTTCTTCAACGGGCAGAGCAACGTGGGCCTGGGCAACCGGATCACGAACATCGACATGAGCGAGCTCGGCCAGAACATGCGCGTGTTCGGCATGATCAGCGCGCTGGAGGCGGTGCGCAACCGCGTGATGGTCAACCCGCCGCGCGGCAACTACACCTGGCTCTACATCGACGAGGTGCAGAGCCTGTTCGGCCACCCGACGGTCGTTGAGTACTTCGCGAGGCTGTGGCGCGAGGGCCGCAAGTTCGGCCTCATCTGCACCGGCATCAGCCAGAACACGAGCCACATGCTCGAGAGCGACGAGGCCCGCGACATGGTGCTGAACTCGGAGTTCTTCCTGCTCCACAAGCAGAGCTCGATGGACCTCAAGGCCTGGACCGACATCCTCAGGCTCTCGGAGGAGGAGGCGAACCGCATCTGCAACGAGTGCGCCCCCGGAGAGGGGCTGCTGGTCGCGGGCGGCCTGCGCATCCCGATCCGCGACGACTTCCCGCGCGGGCGCCTCTACGACCTGTGGAACACCAAGCCCGCCGAGGTCGCCGAGCGCGAGATGCGGCGCAGGGCCGGTGAGGGCCGGTGACCGAGGGCGGCGGCATCCTCGAGGTCGTGACCGCCGAGAGGCGCACGGTGCTGAACTCGGGCGACGTGCGCGAGGGGGACCGCGACTGCCTGGGCAACCTCCGCGACGGCGCCGAGGCGCTCGGAGACCGGAAGGCCGCAGGGCCGAACGGCGCCGGCAAGGCGCCGGGCAGGGCCGGCGGGGACAATTTGTCCCGCATCGCCGACGACGCCCGGGACGGGAAGGCGCGCTCGCTCATGTCGCGCAGGGTGGATGCCGCCAAGGCGGCGATCTCGCGCGGGGCCGTGTCCGAGCTCGAAGACTCCGAGGAGCTCTCCGGCATCGGCGGCGCCTACGACGCGGGGCGGGCCGCGGGGCGCGCGGCGCGCAGGGCCGGCCCCGGGCCGAGGGGCAAGGGGGCCAAGCCATCCCGCAAGTCGGCGTCGGCGCTCGGCGAGCCGAAGGGCGGGGCGCCCGGGGGGCGCGCATCCGCGCAGGCCGGCCTGCAGGAGCGGGCCCGCGCCCGCGCCCAGCAGGCGGCGGCCCAAGGCGCCGGGCGGGCCGCCGGAAGGTCGGCCGCCGCAGAGGCCGGGACGGCCGCCGCGGGCGCGGCCGTCCCGGTCGCGGGCGCCGTCCTGGGCATATTGGCGCTCATCGCCTGCGCGCTCGCGCTGGGGCAGCTGCTCGGCGCCGTCTTCGGCTTCTGGGACAACGAGGCGTCCAAGCGGTCCATGGAGGGGCTGCCCGCCTACATCACCTACGAGATGCTCGAGGAGGCGCTCGAGTGCCAGGAGAGGTACGGGCACCCGGCCGGCTGCACCATCGCGCAGATCATCCAGGAGTCCGGCCAGGGCGAGAGCATGAGCCAGCTCGCGACGCGCGACCACAACCTCTTCGGCATGAAATGGTCGTCGAGCTACGCGGGATGCCCCGAGGTCGCGGGCAAGGCCAGCTGGGCCACCAGCGAGGAGTACACCGAGGGCGTGCACACGGCGATCACCGCGAACTTCATCAGGTTCACGGGCGACGCCGAGTGCATCCGCTTCCGCAGCCGCGTGTTCCTGCAGGCAAGCCGCTACGCGGGCAACGCGCTCATCAAGGAGGCCGTCGCCAACCACGACTCGGACAAGATGGCCGAGGGCCTGAAGGACGCGGGCTGGGCCACCGACTCCAGCTACGTCGAGACGCTGAAGTCGATCATGGCGACATACGACCTCTACCGCTTCGACGGGCTGAGCCTCGAGGACTTCAAGGCGTCCAAGTCCGCCTCCGGCAGCGTGATCGTCGCCGCGGCCTACAGCCAGCTCGGGGTGCCCTACGTCTGGGGCGGCTCGACGCCCGGCAAGGCGCTCGACTGCAGCGGGCTCACCCAGTACTGCTACCGCCAGGCCGGAATCAAGATCAGCCACTACACGGGCGACCAGTACAACGAGCTCAAGCGCATACCCCTCTCGCAGGCGCAGCCCGGCGACATCCTCTACAAGACGGGGCACGTCGCCATCTACATCGGCGACGACAAGTACATCCACGAGCCGCACACGGGCGCGGTCTGCAGGATCGGAAGCGGGATCGGCTACTTCACCTGCGCGCTCACGGCTCGCAGCTAGGAAAGGAGAAAAGGCATGGAGAGAAGGAACAGGGCCGCGGCGGCCATCGCCTGCGCAGCGCTGCTCGTGCTGATCGGGGCGGGCTGCGCGCGCTGCGCGATGGTGCACGGCGGCGCCCAGGAGGAGGCGCAGCAGGAGCAAGCCGCCGAGCAGGGCGCCGAGGTACGCGCGCAGGACGAGGCCGAGGACAGCCTCGGCAAGCTCGTCGGGACCAAGTGGACATCCGAGGACGGCAAGTCGACGCTCGCCATCCTGAGCGGCGCGTTCGTCGAGACCGCCGGCGGCGAGGAGGCCGTCACCTACTGGACGGCCGGCGACGCGAAGCCCGACTCGGGCGGGTTCTCCGAGACCGTGTGGGCCGGAGAGGCCCTCACCGGCAAGCAGTCCCAAACCGTCGTGCGCGTGGACGTGCCGCCGAGCGGGCGGATGTCCGTGTCGTGCGACTCCTTCAAGAAGTCCGGCAAGTACCTGGCGGACGCGGCCGACGGCTCGGCGCTCTCCGTCAAGGGCGACGTCTCGCGCCTGGCCGAGATCGCCGGCGCGGACGGGGCGAGGATCGCCGAGGCGCTGCAGGCCTTCGCCGAGTCCAAGGCGCCCTACGCCGCGAGCGCCTCCTGGGACGGCGAGGTCTACATCGACGCCAACGCCAACACGACGAGCTCCACCTTCACGCTCGACGACCCCAACAAGACCGTCGTCACCGTGACCGTCGACGGCGCCACGGGCGAGATATCGGCGATGTGATGCGCATGGCCCTCCTGACGACAACCATCGGCGACCGGAGGTTCCGGCTCGCCCTCGCGGCGACCGCCGCCTTCCTCGCGCTCATGCTCGTACCCGCGCAAAGCGCGCACGCCGACATCGCCGGCGACATCAACGACTGGCTCGCGGACCTCTTGCGCGACGCCGCCAACTGGATGTTCTCCAAGCAGGTCGAGGTGCTCAAGGGGATCGGCTACGACGGGATACTGGGCGCCGACTTCGACTCGATGCTCAAGTCGTCCGGCGACGTGTCCATGTACGACATCGCGCACGGCGTGTGGAAGGTGGCGATCCTGCCCATCGGCTGCGGCGTGCTGTCGCTCGTGTTCACCGTGAAGCTCATCCAGATCTCGCAGCGCGTCGACGGCAACGCCTCGATGCCCGGCGTGAAGGAGGTCGTGTTCCTCCTCGTGTTCTTCGCCGTGTTCCTCTTCCTGATACAGCACAGCTTCGAGCTGATGCAGTCCATCTACGAGGTGGTCGGGCTGGCCATCGACCGCGTGACGGGGATGTTCGGGCACGGCGGGACGCTCGACCTGGACGCGGCGTCCATCGTGACCTCCGACGACGACATACCGGCGCTTCTGGCGATGCTCGTCGTGTCGCTCATCAGCTGGGTCGTCGTGCTCGCGGCCTACATCGTCGCCCTCGTGGTGTGCTGGGCCCGCGCGCTCCAGCTCTACATCATGGCGGCGTTCAGCCCGATCCCGCTGGCCTTCATGGCCCTGGACGACACCCGGCAGATCGGCGTCGGCTACCTGAAGAACTTCGCGGCCGTGTGCATCGCGGGCGTCGTCATCGTGATCCTGCTCATCGCCTTCCCGGTGATCCTGGGCGGGCTCGTGGCGGCCAACCCCGGCACCGGCACCCCGGTCGACGCGGTGGCCAACGGGCTCACCTACGCGCTGCAGTACCTGGCCATGTGCATCCTGCTCATCCTGTCGCTCGTGAAGAGCGGCGCATGGGCTCGCGACATAGTAAGCGGTTTCTAGGAGAAAGGATAGGAAGTTGTACGAACCCAACAGCACATCGACGCCCGAGGCCGCCTGGATGATGAGCGACCCGAGGGGGCCGCGCAGGCTCCTTCTGGAGGCGCACGCATCGCCCGACCCCAGAAACGACGGCTCGCTCGGCTTCTCGTTCTCCCTCTGGGAGAGGACAGGGCCCGGGTGGTCGGAGGTCATGAGCGGCTTCAACTGGGGCTACTCGGACGCGGAGGAGCTCGTCGACGCGGCGGAGGCCTTCCTGGGCTACCCGCCCGACGACGTCGAGCGCATCGGCTACGGCGAGTTCGAGCGGGCGCTCCTCGACGACGAGCCGCTCACCTCGAGGGTGCAGCGGGCGCGCAGCCTGCCGGCCGTCGAGCAGATGAGGAGAAGGGAGGGCCGCGCCATGGGCAGATAACCGCCTCAGTTGACCGCAGCCCCGGCGCTTCCACCGACAGCCGGGCACAAGATGCAAAGGAGCGCTCGCATGAGCCAAGAAAGACCAAAGAACACCTACGTCACGCTGCACAGGAACTTCGTGCGCGAGGACATAGCCTACACGGACAAGAGGACCGGCGAGCCCGGCACCTTCAACTCCGTGACCCTGCCCAAGAACACGGTGATCGACGGGCAGGACGTGAGCTACTACCAGTTCAGCCCGCTGTTCGTCAACGAGTCGCGCTACCGCGGCGAGGACTACCGCGACATCCCGCTTCTCACCGACCGCGAGGTGTGGCTGAGGAAGAGCGTGCTCGACGAGGAGGGCAACCCCGTGATCGGCGACGACGGCCGGGAGATGAGGGACGTCGTGAAGGTGATGCCCGCGCAGATCAAGGATGCCCTGGAGAGGAACCGCTCCGAGTACCTGGAGAGCCTCTCCGAGCGCGCGAGGTCGGCGCGCGACGGCAGCGAGAGGCTGGGCCGCGGGCAGGCGCCCCGCCCCGCCCCGCGCGCATCCCGCGACGACATCCCGTTCTAAGGAGGGCAAGATGAACGCAAGAGCAAAAGGGGCGTCCGCGCCCTCCAAGGCCATCCGCGTGATGATGAGCATCATGCTCGTGCTGAGCGTGTGCGCGGGCATTCCCGGCCGGGCGCTGGCCGCCGAGTCGGTCGAGGTGACCGTGGGCGACGACATACCGTACGCCGGCTACTCGACCACCCATATGCACGCGGACGGCGAGATCGCCTACTGCGCGGACCCGAGCGCGGCGACGCCCGCCGCCGGCACCTACAGCAAGTCGAGCGTCGACGACGATGAGCTCATCGCCGCCATGTGGTTCAGCTACGGGGCGCCCGGCTTCGACGAGTCGATGTTCCCGAGCACGTGGTACGACGGCAGCGGCTGGAGCGATGAGAAGTACCTGGTGGCGAGCCACGTTCTCATCTCGTTCGCCTACCTGGGCTCCAGGGACGGCGCCGCCTACGGCACGAACGCCGACTTCGAGGAGTGGGCCAAGTCCGATCTTCTGGGCACCACCTGGGGCAAGGTGAGGGACCGCGCCGGCGAGGTCTCCACCGGGTTCACCGCCTACTGCATCCACACCGGCTCCGCCACCCAGGCGCTCATGAGCTTCAAGTGGGAGAAGGGCGGCGTGAAGCTCGCCAAGGAGGACGCCGAGGCGGGCAACGAGCCCCAGGGCGACGCCGAGCTCAACGGCGCGAGGTTCGACATCGTCAACGCCTCCGGCAAGTACGCCCTCGTGGGCGGCAGATACTACGCCGACGGCGAGGTCGTGAAGACCGTGACCGCGAAGTGGGACGCCGGCGCGGC
>CAVEWV010000101.1:0-9043 GCA_963619535.1 Acutalibacteraceae bacterium | reverse complement strand
CGCTGCGCTACACGGGAGACAGGCTCGTCTGCTGCGAGGAGCAGGCGGGCGAGCCACATCGCTCGCGAAAAAGGGGCCCGGCGCAGGCAGCAGGCTGCACTTGATTGCGCGCCTGCGCCCACACCGGGCCCCTTTTCTATCTACCTATCACGAGCGCGCCGCCGTGCAACCGCACCCGTTCGCTATCCGCTACTCCGCGGCCGCCATGGCGTTGCGGGCGGCGATGCGGCCGAAGACGCAGCACTCGCCGATGTTGCCCGTGCCCTGGTACATGGCGCCCCAGATGGAGCCGAACTCGCCGGCAGAGTACAGGTTGGGGATGGGGTCGCCGTAGGGGTCGCAGACGCGGGCCTGGGCATCGCGCACGGGGCCGCCGTCGGTGTTGAGCAGCGTGGGCGTGCAGAGCATGGCGTAGTAGGGCGCAGTGGCGACCTTGGCCATGCGGTCGGAGGGACGGTAGAACGCCTTGTCGACGCCCTCGTCGCAGAAGCCGTTCCACACCTCGACGGTCTGGGCCAGCTCCTCGGCCGGCACGTCGATCTGCGCGGCCAGGTCCTCAAGCGTGTCGGCGGTGTAGCACCAGCCGTCGGCCACGGGGTCCTCGGTCAGGCCCTCGGGAAGGGCGCCGGCCGCCAGGCCCTCGGCGTCGAACACGAACCACGCCTTCTCGGGCATGGGCAGGTGCACCCAGCGGCCGCCCCACTGCGTGGCGCCGTGACGGTAGCCCACGTTGGTGCGCAGGTCGGAACCGATCTCGAGCACCGCGCCCGAGGCGCAGGCGTCCCAGTCGCTGTAGAAGCGACGGCCGTTGATGCCCACGGTGATGCCGTGCTCCTTCGTGAGGCCGCCGCCCTGCTCCATCTGGGTGAACAGCGTGTTATCGAGGTTGCGCGGGGCCAGCCAGAAGCAGGCGCCCGTGTGCATGTGCCACATGGCGGCGCCGGCCTTGGCGCAGGCGCGGTGGCCGTCGGCGGTGTTGGCGGTGGAGCCGGCCGGGGTGGCGCCCGTCACGCCCATGTAGGTCTCCATGTACTCGGCGTCGTTCTCAAAGCCGCCGCAGCACATGACCACGCCGCCGCGAGCGCGGAAATACTTGTCGCCCTCGGCGTCCTGCGCGACGACGCCCAGGACGGTGCCGCTGGCAGGGTCCTGCACCAGGGCGGTCATCGGGGTCTCGTAACGGTAGTCGATGGCGTCGGAGTGCTCCTCGCAGTACTGCTGCAGGAAGAGCGAGATGTGCGTGGGACCCTGCTTGTCCTCGCCGCCGTTGAACTTGACGGCACCGAACTTGTCGCCGCCCTCGACCTCGGGGAACTCGGGCAGCTGGTTGGTGCGGCTCGAGTCGTCGGACCAGCCCTCGGCAAAGACGCTCATGTAAGGCTCGGCGCCCAGGCCCTTGAGCCAGTCCACCGTCTCGGTCATGCCGTTGAGGTAAGCGTCGAGCACGTCCTCGGGCGTGCACTCGTTGCCCGCGAAGAGGCCCTTGATGTAGGTGCCCGCGGCCTCGGGGTCGGTGGCGTACATGCAGAAGCCCGAGCTCTTGAAGCTGTTGCCGCCGCACATGCCCGTCTTCTCGAGCAGCAGGCAGCTCTTGCCCTCGCCCTCATAGGCCACGGTAGCCGCGGTGGCAAGGCCCGCGATGCCGCCGCCCACCACGATCACGTCGTACTCGCCGTCCCAGACGATGTCGTCCACGCTCTGCGCGGCGGCGTTGCCGGACGCCTGGTCGGCCAGGGCGGTGCCGGCCACGGAGGCTGCGGCGAGCGCGGCTGCGGAGCCGGCTGCCTTGATGAAGGAGCGACGGGAGCGGGTGAGGTTGAGGTTGCCCATTGCGATGCACCTTTCTTGAGTGTTGCGCCTGAACGCATGTCGGGCACGGCCTCGCCGCGCCCTTGGACGGCGCCAAACATACGTCGTGCGCACCGCAAACCCTTGCCCCCTTGTAGGGCAAATGCCCGATTCACCCTGCACCCGAAAGGGGGCAATTCGTCAAAATGCCTGGTAGATGGCGTAGGTCAAGAGAATGGGGCTTGCAAGTCGGCGGATGGCGGAACATGCGAGCCTGAGCCGTGAGCGGCGCGTTGCCGAACGCGGTCTGGCAAGTCGGCGGGCGGCTGGGCAGGCAATCCATACGCGGGCGCAGCAGGGCGCCGGGGGCCACGGGCAGACGGGCCATGCGCGGGCGCAGCAGGGCGCCGGGGGGCACGGGCAGGCAAACCATACGCAAGCACGACCGGGCGCCGGGTGCCGAGGGCGTGCATGCGGGCCGTCTGGGCGAGACCTCGGGCGCCGTGGACATGCGCGCGGCACGCCCCGCAGCGGCATGCACCCCGTGCCCTCCCGCAAGCACGCGGGTCCTCTTCGCCAGCCCACTCAGCGCCCTCCCGCAAGCGCGCAAGCCCTCTTCGTCAGCCCGCCCAGCGCCCTCCCGCAAGCGCGCAGACCGCCTTCGCCGCCACACCCCGCGCGTCCCCGCGCTATACTTCACGCCCATGGACACACTGCGCAAACACCTCGCCACACTGGGCTTCGACCCCCATATGGACCTGCTGTCGCTGCTCGCGCTTTTCGGCATCTGGACGCAGCACACCTGGGTGCTTTGGGTGAACACCTCAAACCCGGCCCTTCCCGCCTGGCTCCCCTGGCAGGGCCTCTACGCGGTGCTCGCCGCCGTCATGCTCGCCGTGGCCGCCTGGGCGGCCTGGGGCAAGGGCCGCCCACCTTCGCCGGATGCGCCACAAACGCCCGCGGAGCGCAGGCTCGACCTCGCACTGGCCGGTGCGGGCGCGGCATGCACGCTCGGCCTGGGCTTCTCGCGCCAGCTCGGCTCCGACCCGACGTTGACGGCGTTTGCCCTGGTTGTGGGGACGGTCTGCTATGCCTGGGCCTACATACGCTGGGGTGAGCTCTATCGGCGCCTCTCGCTCAAACAGGCGATTCTTCTGCTCTTCGGCGGGGCCATGGTGGCCGATGTCGCAAAGACGTTGCTCGCCGTCTGCGCCCCTGCCGTGGCCTGCGTCCTGGCAGCCTGCCTGCCGCTTGTCTCCACGCTGTCGTGCCGGCGGGCGCGTCACTGCCTGGAGGCGCAGGTGAGCGGCCCAACGGGCGCCGACACGACCGGCGTGCAGCCGCCGCAACCGGCGATTCGCTACACGCGCGCCAATATCGGCGCCCTGTGGCGCGTAGCGGGCGTGTTCGTGGCCTTCAGCCTCGTGAACTCGATGATGCTCGCACTCTTCCACCCCTCGGCAAGCACGGGGCTCGCCGCCAACCTGCCCGGCAGGCTGCTCGACCTGGCGCTGTGCGCGGCGCTGCTCGCCTACGTGTTCAAGCTGCACGGGACGTTCGACTTCTCGCAGCTCTGGAGCGCGGTGCTCATCCTGCTGGCCACCGACCTGCTCGCCTACGTGCTCGCCCCCGACACCGACCTGCCGCGCTTCTTCGCCACAGCCTCGCTCAACTTCATCGTGCTGTTCATCTGGCTCGCGCTGGCCGACATCGCCCATCACAGCGACATCCACCCCCACGTGGTGTTCGGCGTGGGCTGGAGCCTCTACGCGCTGCCGGTCTTCCTGGGGACGTTCGCCAGCAAGCTGCTCGGCGGCGGGGGCGGGGGCGCCACCTACGCGGCCGTGCTGCTCTACATCATCTGCCTGGCCACGACCCTCTTCCTCGACGCGCGCAACCAGGACACGAAGTACGTCTTCTGCGACCTTCGCCCCGAGCAGGCCGCGACCCCGCGCGACTTCGCCGACATCGACAGCCGTTGCGCCCTCGTGGCCCAGCGCCACGCCCTCACCGCCCGCGAGCTGGAGATCATGCAGATGCTGTGCAAGGGCCGCAGCAAGGCCTACATCGCCGAGACGCTCTTCATCACCGAGAACACCGTGAAGAGCCACACCAAGCGCATGTACGCCAAGCTCGACGTGCACAACCGCCGCGAGCTCCAGGAGCTGATAGAGGCGTAAAGGATCAGCGCCCTGCGCGTATGCCGAGCGATGCGGCCTGCGCCCTACGGCCGTAACGAGAGCCCCGCGCACGGGTCCGACGTCTCGCGCTCCACGGGGTCGTCGACGTACCCATAACGAGCGTCCCGCACCTGGGTCCGACCCTCTCCCGGCGTTGAAAAAACCAGCCAACTGTCCAATACGCTGGACATCCGGTTTGAGCGAACCTGCTACGCTCCAGCAAATTCGCGTTGCGCGGAAGCTCTGTCAAGAGGAGGGACGATATGGCGAGGAAGTTGGCGTCGGTTCAGCGCATCGTTTCGGTGGAGCCGATTGCAGGGGCCGACCGCATCGAGATCGCGAGGGTGCTGGGGTGGAGATGCGTCGTCAAGAAAGGCGAGGTGGCGCCCGGCGATCTGTGCGTGTACTTCGAGATCGACTCGTTCCTGCCCATCGACGAGCGCTTCGAGTTCCTGCGTCAAGGCAGCTATAGGAACTCGGAGCTGCTTGGCGAGGGGTTTCGCCTGCGCACGCAGCGCTTCCGCGGCGAGGTATCTCAAGGGCTCGTGCTGCCCCTCTCCATCCTGCCCGACCCTGCTGAGGGTAGCTACGCCGAGGGCGACGACGTCACCGAGGTGCTCGGGGTGCGCAAATGGGAGATTCCCGAAACGGCGACCCAAGGCGGCACCATCGTGGCGGACTTCCCCGCCGCCGTGCCCAAGACCGACGAGACGCGCATCCAGGCGGAGCCGGCCCTGCTTGCGGAGTTCGCCGGCCAGCCGTACTACATAACCACCAAGATGGACGGCACGAGCGTGACCATGTGCCGGCTCGGCGGCGAGTTCAAGGTGTGCGGCCATAACTACGAGTACGCCGACGACGGCGCATGCCCGTTCTGGCAGTTCGCCCACGAGCACGAGCTTGACCGGCGCCTCGCGGACCTCGGTCTTGACGACATCGCCATTCAGGGCGAGTTCTGCGGCGCCGGGATTCAAAAGAACCCCCTCAAGCTGGTCAAACCTCAATGGTATGTGTTCACGGTCTACGATGCGGCCGCCTCGAGGCGCTATGGTCTCGACGAGATGCTCGAGCTGTGCGAGCGGCTTGGGCTGGCCTCGGTGCCCGTCGAGGAGCGCGGCGAGGCGTTTCCCTACAAGACTGTCGAGGAGCTGCTCGAGCGTGCAAAGGGCTGCTACGAGAGCGGCGCGCGCAAGGAGGGCATCGTGGTCAGGCCGGTCGAGCCCAGAAGGAGCGCGGTTTTGGGCGGCGCCTTGTCGATGAAGGCGATCAACAACGATTACCTCCTCAAGCAGGGCTAATCCCAAGCGTGCCCGGCTGTCCCACTTAAACGCCTCCCGTTTCTCGGACAGGAGAACATCCCGGGCGCGCCGTTGTCGAGCGCGCCGTTGCCGGGTGCGCCGTTGCCGGGCACGCCGTTGCCGGGCACGCCGTTGCCGGGCTGCCTCCCATTTCCCGCGCACGGGAACATGGGAGGCAGCTTAATCCAGGCGCCTCAGGCTCGGGCGCGAGCGCGAGTCCGGCGTGCGAAGACGGGCGAGTGCCCTTTTCGCTACTCCCGGGCCACGAGCTCGGCCAGCTCGCGCTTGTCGGCCACGCCGAGCTTGGCGTAGATGTGGCGCACGTGGGTCTTGAGCGTGGAGTTCGCGATGGCGAGCGTCTCCTCCACCTGGGCGTAGGTGGCGTCTTGGGCGAGCAGCGCCATGACCTCCTCCTCGCGCCGGGTCAGGCCGAAGCGCCTGGACAGGCGGGCGCAACGCTGCTCGAGGGGCTCGGCCAGCTGCTCCTCGCCGCCCTGCGCCGCCTTCCCCATCGTCTCGCGCGTGAGGCCCCAGGCGGCGGCGTCCTCACCGCTTGAGCCGAAGGCCACATAGAGGCACACGAACACCATGACCAGCACCGACACCGACAGTGCCAGAAACGGCTGGCTCGCCGTGACGAAGTCGACCTTGGCGGTGAGAAGGCTCGTCGCAAGCGACCCCAGGCTCGTGGAGGCACAGGCAAAACCGAAGAGCCACAGCGGCGCCACGCCGTAGCGAAACGACACGTTGCACAGAAGCGCCGTGGTGAAGATGGAGAACAGCGCCCAGGCGGCGTTGGAGAGCAGCCCGCCCGCCGTGCCGAACCCCGGCAGCGCCACAAGCACGCACAGCGAGGCGGCCACGATGAGCGGCAGGCTCGTGGCGTAGATGGTGCGCAGGTCGAGCCGCTCGCGCCGCAGCGCAAGCAGGGCCAGCGCAAACGCCGCTCCGAGCATCACGCCCAGCAGCACGGCCCCCTGCAGCTCGATGTTGAGGAAGTGCCGCACAAACGAGTTGGCGAAGGTGAACGTGCCCAGCAGCACGATGGGCTTCCACGGCACCGACCACCCCTCGCAGGGCTCCTCGCCCTGCATGAACGAGGCCGCCTCGGCACGCGTACGGCTCAGGACGTAGAGGCCGGCGCTGGCAAAGGGCAGAAGCAGCAGGCACGCCGCCTGGAACACCTGCACGCCCACTGCGGTCACAAGCAGCGACAACGCGGCCGACAGCAGGTGCGTGAGCGAGAAGTACACGATGACGTGCATGAGGTCCATACGCGCGTACAGCTCTATCCAGTACAGATAGAGCAGCGCGTACCCCACCGAGTTCACCGCAAGTCCCGCGGCGTAGAGGCCCATGGGCGCGCCGACCTGCACCCAGGCAAGAACGGCGGCAGCGCCCAGGGCGTCCAAGGCGGCGCCGGCCCACAGAAGGCTTCGGCGCGGGGCAAGCGACGCGATGCGGCCCGACAGCAGCGCAACCGCCAGGAACACCGCAATCCTCACGACCCCCGGGACCCAGCCCAGATACACCTGCGCGCTCGACCACTGGCCCACATAGAGGCTCAGCAGCGTCGAGATGGATATGACCAGGCCGAAGCCCAGAAAGCACAGGTGTTCGCCTTTGAGGTGAGGCACGCGGGCATCCTTTCTTGACGAACTGCGGCGGAGGCGCTCGATGGCGGCGAGGCGCGCGGTCCAAGAATCACAGAGAGGCGAGCGGCGACGCGCCGGGCCACCCGCCCATCGCTAGCTCACAATGGCCGCACGCCCGAAGCGCTCCCCCGGCACCCCATGGGTTCGCACGGCCGGCGCACCCCGGCGACCCATGGGCGGCACAGCCGCGCCCCATTGTAGCCTTATCGCCGAAAAAAGCGACGCCCGCATGCAAAACCGCAGGTAAACCCCTGGGATGATTTACCTCATCCCCCACAATCGGCCCCATGTCATCTGTTCTTTGCGGCCCGGCCGGCGCATTGTCTGGCACGTCGGCCGACGCAGGCCGCCCAGCAGACGCGGGGCCAGGTGGCCCTCGCCCAAGCAACCGAAAGGACACCGCAATGACCACGCCCTCCCATGTCTCCCGCCGTTCCTTCATCGCAGGCTCGGCCGGCCTCGCCGCCACCGCTGCCCTGGCCGCCTCGGCCGCAGCCACGCCCGCCCGTGCCGACGAGGCCGCCGAGGAGGCCATCTCCCTGCCCTCCTTCCTCGACGCCCCCGAGGCCATCGCTGACGATAAGATCTCCCAGACCATCGAGTGCGACGTGCTCGTGTGCGGCCTGGGCGTCGCCGGCGTGGCCGCCGCCCGCTCCGCCGCCGAGGAGGGCCTGAACGTCGTCGCCCTCGAGAAGTGCTCGGCCCCCTGCTGCCGCTCCTCCCAGTACGCCTATTTCAACACCGAGAACGCCCGCGCCATGGGCATCGCCGACGTTGACACCTGCGAGCTGGTGAACGAGCTCATGGTGCAGACCGGCCACCGCGCCGACGCCCGCGTGCTCAAGAACTGGGCCGACCACTGCGGCGAGGCCTTCGACTGGTGGGCCGCCGGCTGCGACGAGCTGCTGTGGCAGTACCCCGACGGCGAGAAGTACGACCGCGAGACCCAGACCTTCGTGGCCAACGGCAACACCTACGAGCCCTACGAGTACCCGCGCGACCACGAGCACATCATCTGCGGCACCCTCTCCTTCCGCTCGCCCAACCTGGCTTCCGGCCAGGGCCCCGTCGTTGAGGCCAACTGGGCCAAGGCCGTCGAGGCCGGCGCGCAGGGCATCTTCGACACACCCGCCCGCCAGCTGGTGAAGGACGGCGACAAGGTGGTCGGCGCCATCGGCGAGAACCTTGAGACCGGCGAGTTCGTGAAGGTCGTCGCCAGCAAGGGCGTCATCCTGTCCACCGGCGGCTACGTGCGCAACGACGAGATGCTCTCCTACTACATCCCCTGGGTGTATCAGAACAAGGAGAAGTTCACCTTCACCTACCCGCACATGGACCTCAACGGCGACTACTCCGACCAGGGCGACGGCCAGAAGATGGGCTTCTGGGCCGGCGGCAACATCGAGGCCGGCCCGCACTGCGCCATGTGCCACGGCGACCTGGGCAAGCTGGGCGTGGACGCGTTCCTGCAGCTCAACGCCAACGGCGAGCGCTACATCAACGAGGACCTCACCAACGACCACTTCGGCACGGCCATCATCCGCCAGCCCGGCTCCCTCATCTACCAGCTCTTCGACGCCAACTTCCCCGAGCAGGTGCCCTTCATGCAGGGCGGCCTGGGCTCCAAGCGCTCCGTGTCGCAGGAGGAGATCGACTCCGTGGACGAGTGGACCACGGCCAAGGGCGACACCATCGACGAGCTCATCGCCAACCTGGGCGTGGACGAGACCGTCGCCGAGACCATGAAGGCCGAGATCGAGCGCTACAACGAGCTGTGCGAGAAGGGCAAGGACGAGGACTTCGGCAAGGACGCCAGCCGCATGTTCGCGCTGACCACCGCCCCCTTCTACGCCATCCGCTACCAGGTGGGCGCCTACGACGAGAACGGTGCGAGCCAGAACGCCCTGCGCTGCCTCGTCACGATGAGCGGCCTTTCCACCAACAAGGACGCCCAGGTCCTGGCCCAGGGCACGCTGCAGCCCATCGAGGGCCTCTACGCCATCGGCAACACCCAGGGCGGCCGCTTCCTGGGCGACTACCCCGCCACCATCGCCGGCGCCAGCCACTCCATGGCGATGACCTACGGCTACCTCACCGGCAAGCTCCTGGCCGGGAAGTAAGG
>CAVEWV010000100.1:4845-9295 GCA_963619535.1 Acutalibacteraceae bacterium | reverse complement strand
TCGGCAATATAGCGGCTACTGGCAAATGAGAGAAGCGAGCACATATTTAGCCTCTCGTTTGGCAGCGCATGGCCTCAGATTTGTCGGACGGCGCCTCCTGGGGGTGCCGTCCGATTCTTTTAGAGCTGCTCGGTGTCGAGCCAGATGGTGAAGGGGCCGTCGTTGACGAGGCTCACCTGCATGTCGGCGCCGAACTGACCGGTCTGCACCTGTCCCAGGTCGGCGCGCACCATCTCGCAGAAGCGCTCGTAGAGGGCGCGCGCCGCATCGGGGGCGCCTGCGGAGGTAAACGAGGGGCGGTTGCCGCGCTTGCAGTCGGCGTAGAGCGTGAACTGGCTCACGACGAGCACCTGCCCCGCGACGTCGGCAAGCGAGAGGTTGGTCTTGCCTGCCTCGTCGTCGAAGATGCGCATCTTGCGGATCTTGTCCCACAGCTTGCGGGCGCAGGCCTCGTCGTCTTCCTGGCCCACGCCGAGAAGCACCAGGTAGCCGCGGCCGATTGCGCCTACGGTGCTGCCATCGATGTCTACCTGTGCCTGTGCCACGCGCTGAACCAAGGCTCGCATGTCTTCCTGCCAATCCGTCCTGGGGCCCTTGTTTTCCGGCTGCCTATCCTACCCGAAAAGCGCTCGCCTGCCTGCTGGGCGGCGGCGCCCGTCGCGAACGCGCATGCGAAAGGCCCCGCAGGCCGCCCGTGGCTGGGCGGACCTGCGGGGCCTCGTTGGTCTGGGGGGCTACGCTATGCGTCCTGCGCTCTACGCTCCGGCGACGCAGTTCTTGCCGGCGATGTAGCCGTAGTACACGCACAGGGAGTGGCTGATGCCGCGCAGGCAGATGGGGTACTCCACCGCGTAGCGGCTGCCCTGGACGTTGCCGCACACATACAGGCCGGGGATGATGTCGCGCACCGGGCTCGTGAGGGAGTCGCCGGCCGTGAAGGTGTGGCAGTTCTCGTCGGACTCCAGGCCGCCCACGCACACGAGCATCGAGGTCGTGCCCCACTTGCAGGCGTAGAAGGGCGGGTTCTCGAGGGCGAACATGCGCTGGGCGGGCTTGCCGAAGTCCTCGTCGGCACCGGCCTTGGCCAGCTCGTTGTAGCGCTCGATGCTCGCCTTGGCCGTCTCCAGGTACTCGCCCTCAAAGCCCATGGCCTCGAGCAGCTCCTCGATGGTGTCGGCGGTGTAGGCGTAGGCCTCGGCCTTTGCGGATGCCTTGGTGTACTGGCGGTCGTTGTAGTTGGGGTTGGACTCGTCCTCGTCCTCGGGGATGATGTAGCACAGGCCGCCGTGGTTGGCCGGCATGTAGGGAATCTGCTCGGGCCAGGCGGCGTCGTAGATCTGGAACGAGGTGTGGTTGGGCTGGAGCTCGATCTGGTTCTCGAGCTGCTGGCCGGGGATGGACTCGTTCATGAAGCGCTCGCCGTGCTCGTTGATCTGCAGGAACGGCGTGACGCCCATGCCCGATCCCATGTGGTGGGTCATCGGGGCGTGGTAGTCCTGCACCTTGGCGCCCGCCCAAGCGCCCATGCGCAGGCCGTCGCCGGTGCTGATGGCGTTGCCCTCGATGTCGACGCCCATCATGGGCCCCATGCGCATGATGCCCTTCTCAAGGATCTCGGGGCAGAAGTGCTTCATGATGGCGTCGTCGGCGCCGTTGTCGCCGGTGGCCAGGATGACGCCCTTGGCGGCGTTGAGCTGGAAGTACGTGTTGCCGTTGTTGGCGTCGCGGGCGATGACGCCGGTGACGCGGCCCTCGTCGTCCTTCACGAGCTTGGTGGCGAAGCAGCCGTAGTAGGTCTGGGCGCCGTTGGCGATGGCGTCGTTGAGCTGGGCCTCAACCATGAAGCCCTGCTGGTCGGGGCGGCTGGAGCGGAACTCCATCGAGGTGGGGAAGGTGGGGAACTCCTCCTCGCGGTAGTCGTAGCGCTCGGGCTGGGGCCAGGCCAGGGGCACGAGGATGCCCTTGTCGTACTGCTCCTGCGTCACGACCTCGCGGGTGGTGTCGCACACGGTGAGGTCGGGGTAGGCGGCCAGGTACCAGTCGAACACCTCATGGGCGTGCTCGGCCCACTTCTTGATGATGGAACGCTTGTTGCGATAGGTGCACTCGCGGGTCAGGCGGTTGACCACGGTGTCCACGTCGACGATGTTCTCGCGGCCCCAACGCTGGTTGAGCGTGCCGTTGAGCAGGGCGAACTCGCCGGAGCGGCAGTTGAAGGAGCTGGACTTCTCGATGATGGCGACCTTGGCGCCCTCCTCGGCCGCGGCGCGTGCGGCCACGATGCCCGAGATGCCTGCGCCCACGATGACCACGTCGTAGTCCTCGGTGGAGGTGATGTCGGCCTCGTCAATCTGGGGCTCCTCGCCCAGCCAGTCGGCGTTGGCCTCGAGCTGGCTGCTGCCGACGTTGTCCTGGTCGGCGCCTGCGGGGCCGCCCTCGCCTTCCTTGGGCGCGTCGGCCAGGGCCATGCTTGCGGCCATGCTCGCGGCGGTGGCGGCGGCGCCTGCGGCGATGAAGGAGCGGCGGGTCAGCTTGCTTGAAGTGCTCATGCGTATCTCCCTTGCTGTAGAGACGTGCGTCTTGGCGGGCGCAGCCCCCGGCGCCGGATGGCGTCGGAGCTCCCTTGCGCGCTCGCTTTCAGCAGAGACGATAGCGCTCGCGCGCTTTCAGGTCTTCACCCGCAATGTCGGATTGTGGGGAAAAGGCTGATAGATTGCTTGTGCAGCCGCCACGCAAAAGCCCCCGCACGCGGGCCCTGCGTGAACTGCACCCTAAAACTTGGACAGCCCAAATATGGCTTGCACCACAGGGGGCTGGTTACGGAGCTCCTCCGGGACCGTCATCCTGTTGGGCGGCTCCGTGCGATCTTTTGCGGTTTGGGCATGCTTGGCGCCCATGCCGCCCGTTGCGGCCCAGAACTGACTCAAAGGGTGCAAAGGCTGACTTTTTTGTCTGCTTAATGCTGAAAAGTGTCAAAAATGACATCTAACCAATGAAGAAAAGTGTCGAAATTGATGATTATCAAATACGGAAAAGTGTCATGTTCAACTATTGGAATATACGGAAAAGTGTAAAATCCCAACGTACCACCATACGTTGCCCGACATCCATCAAAGGAGAAAGCCATGCTGAGGAGAAAGGCCCTTGCGAGGTTCGAAGGCTGGCTGAACAACTCTCCCAAGAAAGCGCTCCTCGTTAAGGGTGCGCGCCAGGTTGGCAAGACCTATCTCATTGACTCGTTTGCTCGCGAGCATTTCGAGAACGTCGTTGTCTTCGACATGGTCGAGGATAGGGTCGCGCGAGACTCCTTTGCCGCCGCAAGCGATGCCGATGACTTGTTTTTGCGTATGACTGTTGCTGCGGCGTCTCCCATGGTCGCCGGCAAAACGCTCGTGTTTATCGACGAGGTGCAGCAGTGCCCCAATGTGGTGACGCTCATCAAGTATCTTGTGCAACGCGGTGATTTCAGGTACGTCCTCTCGGGTTCCCTGCTTGGAGTTGAGATAGAAAACGTCGATTCGCTCCCTGTGGGCTATGTCGACCAGGTAGAGATGTACCCCTTGGATTTCGAGGAGTTCTGCTGGGCGTGCGGTCTTGCGCCGAGCGTTTGGGACATGGCGTGTGCTGCCGTTCGTTCAGAGGACCCGCTGCCCGATTTCCTCTACAATCGGCTGCTTGGCCTATTCCAGCGTTACCTCATAGTGGGAGGCATGCCCGACGCCGTTGCCACGTTTGCCGATACGGGCAACGTCGACGAGGTGCGAAACGTGCACAACAACCTCCATGCGCTCTATCGCCAAGACATCACGAAGTATGCCCCCGCAGAGCTTCGTCTTGTTATTCGCGACATCTACGACCTCATTCCCAGTGAGCTTGGGTCGAAGAACAAGCGCTTCAAGCTGAGCTCCATTGAGGGCGTCAAACGGTTTGCCCAGGTGACGGATCATTTTCTCTGGCTGGTGAAGGCAGGGGTTGCACTGTCGGTCTATAACGTCACGGCACCGGTGTCGCCGCTCCTATTTGGCGAGCAGCGCAATCTGTTCAAACTGTTTTACCTCGATACGGGCATGCTGATGTCGACATATCCAAAGCGTGCGGCACAGTCTGTGCTTGGCGGTAGTCAGACAGACGGGCCAGAGATGAATATGGGGGGCGTCTACGAGGGGTTTGTGGCTCAAGAACTCAGGGCTCATGGGTTTGCCTTGAGATACTTCTCGTCAAAGAAGATCGGCGAGCTCGACTTTGTTGAGGAGCGTCAAGACGGCAGGATACTTGCCATTGAGGTGAAGTCGGGGGGCTCGTTCACCCGTCATGCCGCCCTTGACAATGCGCTGGCGGTCAAGGACTACACAATCGATGAGGCCATTGTTTTCGCGCACACCAATGTTCACCGCGATGGAGGGCTGCTCTATCTGCCCATTTTCATGGTTGGCGCGCTTTCGTATGAGGA
>CAVEWV010000100.1:0-4562 GCA_963619535.1 Acutalibacteraceae bacterium | reverse complement strand
AAGAACATCGACCGTCAGTGCCAGGCCAAATGCCGTGGCAGCACCCGTCATTACGGGGCAGGTATACAGCGGCACCATCCCTATCCCGCCAGATGCGGCAGTGAACGAGGCACAGCAGAACAGAATACAGAGCGCGAAGGGCGCTTGGCGGGAGGGCAAGGTTGTTTCGGCAGCCAAGATGCAGGCGCAGAAAAACGTCTGAAGGCAGAAGAACAACCCTGCATCGGCCCGCGCACGCAAAAGCCCCCGCACGCGGGTGCGTGCGGGGGCTTCCCTTGGGAGCTTGTGGTTAAGCTCTCACTGCTTTTGCGTAAGGCTTAGGCCTGGGCGTTGGCAGCGGCGCTCTGGCCGGCGATGCGGCCGAAGACGATGATGTCGGTGAAGGAGTTGCCACCCAGACGGTTGGCGCCCTGGACACCACCGGTGCACTCGCCGGCAGCGTAGAGGTTGGCGATGGGGGTGCCGTCCTCCTTGGTCACCTGGGCCTCGGTGTTGATGGCCAGGCCGCCCATGGTGTAGTGGATGGTGGGGATACGCTTGGAGGCGTAGAAGGGGCCGTCCTCGACCTTGTCGCCCAGCAGCTTCTTGCCGGGGTCGACCATGGTGTCCTCGCCGGCGTCGATCACAGCGTTGTAGCCGTCGATGGTCTCGACCAGGGTTGCGGGGTCAACGGCGATCTGCTCGGCCAGGTCCTCGATGGAGTCGGCCTGGAAGCTGTGGCCGGTGGCCACGAGGTCGGCGATCTGCTCGAGACGGTCGTCGGTGATGTCGGTGGAGTCGACGATGAGCCACATCTCGTCGTTGGTCTGCTCGAGGATGGCGTTGGCGATCTCGTCGCGGCGGCCGTCCTCAGCGGTGAAGCGCTGAGCCTCGTCGTTCACCATGACGTAGTCCTCAACGCCCAGCCAGTTGCCCACGAAGGTGGCCACGCCGCCGTTCTGGGGGTCGCCGAGGGGGTGAATCTGGACGAGCTCCATGTTCTTGAGGCCGGCGCCGATCTCGAGGCCCATGGAGATGGCGTCACCGGTAGCGGAGATGTTGCAGGAGGAGGGCATGGACTCGGTCACGCGGGTGTCGTACTGCATGGCGAGCTGGGGGTTGCGGGCATAGCCGCCGGTGGCCATGACGACGGACTTGGCGGTGATGGTGATGGGGTTGCCCGAGGACACGCGGGAGCCGGTGACGCCGGTCACGTTGCCGTCGGCGTCGGTGGAGATGGCCTCAACCTTGGCGTCGGTGTAGTACTTCACGCCCAGACGGATGGCGCAGTCCATCAGGCAGCTGACGTAGTAGGCGCCGCCCTGCTGGCCGTTCTTCTGGACCTTGATGGAGTGGCCGCGCTGCCACTTGCCGCCGATGGCCGTGAAGACCTCCTCGTTGAAGACCAGGCCGTGGCCCTCCATCCAGTGGATGCCGTCGAGGGCGTTGTCGGCCAGGATGCGGACGAGCTCGGGGTCGGCGGTCTCGTCGCCGCCCTCGAAGGTGTCGGTGTAGAACTTGTCAGCGGAGTCCTCGATGCCCATGGGCTCCTGACGCTCGGGGTCGGGGGAGTTGAAGGTGCCCTCGCCGCAGTTGGTGTTGCCGCCGTAGATGTCCATCTTGTCGAGCAGGATGACGGAGCAGCCGGCCTCGGCAGCGGAGACAGCGGCAGCCATGCCGGCGCCGCCGGTACCAACGACCACGACGTCGCACTCGGCCTCGATGGCGGGGGCGGGCTCAAGGCCGCTCTCGGCCTCCTCGAGGGCGTCGACGTCGGCGCCGGCCTGCTCGTAGGCGTCGGCCAGGGCGCTCTTGAAGCCGAAGGAGGTCAGCGTGGCGCCGGTGACGGAGTCGAGGTTGAGGGTCTGGGACTCGATGGCGCGCTGGGTCAGGATCTCGATGGCGGCGTCGCCGATGTTCTTGGACTCGTTGGAGTTGACGACGACGGTGACGAGCTTGCCATCCTTGAACGTGGCCTCCAGATCGATGTCACCGTTGCGGCCGGTGCCCGTGGCGGCGTAGGTGCCGTCGGCGATGGTGCTGGCGGCCTCCTCAGCCTTGGCGAGGTTGACCCCGCCCATGGCGGCGATGCCCGCGACGGCGGCGGCACCGGCGACGAACTGACGACGAGTGGTGGTGGCCTGGAACATGTGGACCCCTTTCGACAATGACGTGCATTACCTGTTGGATGTCGCTTTGGCACCTTGCGGACGTGCGGTGCGCCTTGCTTGGGGGTGCCTTGCGGTGTGCGGGGGAAGCGTTTCCGCCGTGCCTGCAAGGTGTGCCTCAAGCGCTGCGCCTGTCGTGCCGCGCCGTGCTTTGCTGAGTCAAACAATGCGCCGATGCGGCCCCACGCGAAATGCCACGAAGCGTGCGATTTGTGACGGCGGGGGTGTGCGGGTTATGCCGCACCTTTGGTGTGAGACGAATCGTCGCAGGCAGATACACATGTCAAGATGTCAAGGGCGAACAGGTTGGTCGGGAAAAGCAAAGGGGGCGCACCCGGACCCAGAGGTTTCCGAATGCGCCCCCAGGGGGTCTAGCCCCCGTTTGGTGTGCGTTTCGCGAGCGGATTTTGCCCGGTCGTGCGAGCCGGGCGCGGGTCTCTCACGCCCCTGCGCGGGTCGTTCCCATGCGCTCCATCACAAGGTCGAGAAGCTCCTGTTTCGAGTGCACCGAGAGCTTGGCGTAGAGGTGGCGGGCGTGGCTGCGCACGGTGTTCTCGGAGATGCACAGCGTCTCGGCGATGTAGCCCTTCGAGCGCCCCTGGCACACCAGGCGCATCACCTGCACCTCGCGCTCCGTGAGGTTGGAGGCCTCGCCCAGGTCCTGGCAGACGCGCTCCATCGTGTCGAACAGGGCCGGTGAGACGGCCGGCTCCTCCAGGTCGGTGAAGATGCGGAACCGCGAGAAGTCGCGCTCGTCGAGCAGAAAGACGCTTGCGATGGCGAGCAGGTACACGATGACGCTGATGAGCGACATGCCGGCCTCGTCGAGCGTGAAGAGGGCGCCCAGGGCGTGCCCCAGCGGGAAGGGCAGGCTGTAGGCGCACCACCCGAACCCGAAGACGGCGATGGGCGGCAGGGTGGAGCGGTGCGCGATGTCGGCAAGCATCGCCCACAGCAGCATGACCACGAGCGTCTGCGCCACGCCCACGGCCACGAGCGCCCAGCCCGAGAGCAGCCTGCCGAACAGCGGCAGCGCCAGCACGCCCGTGGAGGTGAAGACGAGGATGGTGCGCCAGAGGTTGCCGAAGTGCAGGAGCTGCCGGCGCACGAAGACGTGGTAGAGCACGACGAGCGCCGCGGCTATCTCGGCGAGGTGGTGCACGGCCGACAGGGCGACCTTGGGCGTCTCCACAGCCTCGATGGTCATGCCCTGCATGATGCCGATGACCAGGCCGTATGCCGCCACGCCCAGCATGATCTTGAGCAGGGGCTGCAGCGTCTTGAGGCTGTAGGGGCGCTCGCCGGGCTCCTCGGGCTCGCCCAGCTCGGCGAAGCGGCGCTGCGCCTGGCGGTAGCACACCACCGATCCGAAGGGCATGGCCGCGCAGATGATCGCCGCAGGCAGGGTGGGCAGCAGGTCGATGGGCAGCTTGAGGACGCTGCCTATGACCATGGCGCCGAAGATGCAGGCGATGGCGTCGCGCACGCCAAGGCTCGCGTAGAAGTACGCCCACTGCATGTAGGCCCAGCCGATGCCCACGCCGCCCAGCACGCACGCCACGCCCACGACGTCGGCGCGCGGCCAGCCCTCGGGCAGAGGCAGCGTGAGGGCGAGCGTGGCGAGCGCCATGAGGGTCGCGATGGGCCAGTCGGCCCGCGCGATGACGCGCTGGCTTGTCTTGACGAGCAGGGCTGCCACGGTGAGGGCCAGCAGGAAGATGGTCATGGCCAGGTAGATCGTGGTGGTGGGCGCCAGGTCGGGGTTGGCCGCGCCCGCCATGTGGCACGCGTCCCAGATCCAGATGTGGCCGCACAGCATGCCGAAGTAGCAGAAGCGGGGGTTCTTCAACGTGCGCGGCAGGGTCTCGCGGTCGGGGGTGAGTGGCATGTCGTTCCTCCGCTAACAGGTGTTCGTATCAAGGTAGCTGAAGGGGGATTCTACAACGTTTGCGCACGTATTTTATGGAAAGTAGGGCGCGGGGCGAGGCGGGCGGCCCCGGCGTTCGGGTGTGAGTGTGACGAATGGGCAAATGCGTGTTATCAATCGGTGACGCGTTCATATTGTGGGGCGCAGTGTGCCCGCGCAGTCGTACACTGTGCCGTGCAGGGGATATGCCCAAACCATAGGAAAGGAAGCACGCCCATGTGCACCAACGGCATCAACACCACCCAGTTCGAGCAGCTCATCGACCAGATCGACGACTACGTGGCCCTGCAGGTGCGCCACACCCACAAGCTGGCCCACTCCGCCGACAACGCCGGCTACGAGAACTGCCACCTGAAGCTCCACGCCGCCTCCGACATGCTCGCCGAGGTGCGTAACCTGCTCGACGAGGCGAAGTTCGCGCTGGAGGAGGACGCCAACTCCGCCACCACCATCGACGTCCACGCGGTGTAGTGAAGCAGAACCTGGCG
>CAVEWV010000099.1:0-9304 GCA_963619535.1 Acutalibacteraceae bacterium | reverse complement strand
CCGTGTGGGGGAACTGCTCGGCGCTCATGAGCAGACATCCCAGCACGAGCACCATGGCGACGAGGCGGTAGGCGTAGCACACGAAGTCATGGTGCTTGAGCGCGACCACGCCCGCCATGGCCAGCGAGATGACGATGCAGCCCACCATGAGGAAGACGGGGTGCATGACGGGTACCTCGAAGTAGCGAAAGCCCGCGATGACGTCGGTGAAGCCTTGCACGAGGCCCATGGCAAGGCACGCCACCAGGCCGCGGGCGAACATGCGCCGCGTGCGCGGGCGCAGCTTGTGCTCGCGGATGGGCTTGGGGCGCATGGGCCGGCTCAGGGCTGCCTGGCGCAGCATGAGCGCCGAGGCGAGCGCTGCGGCCACCACCACGATGGCCGCCACGACGCGCATCGTGAAGATAAGCACGAGCACAAGAAGCGCGGCGATCACCCAGGCCAGGGAGAACTCCAGCATGGCCTGGCGCGTGCCGACGTCGGCGAAGAGCCGCGCCCATCCCAAGAAGAGCATGCCCGACGCCACGCCCGACACCGCCCCGCCCGCGACGACGAGGGTCCATCCCAGGGCGGATGTGGTGTCGCACAGGCACAGGGCCACCGTGCTCAGCGCAAGCAGAACGCCGCTTGCGTGGATGACGCGGCGCGAGAGGACCATCTTGTCGGGGCGGGGGAGCAGGCGCGGGGCGAGCAGGAGCGTGAGCAGAAGGGCCGCGAGCGAGATGAGAAGGCTTGCGTACATGGAGCCGCGCAAGTCGTCGGCCCCGATGTAGAGGTAGTCGTTGTAGAAGACGGCGAGCACCCACATGTTGTAGAGCGCCGCCCCGCAGACGCGCAGGGCCGAGACGCCCTGGAACGCGCCGGCCGGCCCCTGCTCGGCTGAGTCGCCCGCCGCCGCGCTTGTTTTCTCGGCCCGCCCTTGCGTCTGCGAGGCTGCCTCGCGACTCCTTGCCGCGTCTTGCTGCCTGGTCTGCGACTGCGGTCGCAGGGCTGCCCCGCGACCCGTCGCCGTGCCCACTTCCCCCATGAGTCCCTCTCCCATATGTGCTTCGTGCATCTCCCCTGTGCGGCAATTCTACTCACGTACGCGCGGCGCCCACCCACAAAATCGTGCGAAATGCAACGCGACCGCCTTCGTGTGACATCGCGTCACAGCCCGTACCAGCAGGTGGCCTGCGGGCGCGCGCCTCATCCCGGTAGCATGAGCGTGCAACAAAACACCAGCTCAGCGCCTCGATACTTCACAATTGCAACTATTTATGATGCGTGCCGACCCCTTTCGTGCGCCTTTCTTATGACCAGGGTTTTCTCTCTCGCAACCTACCTCGATGTCTTGCGTGGCGTTTTTGGCCAGGATGGGCACCGTCATCGCGCAGCACGGCGGGCATGTGGCCGCGTCTGTGCGCACAGGTATCAAGAGCACGTGAAAGGAGAGGGTATGGGCAAGCTGAACCTCACGCGTCGCGGCTTCGTGAAGGCGGCCGCCGTCACCGCCGCAGCGGCAGCGTTCGCGGGCAACGCGGCGAGCGCGCTGGCCGAGGTCGAGCACGCTGAGAAGGTCACCGACATCATGGGGACCGACACCATCGCCGTGAAGACCTGCTGCCGCGGCTGCGGCAAGATGGAGTGCGGCGTCAAGGTCATCGTGAAGAACGGTCGCGCCATCCGCGTGGAGGGCGACGAGGGAGCGTTCCAGTCGATGGGCAACTGCTGCGCCAAGTCGCAGTCGTCCGTCCAGGCGGCGTACCACCCCGACCGCCTGCACTATCCCATGAAGCGCACCAACCCCAAGGGCGACAACGACCCCGGCTGGGTGCGCATCTCTTGGGACGAGGCCATGGACACCATCGTCACCAAGATGAAGGAGATCAAGGAGCAGTACGGCGGCGAGGCCATCGCCTGCGAGGTGGGCACGTCGCGCATCTGGTGCATGCACGCCGAGTCGGTGCTGAAGACGCTGTTCGAGACCCCGAACAACCTCGAGGCCTGGCAGATCTGCAAGGGTCCGCGCCACTTTGCCACCGAGATGACCTCGACGTTCTCCATGTCGTGGATGGAGACCATCGCCCGTCCGAAGGTGTACGTGCAGTGGGGCGGCGCCTCCGAGCTGTCCAACTACGACGACTCCTGCCGCACCACGGTAGACGTCGCCACGCGCGCCGACGTGCACATCTCCGTCGACCCGCGCCAGGCCAACATGGGCAAGGAGGCCGACTACTGGCAGCACCTGCGCACCGGCACCGACGGCGCCCTGGCCCTCTCCTGGCTCAACGTCATCATCGAGAACGACCTCATCGACGACATCTACACCAAGAAGTGGACGAACGCCCCCTTCCTCGTGTGCATGGACATGGAGGCCACGGGCTTCCCCTGCAAGCGCAACGACGGCTCCTACTACGACATGAAGACCCACCTGCTCAAGGAGTCCGACATCGTGGAGGGCGGCAGCCCCTACAAGTTCCTCGTGTACGACAACAACTGGGAGACGCTCAAGGCCGAGGGCATCGAGCACCAGTACGGCGAGTTCACCTGGTTCAACGCCGACTCCGAGGGCGTCATCGATGAGACCGGCGGCTTCTGGGAGGGCGAGAACTACGACTCCATGAAGGCCCGCGAGGGCAGGGAAGCCGCCCAGGAGAACTGCCTGAAGGGCTACATCCAGGGCCAGGTGCCCGACCTTCTGCCCTTCGACCCGGGCATCGACCCGGCGCTTTACGGCGAGTTCGAGGTGACCCTCAAGGACGGCACCAAGCACACCGTGCGCCCCGTCTTCGACATCCTGCGCGAGAAGGCTGCCGAGTACGCTCCCGAGGCGGCCGCCGAGATCACCGGCATTCCCGCCGAGGAGATCGAGGGCGCGGCCAAGGCCTACGCCACGCGTATCGACCCCGAGACCGGCTACGGCAACGGCGGCATCCAGTACATGCTGGCCATCGAGCACGCCTGCAACGCCGTGCAGAACGCCCGCGCCTGCGACGCCATCGTGGCCGTCACCGGCAACATCGACACGCCCGGCGGCAACCGTTCCACCACGATCGTCCCCATCGACGGCGACCTGCAGGGCTTCTCGGCCTGGGTGCCCGGCGCGTCGCTGCCGGCCCGCGAGGTCAACGAGAAGCAGCTCGGCATCTCGCAGTTCCCGCTGCTGGACTGGTGGGGCTACTGGTGCGACATGAACTACACGTTCAACGCCATGCTCACGGGCGACCCGTACCCCGTGCGCGCCCTGTGGAACGAGTCGGGCAACTTCATGTGCGCCTGCAACTCCACGTTTGCCTGGGACGCCCTCAACTCGCTCGACTTCTTCGTGGACCTGAACCTGTGGCACGCCCCCTCCACCGACGCGGCCGACATCATCCTGCCCGTCGCCCACTGGATCGAGCTGTCCAGCCCGCGTGCCTCCCAGGGCTCCTCGGGCGGCATGGGCGCCACCGTCAAGTGCGTGGAGCCGCCTGCCGAGGCCATGTACGACCCCGAGATCGTCATGGACCTGTTCCGCCGTTGGGGCCAGCCTTGGAACACCGAGGAGGGCAACGAGTGGCCCGACATCAACTGGCAGCTCGACGACTCCATCAAGCTGCTCTCCGATGACGAGTACACCAAGACCTACTACACGGTGGAGAACGGCAAGGTCGTCAACATGGAGCGTCGCGGCAAGCTGCTCAGCGAGCTGACGCCCAAGTACGAGCATTGGTCCGACTACGTGAAGGACTTCGAGACCCACGGCTGGTGGCAGGCCAAGGAGATCGAGCCCGACATGTGGGGCACGTACCGCCGCTACCAGACCGGCGGCTTCCGCGGCCGCGACGCGGTGTGGGCGCGCCTTGACTACACCGCCGGCCCCGGCATCGCCGACTGGAAGCCGGGCTTCTTCACCCCGACGATGAAGCACGAGCTGTGGTCCACAGTCATCGAGAGCTACATGCCCGAGCGCGAGGACCTGTGGCTGCCCAGCTGGACCGAGCCGCCGCACGGCCCCGTGGCCGACCCGGAGCGCGCCAAGGAGTACCCGCTCACAGCCACGACCGGCCGCCGCATCCCGGTGTACTTCCACTCCGAGCACAGGCAGCTGCCGTGGTGCCGCGAGCTGTGGCCCGTCCCGCGCATCGAGATCAACCCCGTCACGGCCGCCCAGTACGGCATCGAGCAGGGCGACTGGGTGTGGATCGAGACCGAGTGGGGCAAGATCCGCGAGTGCGCCGACCTGTACTACGGCGTTGACCAGCACACCGTGAACCTCGAGCACACCTGGTGGTACCCCGAGATCCAGGACTCCGGCCACGGCTTCCAGCTCTCGCAGGTCAACTGCCTTATCGACAAGGACGCCCAGGACCCCATTTCCGGCACGTCCAACCTGCGCGCCTACCAGGTCAAGATCTACAAGGCCACGCCCGAGAACTCGCCGTTCGGCAACCCCGTGCCCTGCGGCTCCGACGGCACCGAGATCATCCACGACGGCACCGATCCTCGCCTGAAGGAATGGTTGCCCACGTATGAGGGGAGGGAGTAAGCAATGCAGAAGGCCATCATCACCGACCTTAACCGCTGCGTAGGCTGCATGGCCTGTGCCGTTGCATGCAAGGGTCTCAACGAGGTGCCGATCGGCGAGTACTGGAACCGCGTGGTGCGCATCGGCCCGAACCCCGAGTTCGAGGGCGCCGACTACCCCAACGTGTACATGTACTTCCTGCCGGTCACCTGCCAGCACTGCGCCAACCCCGAGTGCGTGGAGGTGTGCCCCACCGGCGCCTCCGTCAAGACCGACGACGGCACCATCCAGATCGACGCCGACCAGTGCATCGGCTGCGGCGCGTGCCTGGCTGCCTGCCCCTACGGCGTGCGCTACATCAGCGCCGAGGACAACACGGCCAAGAAGTGCACGATGTGCAAGGACAACATCGACGAGGACGGCGTGCCCCAGTGCGTCTCCCAGTGCAGCGGCAACGCCCGCTGGGTGGGCGACATCGACGAGGGCTACGACAGCTTCGTGGGCGCCCAAGAGACCGACGGCGAGTGGACCGGCGAGCGCCGCCGCATGATGGACTTCATCGAGCCCTTCACCGACGACCAGGTCTACCGCCTGCCCGACGAGGGCAACGGCCCGAGCTTTGCCTACATCCTGCGCGGCCACAAGTGGTACGGCGAGGCGCTCGACAACTCGCTCGACCCGAACCACACGGCCACCAAGCAGGGCGTGAGCTACGAGCTGGCCGAGGTGGCCGACGGCATCGCCGAGGCTGCGGCGGCAGTGGCCGACCTGTAGGGTTGCGTGAGCTTCGGGGCGCGTGGGTTGGTGTGGCGCGCTCCGAGTCTAGATATGCACTTGAGCGTTTAGTTTTAGCTTAAGCTTGAGCCTTAAAGTCCGCCGGTTCGACCCCATCGGGCCGGCGGACAGGCGAAAGCCCCCAGAGAAGCGCGGATTCCTTCCTCTCTCAAATCCCGTCCGTGCTTCTGCGAGGGCTTTCGCCCGGCAGGCGCGCCGCCCCCATCTCGCGCCTGCCGTCCCCATCTGTGTGCCCAACTGGTTTTGTTTGAAAGGAAGACTCCCATGACCGATCGCAAGAACGCCCTGGGGGTACTCGACGTGCTCGAAAGCCCGTACCTGCGCGTCTTTCCCATCCGCTGTGTGGAGGTGCGCAACCGCAACGCCCGTTGCGGCGCATGCGCGGCCGCGTGCCCCACAGGTGCCATTGCTGTGGCCGACGACGGCATGATTGTCTCCGACGCATCGAAGTGCGTGGGATGCGGCGCCTGTGCCACGGCCTGCCCCACCTGCGCCCTCGTGGCCGAAGGCCCCGACGACCGCGAGCTGCTTGAGCGCTGTGTGGCGGCCGGAAGCACCAACGGCGACTGCGTCGTGGTGGCCTCCACGGCCGCGCTCGACCATTACTTTGGCCATTACGCGCTCGAGAAAGTGGTGGAGGTGGCCGAGCTCGCGCGCTTCGACGAGTCGATGGTCGTGACGCTGGCCGCCTGCGGGGCGCAGAGCCTCACGTTTGTTGGCTCCCATGACGCGCGTCTGGGCGACGACGCCCTCATCGCGCAGGTTGTGGCCGGCGCCGGTGAGCTGCTCGAGGCCTGGGGCGCGGCGCTTGAGATGAGCGTCAATGCCAGGTTGCCCGAGGAGGTGCTGTGCGAGGGGTTTGTGGATGGGGCCGATCGCGTGCCGACCAGGCATGCAGCTACATCACTTGACCTTCAAGTTGAACCTGAATCCTACAAGCCTATGAAGCTCGACGCTGCGGGCAAGCTTCCTCAGCAGGTGCCTACGAGGCGCGGACGTCTGTTGCGCACGCTCGCCACACTGGGCGAACCGACGCAGACGGGCGTGACTACCAGGCTGTGGGGGCATGTGACGCTCGACACGACGCGGTGCCAATCGTGCAGGCTGTGCTGCGTGTTCTGCCCCACGGGCGCACTCGTGAAGTACGAGGAGGACGGCGGGGCGACCATCGGTATCGAGCACACGCCGGCCAAGTGCGTGAAGTGCCGCTGCTGCGAGACAGCCTGTCCCAAGCACGCCATCACCATCTCCGAAGAGATCAACGCGGCTGACCTGGCCAGTGGATACGCGCAGCGCTACGAGATGCCCGTGCCCGAGATTGCCCTGGGCCGGCCCGACACCGTGGTGAAGAAGATGCGCAAGCTGTTCCCGGGGGCGAATCAGGTGAACTTCGCGTAGGGGATGGCGCGAGCGGATACCCGTGGGCTTGGCGGAGGCAATGCGCTTCCCATGGCCAGGCGCTTGAGACCGCAGTCGATACAGAGACGCATATATACATACAGCAAGGAGAGGAACCATGAAGCTCGAGCCCATCAACCCGGACCTGTTCAAAGACACCGACGCCCAGCGCCAGGAGGTGCCCGACGAGGAGGAGGTTCTGCCGTACCTGGGCGACCCCACCGAGGACCACGCCCCCGAGGCCAAGGTGGACGACCGCCCGGCGCAGGTGCGTACGGCCGAGCTCTTTGAGCGCATGAAGACGCGCCGCAAGGTGCTGCTCTCCATCCTGGACCTCTGCCGCGAGGCGACGCTCGTGGAGGATGTGAACGCCCACGCCGACGAGCTTCAGTCAACTTCCGTGTCGGTCTACGACGGTCCGGCCCTGTGCAATCTGCTCGAGCGAGCCGGCGCCATCGAGAAGATCTCCGAGACGCAGAGCCAAGAGCCCGAGGTCGTGATGGTAGACGGCGTGGAGTGCCTGAAGCCCGCCGAGCGCGTCGTGGTGCGCTACAAGACGACGCCTGCGGGCATCGAGCAGCTTCAGGCCGACAAGCCCATGGAGCGGCTGCGCGCCGTGCTCGAGCGCGATGCCGTGTACAAGCCCATCTACCTGCGCATTCTCAAGGCATGCGCCGAGGAGGGCGGCAAGAGCGCCAGGGAGCTGGGGGCGCTTGTTGACTCCGACCCGCTGCTGCAGGAGCCGCGCTTCTGGGCCGCGCACTTCTTCAACATCCTGGGGGAGTGCGATGCCCTTGCCTGGGCCGGCACCTGGGCCACCACCGAGCTGGGCCATCAGGCCATAGAGCAGCTCGAGCTCGAGGGCATTGACGCCTAGCCCGGATTGGCTTCCACGGCGCCGACCCACCGCATTCAAGATATCTAGGAGACCCCACCATGGATACCGTTACCTCTTCCGATCAGATCACCCTGGCCGAGTTCGCGCAGACCAACGACTCCCGCGCCAAGGCCTATGCGCTGCTCAGCCGCCTGTACGCCCGGGAGGTCGATGAGGAGCTGCTGGAGCAGCTGCGCTGCGCCACGTTCCCCGTGCACTCCGGAAACGACCAGGCCGACACGGGCAACCGGCTCATCGCCACGTACCTGAGCAACGTGTGGTCGGGCACGCTCCAGGAGCTTGCCGTGGACTACGTGCACGCCTTCATCGGCAGCGGCATGGACGCCTTCAGCGCGGCTTACCCCTACGAGAGCGTCTACACGAGCCCGCGCCGCCTCATGATGCAGGAGGCCCGCGACGAGGTGCTCGCCATCTATCGCAGCCAGGCGCTCGACAAGTCGCCGACATGGAAGGAGTCCGAGGACCACATCGCCATGGAGTGCGAGTTCATGGCCGCGATGGCCACGCGCACGGCCCAGGCCTGCCGCGAGGACGACGAGGACAAGGTCGCCAGCCTGCTGCGCGTGCAGCACAACTTCCTCCAGGACCACCTCTTTGCCTGGACGGGCATGCTGACCAGCGATATGCGCAAGTTCGCGGGCACTGACTTCTACAAGGGCCTCGCCGACTACACCGACGGCTTCCTGGAGAGCGACGTGGAGCTGCTGGCCGACGTGCTGGGTCCCGACGCCGACGAGGAGCGTACGGCCCAGGAGGCGTAAGGGCCGCAGAAGGCTCGCGCCGGCGCATGCAGGCATAAAACGCGAGTTGCGGGCGGAGCGGATCTGGTCTGGACAGAGCGCAGGCCTGCCGAGGGCGGGGTGGCTCGGCAATTGGGCACATGGGGAGAGTCGCCCCGTCCCCGGCAGGCCTGCGCGTATGAGTTTGCCCAAGGGGCGGTGGCGATGAGATATCCAAACGAGGGCGTGCGCGTGCGCGCCTATTGCGGTGCCGTGGGCACCGGTAAGACCCAAAGGCTCGTGCAGGACTGCCGGGTTCTTGTCGAGGCAGGGGAGGCGCCCGAGGGCATCCTCGTGCTTGCGGCGAGCGCTAGCGCGGCCCAGGCCTTGCAGGCTCGCCTTGAGGCGGCGGGCGTTGCGGGCGTTCGCGTCACGACGCCCGTGACCTGGGCGCTCCAAGTGCTCGCAAGCGAGGGCGCGCGCACTTTCACGGGGCGCGAGCCGCACGTGCTCAACGCTTACGAGCAGGACTTCTTCTTCGAGGACATGCGCGTGCGTGGTACGAAGCAGCACCGCTTGCGCGAGATGCTCAAGTTCTTCTATCGCGGCTGGTCGGAGATGCGCGACGACGACCCCGACTGGCTCGTGACCGTGGAGGAGAAGGACATCAGCCGCCTTGCCAAAGCCGACCTGGCGATGCTGCGCGCCTACCATCCCAGCGAGGTCACATCCGCATGCGTTCGTTACCTGCAAGCCGACGCCCAGGCTCTTGCGGCGGCGCGTGCGGCGCATGTGCTTGCCGACGACTGGCGGGCGATGAGTAGGGCGAGCCAGTGGCTCTGCGCCCTTGTGGCGGGCGAGAGCCTGACGCTTGCCTGGGACACCGTGGGCAGCCTCGTGGGCGAGGAGACCTTTGGCTATGACGAGGGGCTCGATGAGCTGGCCCAGGCCTGCCCGCAGCTCGAGCGCATCGAGCTCGGTGAGTTCGCGGGGTCGGTCTGCGCC
>CAVEWV010000098.1:0-9409 GCA_963619535.1 Acutalibacteraceae bacterium | reverse complement strand
TTTTCGGCGCGCACGCAAAAGCCCGGCCCCGCGCGCTTGCATGCGCGTGCGGGGCCGGGCCTGGCGTCGTGCAGGATGAGGGGTCGTCGGCCCTCGCCTTACGGCCTCAGGCCCATGCCGCCCTCGAGCGTGATGGTCTCGCCGCTCATGAACTTGAAGTCGGGGCTGGCCAGCTGCACGCAGGCTCGGCCGATCTCCAGCTCGGGGTCGGCGTAGTGGCCCATCGGGGGCATGTGGACGTTCTTCTCGTAGGCCTCGGGGTAGGCGGCCTTGAACTTCTCGAGCTGGGCCGTCCAGGCCAGGGGGCACACGACGTTGACGTTGATGCCGTCCTTGCCCCACTCGTTGGCGGCCACGCGCGAAAGGCCGCGGATGCCCTCCTTGGCGGCGGCGTAGGAGCACTGGCCCACGTTTCCGAACAGGCCCGCGCCGCTGGCGAAGTTGATGACGGTGCCCTTCGTTTCCTTGAGGTGGGGGTAGCAGGCCTTCATGTAGTAGAAGGCGGCGTACAGGCCCGAGAACATGGCCAGGTTGAACTGGTCGGTGGTGTGCTCGGCCAGCGGCACGCCCGAGGCCGATGCCTGGGCGTTGTTGATGAGCACGTCGATGCGGCCGAACTCAGCCACAGCGGCGTCGATGACGCCCTGCACCACGGCCTCGTTGTCGGCCCCGGCGTTGACGTCGGCGGCCACGGTGAGCACGCGGATGCCGTACTTCTCCTCCAGCTCGGCCTTTGCGGCGTCGAGCTTGGCCTGGTTGCGGCCGGTGATGACGAGGTTGGCGCCCTCCTTGGCGTAGGCCGTGGCGATGCCGTAGCCGATGGACCCGCAGCTCACGCCGTCGGCCAGCACCGCGCGGCCGGCTCCGGTGATGATGGCGGTCTTACCAGCGAGAAAACCCATATGTGCGCTCCTTACTGTGCCCGCGGGCACGGCGTCGGGGGATGGATGGCGCGTTGTGGGGGCGGCTTCGCACCGCGACCTTGCATGCATTCTCACCCCGCGCAAGCCCTGCGGCCGCGACCCATCGGCAAGCGTCGCCGTAACAGGCGCGAAAACAAGACCGACACAATCGTGAGCGAGCGGGGAATGCTGCCCAACCCCGTGCCCGACACCCTCGCACCCGCGCCTACCTGCGCGACTTCTCCGTCCAGCCCAGCAAAAACGCCGAGTTCACGATCACGAAGACGCTGCCGCAGTTGTGCACGAGCGCGCCGCTCACCGGGTCGAGCACCGCGGTCATCGCCAGCACGATGGCCACGAAGTTGAGCAGCATCGAGAACGTCATGTTCACCCTGATGCGCACCATCATGGCGCGCGAGAGGCTGAAGAGGTGCGGCAGCTCGGCGATGGAGTCGCCCACGATGGCGATGTCGGCGGCCTCCACGGCGATGTCGCTGCCCACGCCGCCCATCGCGATGCCCACGAAGGCGCGCTTGAGGGCGGGCGCGTCGTTCACGCCGTCGCCCACCATGGCAAGGCGCATCCCCGCCGTCTCGCTTTGCGCCACGTAGGCGAGCTTGTCCTGCGGCAGGCAGCGCGGCACCACCTCGTCGATGCCGGCGGCCTGGGCGATGGTGGCCGCCGCGCGCTCGTTGTCGCCCGTGAGCAGCACGCCGGCCACCCCGCCGGCCGCCAGCTGCTGCACGGCACGGCCCGACCCCAGACGGATGGTGTCGGAGAGCGCCGCGAGCGCGAACGGCTCGCCCTCGCGGGCCACGAGGATCGCCGTGCGCCCCAGCTCGAGCTCATGGGAAAGGCCGAGCTCCTCCCAGACACCTGCGGCAAGCCCCAGGCCCTCCATCATCTCCAGGTTGCCGGCGGCATAGCGCACGCCCGCCACGCGCGCCCGCACGCCCCGGCCGGGCAGCATCTCGAAGTCCTCGGGCTGCACAAGCTCGCAGCCCCGACCGCGCGCCTCGTCCACCACCGCGCGGCCCAACGGGTGCTCGCTGAGCAGCTCACAGCTGGCAAGCACCCCCAGCAGCTCGTCATGCGACATGCCGCATGCGGGCACCCCACGCAGGGCCATGAGGCGCGGGCGCCCCTCGGTGAGGGTGCCCGTCTTGTCGAAGGCCACCTTGCGCACGGCGGCGAGGCGCTCCAGTGCGTCGCCCTCCTTCACGAGGAAGCCGTGCTTGGTGGCGTTGCCGATGGCTGCCATGATGGCCGTGGGCGTGGCGAGCACAAGCGCGCAGGGGCAGAACACCACGAGCACCGTCACCGCGCGCAGGGCCTCGCCCGTGAACGCGAACACCCCGGCCGCTGCGGCGAGCGCCACGACGACCACCCAGGTGGCCCAGCGGTCGGCCAGGCGCACGATCTTCGCCTTGTCGGCCTGCGCGCTCATCACCAGGCGCGCCATGCGCTGCATCGACCCGTCGGCGCCGGCGCGGCTCGCCCGCACGTCGATGGAGCCGAACTGGTTGAGCGTGCCGGAGAACACCTCGTCGCCCACCTGCTTGTCTGCCGGCATGGACTCGCCGGTGAGCACGGCCTCGTTGACGCTCGTGGCGCCGCTCACCACCCGCCCGTCCACAGGGATCGTCTCGCCGGGGCGCACGCGCACAAGCTCGCCGGCCGCGACGCCCTCCACCTCGCGCATCTCCTCGGTCCCCGTGTCCGTGACGACGCGGGCCTTCGTGGGGGTCATCTCCACGAGGGACTCGATGCCGGCGCGGGCGCGGGCCACCGTGAGCTCCTCCAGCAGGCCTCCCAGCTGCATGATCACGGCCACCTCGCCGGCCGCGAAGTACTCCCCTATCGCCACCGAGGCGATGAGGGCCAGCGACACGAGCAGGTCAGCCTTGATGTCGTGCTCGTACACCACGGCCAGCGCCGCCTCGCACACGATGGGCGCCCCGCACAGCACGATGGCCACCCACGCCGGGTCGAGCGGCAGGGCGGCCCCCTGCATGAAGCTCACCACGAGCGCCACCGCCGACACCACGATCAGCGCTATGTCCTTCCTCGTGCCGCCCCACTCCAGCGCGGCCTCCAAACGCTCCCTCATCTTCAGGCTCCCAACCAATCGAACGTCGTCTCTTGTATCAAACACGATGTTCGGTATAGTGGAGCGCGTTCGGCAATGGAAGAATCAAAGGCAGCCCCATGGGCGCTACGGAACCCCGCCGCGCGCTTTGTGCGCTACAAGACATAGGGGGCCGGCGCGGCAGGTTCTGGACACATCGGCGAGAATGTACGGAAGGACGCACATCGTGGACCGCAGGCAGCGAAAGACCAGGCAGGCCATCTACGAGGCCTTCGAGGCGCTCATGGCCCACGCCCACTACCGCGACATCACCGTGGCGCACATCATCGAGCGCGCCGACATCGGACGCTCCACCTTCTACGCGCACTTCGAGACGAAGGACGACCTGCTCGACCAGATGTGCGTGGAGATGTTCGACCACATCTTCGAGGGCGTCAACGAGCACTGCACCACGCACGCCGACCTGCGCGACACCGACCTCGCCGGCATCCTGGCGCACCTGCTCTACCACCTGCGCGACACCCACGGCGGCATCTGCGGCAAGCTGCTCCACGAGCGCGAGCCGCACTTCACGGCCTATTTCTCCGAGAAGCTCGCGGTGCTCTTCGCCCGCAAGGTGCACGGCACGCCCCCCGAGGTGCCGGCCGAGCTCGCCCAGGGCATGTTCATCGCGTCGTTCATCCAGGCTGTGAGCTGGTGGTTCAGCGCCGGCTGCACCACGCCCCCCGAGACCCTCGCCGCCTGGTTCCTCGCCACCATGGCCCTCCCAAAATGACGAAAAGGGACGTAGCCTTTTCGTCATTTGCCTGGTAGATGGCCAAATGACGAATTGCACCCGTCCCTTTTCGTCATTCTGGACACAAAAAACGCCCGCCCGGGATGGTCCGGACGGGCGTTTTTGGGGCGTGAGGGCGGGCTATTTGGACTTCTTGCCCTCGGGGTAGTAGAAGTACACCGTGTAGCCCTTGAGGCGCAGGATGTCGGCGGCGCGGCGGGAGATGGCGTTGCCCCAGGCATGCTGGCTGCGCGGGCGGTGCGGGAACTGCTCGTAGTGGTCCTGGTTCTTGTAGTAGGGCAGCTCCACGATCCAGGGGTCGCGCCCGGCGGCGCGGCGCTCGGCGGCATGGGCGCGCGCCGAGGCCTCGGTGCGCTCCACGAGCTCGGCCACGCTGGCCTCGTGGTCCTGCACCAGCTCGAACAGCAGGTCCCACACCTCGTCGGGCGGCTCCTCCCAGCCGATCTGCTCCCAGCGCTTGATGGTGCGCACGGTGACGTCCATGAGGTTGGCTAGGTCTATCTGGTTGATGCCCACGGCCTCGCGCACCGCCTTGAGGTCGGCCTTCTCGCCGCCGATCTGGATGAGGCTATAGGCGCCCGCCGCAGGAGGGACAGGGCCGTCGAGCGCGGGCGCCTCGGGCTCGGCGGCAGCGGGCGTCGCCGCGACGTCCTCGGCGGGCTGCCCGTCGGCCAGCGCGCCGGCCTCGGCCGCGCCCGCCACCTGCTCGGCCGCCTCGGCCTGCTCCTCGGCCGCGCCCAGCGCCTCGGCCGTCTCGATCTCACTCATACAACGCTCCCCTTTCTCGCTTGCAATCCGAACAGGGAGCCATCTTACCCGATGATGCCCAGCTCGCGCATGCAGGCGAGGAGCTTGGCCTCGTGGTCGGCCTCCATGCAGGTGAGGGGCAGGCGCAGGCTGTTCTCGCCCCAGCCCATCGCGGCCATGGCGGCCTTCACGGGGATGGGGTTCACCTCGCAGAACAGCGCGTCGATGAGGGGCAGGTACTTGAGCTGCATCTCGCGCGCGCCGGCCACGTCGCCCTCGGCGAAGCGGCGGCACAGCTGCGCCGTGGCGGCGGGGGCCACGTTGGAGAGCACCGAGATGACGCCCTTGCCGCCCAGCGCCATGATGGGGACGATCTGGTCGTCGTTGCCGGAATAGATGTCGATCTTGTCGCCGGCCAGGGCCGCGATCTGGGCCACCTGCGAGATGTTGCCGCTGGCCTCCTTCACCGCCACGATGTTGGGGTGCTCGGCGAGCTTGGCCACGGTGGCGGGCTGGATGTTGCAGCCCGTGCGGCCCGGCACGTTGTACAGCACGCAGGGCAGGTCGGCGGCGTCGGCCACGGCCTCGAACGAGGCGATGAGGCCGGCCTGCGTGGCCTTGTTGTAGTAGGGCGTCACGAGAAGGGCGGCGTCGGCACCCACCTGCGCGGCGAACTTGGTGAGGCCCACGGCCTCCTCGGTGCAGTTAGAGCCGGTGCCTGCGATGACGGGCACGCGGCCGGCGACCTTCTCCACGCAGTAGCGGATGACCTCGCGGTGCTCCTCATGGGAGAGCGTGGGGCCCTCGCCGGTGGTGCCCACGCTCACGATGGCGTCGATGCCCTGCTCGATCTGCCAGTCGAGCAGACGGCCGTAGGTGTCGTAGTCCACCGCGCCGTCCTTGAAAGGCGTGATGATGGCAGTGGCGGCACCGGTGAAAATAGTCTTCTTCATTATGCGCAACCTTTCGCTCAAAGGGGCCAACACCCTATTGAGGCAGATGATACCGACTCGCCGCCCGCATGCGCGCGCGACGCGCCCCCTACAAGGCAAACGCATTCCAACCTGCGGCAAACGGAAGGGGCGGGGGCTGCGCGGGGCGAACGCGCGAGCGGTGTGCGACCCCGGGCCCGCGACCTGCGGCACCCGCACGAGCAACCTGCGGCCCCTACGGCTCGGGGACGCCCTGCTCGCACTTGAGGTGGGCGATGCCGAGCTGCAGGCGCTGCATGTCCTGGTCTATCTCGCTGATGCGCTCGGCGCAGTCGTGCAGGCTCTTGCGGATCTGCACCATGGCCGGGATGTCCGACTCCACCACCCACTGGTTCTTGTAGCGCAGCGTGTGCTCCAGCGAGCTCCAGAAGTCCATGGCGATGGTGCGCAGCTGCACCTCCACGCACACCTCGCGGCACGTGCCGTTGAGGTAGACGGGGATGGCCACCACGATGTGCAGGCTGCGGTAGCCCGACTCCTTGGGGTGGGCGATGTAGTCCTTGCGCTGCACGAGCTTCACGTCGGCCTGGCTGAGCAGCTCGTTCTCCACCGTGTAGACGTCCTCCACGTAGTTGCACACCACGCGCACGCCGGCCACGTCGAAGATGTTCTTGCGGATGCTGTCGAGCGTGGCGGGGAAGCCCTTGCGGCCGAGCTTCTCGTAGAGGCTCTCGGGCGTCTTGATGCGGGAGGTGATGGTGTGGATGGGGCTGTGGCCCAGGCGGATGCGGGCGTCCTCGTCGAGGTTCTCGAACTTGGTGGTCATCTCGCGCGCGGCGGCGCGGTACTCGGCCATGAGCACGTCAAAGGCATGCGCCGCCGGCCTCTCAACCAGGCAGATCCCAAAGCTCGCGGCGGCGTCCTCCTCGATGAGTTCCGCCTCGACGGCCATATCGCTCAAATTCCAGCTCCCTTGCACAGCGGGCCCCGGGCCCGAGAACGAGACAAACCCACGCATGATATACCCGGACGCACCCACGCCATGCGCCCAGGCCGTTTGCGAAAACTCAATACTTGGATGCCGCGCACGGGCGCTCGCCCACCGGCGCCTGCGCCCCGCGCCCCTCAGAAAAAGGCGGCCGAGCCGTGCCGCCCTGATTTCGCAGGCCATCTACCTGCGCCGTTGTCGCCCTGGGGCATCGAATGTGCGCCTTGCCGGCCGCCCTGCCAGCACAGCCCGCGGCGCACCGGACGAGTACCTGACCGGCCGCTCCCCTAGCGCAGCCCGCGGCCCCGGCCGAGCAGCTCGAGGCGGCCGAGCGCCTCGTGGGTGAGGTCGATGTAGTCGCGCGGCAGGCGGATGGCGCCGTTCAGGTGGTTGGCCATCTCCGAGGCCACGCGCGTGCCGCAGCCCTCGCGGATGCGGGTGCGCATGAGGGGGAACTGCTCGGCCTGCGCCGCCTGCTCGATGCCGGCCACGAGCGCCTCCTCGTTCTCGCGGCTCGCCGACACGCGCGTGAGCAGCACGCCCAGCACCTTGAACGACGGGTTGAACGAGCGGCGCAGCGTGGAGAAGGTCTGCGCCAGCAGCGGGAAGTCGTTGGGGCGGAAGGCCACGGGCGAGGCCACCACGAGCGCCGCCGTGCAGGCATAGAGCGCGTTCCAGGCAAGGATGCCCAGGTTGGGCGGGGTGTCGATGACCGCGAAGTCGTAGGAGCCGGCCACGCAGGCAAGCGTGTCGGCCAGCACGCGCTCGCCTCCCAGGGTCATCATCTGCATGTCGGCGCAGGAAAGGCCGATGCTGGCAGGCGCCACGTCGCCCAGCATGGTGGGGACCACCACGTCGCTGATGGCGGCGCCCGACATGACGTCCTGCGTGGAGGGGATGCCCTCGGCGTCGGCGTCGATGCCGTAGGCGCGGCTCAGGTCGGCCTGGGGGTCGAGGTCCACCGCGAGCACGCGATAGCCCGCCTCGCGCAGGCCCAACGACAGGGCGCACGCCGTGGAGGTCTTGCCGGCATTGCCCCTCTGACTCGCCACCGCAAGTACCTGCACACCAACCACCCCCGTCGAAAAAGCCAAGCGCATACAGGATAGCGCAACCCGGGCGATGGGAAGGCGGCAATCTACAATGACGAAAAGGGACGGGTGCAATTCGTCATTTGCCCATCTACCAGGCAAATGACGAAAAGGCTACGTCCCTTTTCGTCATTTTGCTAGTGAAACTTGACGGCGGTGCCGTAGGCGAGCATCTCGACGGTGCCGGCCTGGATGGAGCCGGTGCCGAAGCGCATGCCCAGGATGCCGTCGGCGCCCAGCTCGATGGCCTGCTGCACCATGCGGTCCTCGGCGGTCTGGCGCGCCTCGTCGGTCAGCTGGGTGTACGACTTGATCTCGCCGCCCACCACGCTCTTCACGCTGGCCATGAGGTCGCGGCCGATGTTCTTGCTCGTCACGATGTTGCCGCGCACCAGGCCCAGGACGTCGTAGGTCTTGCCGGGAATCGTGTCAGCAGTGGAGATAAGCATGGCGGTGAACCTTTCTCTTGGACCAGATATGAGGCGCATGGGCGCGCTATCATGCGCAACGCAATTCTTGCACACCCGGCCAAGGCCACCCACGAGAAAGGCCCCACTTCCCATGCATTTGTTCCGCAACGACTACTCCGAGGGCGCCTGCCCCGAGGTGCTCGCGGCGCTCGTGCGCACCAACGCCGAGCAGTGTCCGGGCTATACCTGCGACGACCACTGCGCCCACGCTGCCCAGCTCATCTTGGAGGCGTGCGGGCTGAGCGCCGAGGAGGCGAGCGTCTTCTTTGTGGTGGGCGGCACCGCGGCCAATGTCGTGGCGCTGAGCGGCCTGCTCGCGCGCCCCTTTGACGCGGTCGTGTGCACGCCCGACGGCCACATCAACACGCACGAGACGGGCGCCCTTGAGTCGTGCGGCCACAAGGTGCTCGCGACACGCGACACGCGCGGCTTCCTCACCCCGGCCGAAGTGGAGCGCATCGCCGCCGAGAACGCCGCGTTTGCCAACCACATGACCCGACCGCGCGTAATCTATGTGAGCGACACCACCGAGCTGGGCGGCGTGTACACAAAGGCCCAGCTCACCGAGCTGCGCGCATGCGCCGACAAGCTCGGGATGAAGCTCTTCCTCGACGGGGCGCGTCTGGGAAGCGCCCTCACCTCCCCCGCCAACGACCTCACCTTGCCCGAGATTGCCCACTTGGCCGACGCCTTCTACATCGGCGGCACGAAGAACGGCCTGCTCTTCGGCGAGGCCGTGGTGGTGCGCGACCCGCAGCTGCGCGAGGACTTCCCCTGGCTCATGAAGCAGCACCAGAACCTGCTGGCCAAGGGGCGCCTGCTGGGCGTGCAGTTTGAGGCGGCCTTTGAGGACGGCGGCCGGGTGTACTGGGAAAACGCCCGCAACGCCAACGCCCGCGCGGCCGAATTGCACGCAGGCCTGCTCGCCCAGGGCTGGCACGAGTGGCTGGCCAGCCCCTCCAACCAGCTGTTCTTTGAGGTTGAGGCCGCCGCGGCCCAGCGCTTCGTGGACACCCTGGGATGCGAGGTGTTCTTCGACCTGGGCGCGACGAAGGTCGTGCGCTTCGTGACCTCGTGGGCCACGACGGCCGAGGATGTGGCCGAGGCGCTCGCGTTTGCCGCGACGTTGACGCACTAGAACTCCAAGTAGCAGGGGAACTGCCGCATCCAGGAGAGGGGGTGCGCCATTATGGGCATGCCCAAATGCGCACCGAGGCTAAGACCGGCCGCAGGGCCTACAGCGCCTCGCTCACCCAGGCGCCCACGTTGTGCGTGAGGCAGTCGAACGCCACGCCCAGGAGCGTCACCTCAGCACCCGAGCTGCGGTAGGGCTCGGCGTAGCCGCGCTCGCGGATCTGGGCAAGGGCGGCCTGCGCCGCCCTCTCGCCGGCCTC
>CAVEWV010000097.1:0-9767 GCA_963619535.1 Acutalibacteraceae bacterium | reverse complement strand
GGCGCGGTTCATGCGGGCCACAAGCTCCTCGGCAGGCACCGGTTGGCCGTCGGTAAACCAGCGGATATGGCGCCGACGCTGGCGCGCATGTAAAAGTTGAGATTTGAAAGCATGCAATGTGCTCTGCTTCAGCCGGCCCTCAGGCTACCAGTATCCCCCTACGCCGGTGGGTTTGGGGGCTGGTTGCATCTCGATGACTTTGGGATTGCTTGTCGGCGCGTCGCCGGCTTGCGGCCTGGGGGTGCAAGGCGGTGGCCCCGTCGTACTTGTGGGCGCAAGAATGCCGCGTCCTCGCGCCTGCGTGCCAAACGAGGCCGTAAGTATGCGCTTGCTGGCCTGTCTTGCAAGTATCAGGCCTGACCAGTTCAGCAAAACGCCTGGTAGATTGCATGCAGGTTTTTCGGCTACCAGCGAAAGCCCCATGCAAGCACATACATGCGCCCTGATTTGGCGGGGGCGCCTCCCCGGAGAGGCCAAGCCCACCGGGGAGGTACCTTAAGCGGCCAATGGGCGCGAACCTACGCTTGCGCGAGGATGTCCCTGGCGGCGAGGAATGCGCTCGTGGCGCCGTAGCCCACGTCGCCGCACACGCAGTTGGCGGGTCGGCGTTTGTGGAGCTCATGCGCCGGGAGACGGCACGCTTCAAGGAGCGGGGCGAGGTGTTCTGAGGGGAGGGACGTGCCTGGGGCGAGGTTGGGCGGCGGGTTTTGTGGGTGCCGGCGCCAATCTGTCGGCAAAGGTTGCACCTACCCCCTCGTCCCATACCCCCGCTGCTTGTCCACCACGTTCGCAAGCGGTTCGCCGGCGAGCCAGCGGTGGGCGTTGGCTACGAACTGCCCCACGAGCGCCTCTTCGGTGCCGGCCACCTCGCCGGAGAGGTGCGGGGTGAGGGTGAGGCCGGGCACGTCCCACAGGGGGCTTGAGGGGTCGAGCGGCTCGCCCTCCACCACGTCGAGCGTGGCGCCGGCAAGCGCGCCCGAGCGCAGGGCGGCGACGAGGGCCTGCGTGTCCACGACCGGCCCGCGCCCCACGTTCACCAGGTGCGCCTCGGGCTTGCAGCACGCGAGGGCCTCAGCATCTATGAGGTGGCGTGTCTCGCTCGTGAGGGGCGTCGCCACCACGATGTGGTCTGCTTCGGTTAAGGCCGCGTGCAGTTGAGTGAAGGGCAGGACACGCCCGAAGTCGGGGTCGCCCTCGCGTGCCGTGCGGCCCACGGCGCCCACATGCGCCCCCAGCGCGGCAAGCTTGCGGCCACAGGTGCGTCCGATGCGGCCGGGGCCCACGACCAGCACGTTCCTTCCGGCAAAGCCGTGCGCCGTAAAGGGCTCCCACGCATGCCGCTCGGCCTGGGCGCAGATGCGCCGCCAGTCGCGCTCGAAGGCGAGGACCGCGAGGGCCACGTACTCGGCGATGGGCTCGTCGTAGGTTCCCGCCGCGTTGGTGAGCGCCACCTGCGAGTCGCGCAGCTGCTCAAAGCAGATGCCCTCGACTCCCGTGACGGCCGCGTGCACCCACTCGAGCTGCTCGCAGAGCCCCCAGTTGTCGCGCAGTTCGCGCCACATCCCGGTGTCCCACAGAAACGCTGCCCGGGCGCCCTGCAGGGCGCGGGCCACGCCCACCTCGTCGGACCAGGCGATATCGGCACGCTCGCTCAGCTCGCCCAGGTCGGGATGTCCCACCTCGGGCGTGGTGAGGACGGCGATCCGGGGCCTCATCGCGTCCACCCCGCGTGTGCCGGGCAGGCCACCACATTTCCGCGCCTGTCGGCAGCCGCCGTGCGTCCCATCCCGCATGCCGTGCGCCCTGTGCCACCACTCGCGTGCCCCCGGCAGCCCGCCGCGCGCCCCATTCCGCCTGCCGCATGACTGCGCCTGTCGGCAGCCGCCGCGACGCCCACGCCCCCGCGATAGCTGCCCGACCGAAAGGCGGCAACCTCGCCCACAACCTTGCGCTTGCTTCGCGCCCTCTGCGCCATCGGCTCTCTCCCATCGTCGCGACCCATGCATCCCGGCCAGTCTGGCAGGGCCGCGTTGCGGGTTTCGGTCGGCCCAAAGAAATGCACATGTCGTGCCCATGTCGGGCCTGTTTCGTAAAACCAGGCCATCTACCAGGTATTTCTCAGGCGTTACAAACCAGTTGGCGAGCGATGAAATATGCCTTGCCGAAATATGGGTGCCCGCGCGGCCGTGCACAATGTGGCGCGTTTTCTACGGGGGCGGCCGGAAGACCGGCTGCGCGGAGTTAGGAGCAGCGCCATGGAGAAGCACAGCACACGCACTTCCGGCATCACGCGTCGCGGCTTTGTGGCTGCAGGCGGGGCCGTCTGCCTGGTGGCCCTCGGCGGCCTGTACGGCTGCGGGGAGGACGGTTCGTCTTCGGGCGGCGCCGCCAAGACGACCAAGATCACGATGCTCAACTACGAGGACTGGATGGGCGAGAACACCACCGACGCCTTCAAGGAGAAGACCGGCGTCGAGGTGGAGGAGCTGCCCACCCCCGACGGAGGCAACTCCGCCTGGATCAGCACGCTCACCCAGAACAAGGGCACCTACGATTTCGCCCTGGCCGGCAACAACGTGGCGCGCCAGCTTCAGGAGAACGGCCTGCTCGCCGACTTCAACGCTAGCAAGGTGCCCAACCTCAAGAACGTCTCGCAGGAGTTCATCGACGCCTACCCCTACGGCATCCCGATGGAGCAGGGCAAGATCGGCTTCATGTACAACAAGGAGCTCTTGCCCGACCCGCCCCAGTCGTGGAAGGAGCTGTTCGAGCAGGCCGAGGCGCTCTCGGGCAAGATCCTCTTCCCCTCCTACGACGGCGACGTCATCGAGGCGGGCCTGTACGCTCTGGGCTACGACATCAACACCACCGACATCGACCAGATCAACGAGGCGCGCGACAAGGTGATCGAGATCAAGCCCTACATCAAGGCCTTCGTCGATTCGGGCGCCCCCTCGCAGGTCATCGACGGCTCGGCCTGGCTCGCCGTGGCCTACGACTACGACTACGCGAGCGCCGCGAGTGAGACCGACGCCGTGGGCTGGGTCGCGCCCGAGGAGGGCATGCCGGGTTACCTGGACGGCTGGGTGCCGCTGGCCGGCTCCCAGAACCTCGATGCGGTGTACGAGTTCATGGACTTCGCCCTGGAGCCCGAGAACTACGCCGACTTCATCAACACCACCTGGGCGTCGTGGGTCATGCCGAGCGTGAAGGAGCTGCTCGACGAGCAGGTCGCGGGATGCGTGGCGCTTGACCCGGAGCAGTCCGACAACGTGGAGTACGCCGACATCACCTCCGAGGTGTCGCAGGCCAACGCCGCCGCCTGGCAGGAGATCCAGAACGCGTAGCCTGCGGGCCACCTGACGGAAAGGGGCGCCCATGGCACACCCGGCGCAAAGATACGAGGGCGTAAGCAAGATGGGGCTCAAGGAGCGCCTGCTGCTCATCGTCCCCGACACGGCCGCGAGCGCGCTTCTGCTCATCGCGCCGCTGCTCGTGGTGGTCCTCTATGCCTTCTGGACCACGGACATGAGGACGTTCACCGTCGTGCCCACCTTCACGCTCGAGAACTTCCAGTCCATCCTGCAGCCCATCTACCTGCAGGCTTTCGGGCGGTCGTTGCTCATCACGCTCACGACGGTGGCGGGTTGCATCCTTCTGGGCCTGCCCCTTGCCTACTTCATCTCGCAGGCGCCCAAGAAGCTCCAGATGGTGCTTCTGCTCGCGGTCATGATCCCCTTCTGGACGTCGTTCGTGGTGCGCACCTACGCCTGGCTCACCCTGCTGGCGCCCTCGGGCACCGTGACGGGCCTGCTCGCCACGCTGGGCCTGGTGGGGGAGGGCACCGACCTTCGCTACACGCAGGCGGCCATCACCGTGGGCATGGTGTACTCCTACCTGCCCATGATGGTGCTGCCCCTCTTCGCCACGTTGGAGAAGCTCGACACGAACCTGTTGGCTGCGTCGGCCGACCTGGGCAAGTCGGCGGCCGTGACGTTCTTCCGCGTGGTGGTGCCCCAGGCACGCGCCGGCATCGCCGCGGGCTGTTTGCTCGTGGCCATCCCGGCCCTGGGCGAGTACACCATCCCCGCCATCCTGGGCGGCGGCAAGACCCTCATGATCGGCAACGTCATCGCCAGCGAGTTCACCACCACGGGCAACTACTCGCGCGGGGCCGCCCTGGCGTGCGTGCTGCTGCTCATGGTCCTCATCGCGGTGCTGTGCCTGCAGATCGGGCAGCGCCGCGGCGCGCGCAGGAAGGCGGTGGCCTAGCATGGGAAAGATCCGTCAGCACTGGGTGGCCGGCCTCATCTCCGTGGCCGTGCTCGTCTTCCTCTACCTGCCCATCGTCAACGTCGTGGTGAACTCGGTGAACGCCAACCCCCGGCTGCTGTCGTGGGGCGGCTTCACCCTGGAGTGGTTTGCCGACGTGCTCACCTCCGACGACTTCATCCAGGCCTTCCTGCAGAGCCTCTTCATCGCGGCGGTCGTCATGGTGGCCAGCGTCGTCATCGCCACGACGGCCGTGGTGGGAGGGCGCGAATGGGGCGAGAAGATGCAGCTCTTCCAGGGCACGAGCATGTACCTGCGCCTGACGCTTCCCGAGGTGGTCATCGTCGTGGGGCTGCTCGCCATCGTGAAGCTCGTCCCCGGCTCCACCCTGGGGCCCTGGTGGGTGATCCTGGGGCAGACGATCATCTACTCGGCCTACGACATGGTGATCATCAAGGCGCGCATGTCCACCATCGCCGACCTGTACGAGAACGCCGCCTACGACCTGGGCGCCGACACATGGCGCTGCCTCAAGACGGTCATCCTGCCGCTGTTGGCCCCCTCGATCCTCGTGGGCGCCCTCATGGCGTTCACGTTCTCGCTCGACGCGGTGGTGAGCGTGGTGTTCCTGGGCGGGCCGCGCACCGAGACCGTGCCCATTCTCATCATGGGCCTCATCAAGAAGGGCATCACACCCGAGGTGAACGCGATGGGCGTCATCGTGACGCTGTTCAACCTCATCGTCCTGTTCGTCATCGTGAAGGTCGTCGGGGTGCGCCAGGCAGTGTCGGCGCTCGGCGGCGGAAAGTAGGGAGCGGCCATGTTCTCGTGTGCGGCACTGACGTCGGCGGGCCCCGCGCCCCGCAACGCCCAGCAAACCGACCCGGCGAGCCGGGGCATCGTGCTCAAGGGCGTGAGCAAGACCTACGCCAACGGCTTTCTGGCCGTGAAGAAGACCGACCTTGCCATCGCGCCCGGCGAGTTCTTCTCGCTTCTGGGCTCGTCGGGCTCAGGCAAGACCACCACGCTCAAGATGCTCTCGGGCCTGGAGTTCGCCTCCGAGGGCACCATCACGCTCGACGGCGTGGACATCACCCGCACCCCGGCCAACAAGCGCGACGTGCACACGGTGTTCCAGAACTACGCGCTCTTCCCCCATATGAGCGTGGCCAAGAACGTGGCCTACGGCCTTGAGGGGCGCGGGATGCCCAAGGCCCAGATAGCGGCCAAGGTGGCCGAGATGCTCGAGTTCGTGGAGATGTCGGCCCACGCCGACGATTTGCCCAGCGAGCTTTCGGGCGGCATGCAGCAGCGCGTGGCGCTGGCGCGCGCCCTGGTGATGGAGCCCAAGGCGCTGCTGCTCGACGAGCCGCTCGGCGCGCTCGACCTCAAGCTGCGCCACCACATGCAGGAGGTGCTCAAGGAGATCCACCGCAAGGTGGGCATCACGTTCGTGTACGTGACGCACGACCAGGAGGAGGCCTTCTCCATGTCGGACCGCATCGGCGTGATGACGGACGGCCAGCTCGTGCAGGTGTCCACCCCCGAGGAGCTCTACCGGCATCCCAACTCGCGCTTCGTGGCCGACTTCGTGGGCGCGTCGAACATGATCCCCGGCGCGGTGGAGGCCGTCTACGACGCCGACAAGGGGCTCTACCGGGTGCGATTCACGCATCTGGGGGCCACCGCCACCGTCTCGGGCGTGGCAGGCCTTTCGGTGGGCGACGCGGTCATGGGCGTGGTGCGCCCGCAGGACGTCACCGTGGCACCGGCCTACTTCGGCTCCCAGCACGGAGGGGCCGGCACGCTCTCCCTGGAGCTCGACGTGGCCGACCGCATGTTCCTGGGCGGCTACACCAAGCTCTCGCTGGAGGCCAACGGCATCGCGCTCACGGCCCATGTGATGCGCCACGGCCCGGCCATCGAGCGCGGCTCACACGTCATCGCCCTGTGGAACCCCACGGACGTGTGGGTTGTCGCGGCCTAGGCGCCGGCCGGCCGTGTGGGGCAACGCGATCAGAAAGGAAGTGGCCGCCATGGCCGATGAGCTCAACGTTGTGGACGAGGCACAGCTTGAATACGAGGTGGACGTCGTGGAGCACGTCTGGGTCGCGATGAGCGACGGCGTGCGCCTGTCGGCCAAGCTGTGGCTGCCCCGGGCCAAGCGCGCCGACGAGCGGTTCGGCTGCGTGCTGGAGGCCATCCCGTACCGCAAGGACGACGTGAGCCTGTGGGACGACTCCGTGCGCATGGCCTACGTGGCCGGGCACGGCTTTGCCTGCGCGCGCCTCGACCTGCGCGGCAGCGGCGACTCGGAGGGGACGCTGAGCGACGAGTACTCGGTGCGCGAGCAGCTCGACATCTGCGAGGCCATCGCCTGGCTCGCCGAGCGCCCTTGGTGCAACGGCAACGTGGGCATGACGGGCATCTCATGGAGCGGCTTCAACAGCCTGCAGGTGGCCCAGCACCGCCCGCCCGCGCTCAAGGCCATCGTCACCGTGTGCTCCACCGACGACCGCTATGACAACGACGTCCACTACATGGGCGGTTCGCTTCTGGGCTTCTACATGAACTGGTGGGGCTCGATCATGCACGAGTTCAACCTGCGTCCCGCCGACCCGGCGATCGTGGGAGACGCCTGGCGGGGCATGCAGATGGACCGCATGAACGACAACCCCTACCTCACGAGCATCTGGCTGGCCCACCAGGCACGCGACGAGTATTGGAAGCCGGGTTCGGTGTGCGAGGACTACTCCAACATCGAGTGCGCGGTGCTGGCCGTGGGAGGGTGGACCGACGGGTACACCGACGCCATCGTGCGCCTCGTGGACAACTGCCCGGGCGTGTGCAAGGGCCTCATCGGTCCTTGGGGCCACACCTGGCCCGAGCGGGGGATTCCCGGCCCGGCCATCGGCTTCCTGCAGGAGTGCGTGCGCTGGTGGCGGCACTGGCTGGCCGGCGAGGAGAACGGCGTGCAGGACGACCCCGCCATGCGCTACTACCTCATGGACGCCTGCAAGCTCTCGCCCGACCTCGCCGAGCGCCCCGGGGCCTGGATGCAGACCGACGCCTTCACGAGGGGGCGCGATTGCGTGTCGTTTGGCTTGATGGCGGGCGGATTCCTCGGGCAGCCGGGCGAGGGCGAGGCGGCCGGGGGAGGGCAGGAGAGGTTCGCGAGCCACTGCAGCCCCTTGGAGTGCGGCACGCAGGTGGACACGTGGCTTCCTATGGGCAGCCCCATCGACCTGCCCGACGAGCAAGGCCCCGATGACGAGCGTTCCCTGTGCTTCACGAGCGCGCCGCTCGAGGCCGACCTGGCCGTGGTGGGGCAGCCCCTCGTGCGCCTTCGTGTGAGCGCCGACAAGCCCGAGGCGTTCGTGTTCGCCCGGCTGTGCGACGTGTGGCCCGACGGCACCTCGCACCTCGTGACACGCGGAAACCTCAACCTCACACACCGCGACTCGCACGAGTTCCCCGAGGCGCTCGAGCCCGGCGCGTTCTACAGCGTGGAGATTCCCATGAAGGCGGTGGGCCAGGTGATTCCCGCCGGGCACCGCGTGCGTCTGGCGCTCTCCACCAGCTACTGGCCCTGGATCTGGCCCTCGCGCGAGCGGGCGACCATCACGGTGGACCTGCCGGAGAGCACCTTCGAGCTGCCCGTGCTCGGCGCAGGCGACGCCCCGCTCGCCAGGACTTTCGAGCCGCCCGCCATCGCGCGTGGCGAGGAGTGCGAGACGCTCGTGCCCGGCAAGCCCTTCACGCAGCGCACCTACGATCCCGAGACCGGCATGCTGGCCTTCAGCCGCTCGACCGACGACTACTCCGTGCAGCGCACGCCCTCGGGCTTCACCTTCGGCGCGAAGAAGCACACCACCTACACCATAGACGTGCACGACCCCCTGTCCGCCGCGATGGAGAGCGTCCGCGCCAGCACTTTCTCGCGGCCTGGCTGGGAGATTACGACGAACGTCTACTCCAAGATGACGTGCACCTACGACGACTTCATCGTGCAGACGGACACCCAGGTGCTCGAGAACGGCAAGCTTGTCCACGACGAGCGCCACCTCGAGACGATTCCGAGGTTCTTCAACTGATGGCCGAGGGAAGCGGCGCCTCGGGGTCCGTGTCCGGGCAGTACCGTGCGCTCTTCAGGCAGCCCGGCGTCAAGTCGGTGGTCGCGGCGATGGTCGCCGCGCGCATGCCCACGGGATGCGTGTCGGTGCTGCTCGTGCTGCTGGTGAGCGAGGGCTATGGCGCGGCCGTCGCGGGCATGGCGGCGGCCGCCTGGACGCTGGGCACGGCGGTGTTCTCCCCCTGGCTCGGACGACTGGTGGACCGGGGCCGTGGGCCTGCGACATTGCGCGTGTGCTCGGCTGGCGAGGCGGCGGCCGTGGCGTCGCTGCTGGTTGCGGTGGGCGTGGGTGCGCCAGTTGCTCTTGTCGTGGGGGCGGCGTTTGCCTGCGGTGCGGTGGCACCGCCTGTGGCGGGCACGACGCGCTCGCTGTGGAAGATGCTCGTGCCGGCTGAGCTGCTCTCGGTGGCCTACAGTTTCGAGATTCTCCTCGTGGACGTGCTCTACGTGAGCGGGCCCATCGTGGCGAGCCTGTTCGTGCTGCTGGGGGCGCCCGGTGCGGGCATCGCGGCGACGAGCGCGTGCCTTGTCGCGGGCTCGGTGTTCCTGGCGCGCTGCGAGCCGGTGCGACGCTATGCGCAGGTGGGGCGGAGCAGGACGGCGGCTGGCGAGCGTGGGGGAGAGGCTGGCGAGCAGGGCTTGGAAGCTGCACGTGCGGGGGAGGATGAAGGCGGCCTGAGGTCGAGTGCGGCTTGTGGGAGCGGCGAAGGGCCGGCCTCGCGAGATGACGGCCGCGAGGTCGGGGGTGCCCGGGGCGCAGGGCTGCTTCGCGACCCGAGGGTGTGGCTCGTGCTGCTGGCGTGCCTGGGCACCATGTCGTTCTCCGGCTGGCTCGAGACCCTGCTGCCGCTCTACTACGACGCGCAGGGCGCAGCGGCGCTGGGCGGTGCCGCCATATCCGTCTGGTCGGTGGGGTCAATCCTGGGCGTGCTCGCCTTCGTTCGCATGCAGCCGCTTGCGTCGAAGCTAGGCGCCTCGCTCCAGCTCGCGCTTGCCACCGGGGCGTACGCCCTTGTGTGCGCGCTGCTTGTGCTGACGAGCGGCTGGGGCGACGCGGCGGTGTGCGCCACGATGTTCGCTGTAGGGTGCGCCGTGTCTCCCTGCACGAACCTGCACTATCAGCTGGGCGGCAAGGTGGCCCCCGAGCATCGGCAGGCCGAGATGTTCTCCTGGCTCAACACCGCCACCTCGGCCGGCATCTCCCTGGGTGCCCTGCTCGCAGGCAACGTCATCGAGTCCGTGGGATATGCCGTCGCCTTCGCCTTGCCCGTGCTCTTTGTGCTGGCCTCGTTAGGCTGTGCGCTTGCGCTGGTGCGGAAGGGGCGGGTCGGCCGGTAGGGCGGCCGTACAGGGATGGCGACGG
>CAVEWV010000096.1:0-9865 GCA_963619535.1 Acutalibacteraceae bacterium | reverse complement strand
AAAGGCCGCCTTCCGCTCAAAAGCGGCCCGTGACACCAACTTTCGGCACACGATCGCGCGGGACGTTCGCGTGGGCTTGCGGGCCACGAATTGGGGGCGTCAAGCGCGCTGAGGGCTGATTAAATCGCCAAAACCGTTGTAAATCCAACAATTTTTGCGGCTCCGGAGGGTGTCAACGTAAGCCAAATGCGATTCCACTACTCCGAAACTCATTTCGCTGCCATTGGGGCCGCGCGGACTACTCCGAAACTCGTTTCGCTGCCACCAACGGTGCGCGGACTACTCCGAAACTGATTTCCCTGCCACAAGCGCTGCCCGCGCTACTCCGAAACGGCCTTTCCCGCCAACGCCCGGCACCGCCTCGCAAGTTCGAACGCGCCTCGGCCCTTGGTGGCGGGCCTGCCGGCGTGCCGAGTCGCACGGAATCGCCGGGCAAGGGCCGCCGCCTCCAACCTCGAGCAAGCCGCCCGCCATCCCCCGATATCCAGGGAACGGCGGGCGGCCCTTACCTTACCTTGCAGCGCGCTTGCGGCTTACTCAGCGGCTGCGGCGGCGTTCTTGCCGGCGACGTAGCCGTAGAAGATGCACATGGAGACGCTGACGCCCTTCAGGCAGATGGGGTACTCCACGGCGAAGCGGCTGCCCTGCATGTTGCCGGCGCAGTACAGGCCGGGAACCACCTTGCCGGCGGTGTCGTAGGCGCGGGCCTCCTTGTCGGAGACGATGCCGCCCAGGCACACGAGCATGTTGGCCTCCTCGCAGCGCACGGCGTAGAAGGGCGGGGTGGTCAGGCCGAAGAGGCGCTGGCTCGACTTGCCGAAGTCCTCGTCGAAGCCGCCCTCGGCCAGCTCGTTGTAGCGCTCGATGGAGGCCTTGGCAGCCTCGACGTCGATGCCGTCGAGCTGGGCGAGCAGCTCGTCGATGGTGTCGGCCGTCATGCACTGGCCCGAGTCGATGCCGTCCTGGATGTCCTGCGGGCAGCGGACCGAAATCTTGAGGCCGTTGGCCGTGTAGTCGGGCAAGGGCTCGTCGCGGTAGTAGCACGCGGTGCCGTGGGCCGCCGGGAAGTACTGGAGCTGCTCGGGCCAGGCGGCGTCGAAGAACTGGTAGGCCATGTGCTCGCGCTGCTTCTCGAGCTGGTTCTCGAGCTGCTGGCCGGGCAGGTCCTCGTTCATGAAGCGCTCGCCGTCGAGGTTCAGCCACAGGTAGCCGTTGTTGCCGATGACGCCGCGCCCACCGATGCCGGCGCCGCCGCCCATGTGGTGGATCATCGGGGCGTGCCACTGCTGCAGGGCCACGCCCGCCCAGGCGGCCATCTTGTGGCCGTCGCCGGTGGCGGTGTAGTTGCCCTCGACATCCATCGTGGGGTTCATCACGGGCACCCCGTTCTCCACCGCGGAGGGCACGAAGTACTTGAGCATGGCGGTGTCGTGGGCATAGTCGCCGCAGGTCAGGATCACGCCGCCCTTTGCGGTGGCCTTCACGTACTTGCCGGTGGCGGCGTTGCGGGCGTACACGCCGCAGCAGCGGCCGTCCTCCATGATGAGCTTCGTGCCGAAGTGGCCGTAGCGGATGTCCACGTTGCCGGTGGCCTCGGCCTCGGCCAGCGTGTCGGCCATCATCTGGGAGAGGTTGGAGATGCCGATGGTGGTGGGGTAGGTCGGCAGGGCCTCCTTGGTCCAGTCGTAGCTCTCAAGCATGGGGTAGAAGAACGGGAAGATGTAGTTGCCCTGGTTCTCCTCGGGGATCTCCGAGAAGCTCTCGGGGGCGATGTAGGGGTTCGACGGGGCGATGAACCAGTCGAAGACGTCCTTCATCTCGTCTTCCCAGCGGGTGAAGATGGGCAGGTTGTTGTGGTAGAGGCACTCGTTCATGTGCTTCTCGGCCAGCTCGAACTTGTCCATGAAGCCGTCGCCGCGGCCCCAGGTCTCCTGCACCTTGCCGCCCACCACGGCGCAGCCCTGGCCAGTGGTGTTCTTGGTCTCGGACTTCTCGAAGGCCAGGACCTTGGCGCCCTCCTCGGCGGCCGAGCGGATGGCGACGCAGCCGGAGTCGCCCACACCCACGACGATGACGTCGGCCTCGACTTCCTCCTCGACCATGTCGTCGGAGATCTCGGGCTCGGCGGGCAGCCAGGAGCTGTAGTCCAGGGCCGCGTAGTCCTTCTCCTCGGCGGCCTCCTCGGCCACGGCGGCGCCGGTCACAGCGCAGGAGGCGGCTGCGACGCCGGCGGCGGACAGGCCTGCGCCCTTGATGAAAGACCTGCGGGAGACGTTGCTCATGGTGGATCCTTTCGTTGTAGTGGGTCGTGCTGACAGGGCCGCACTCTAAGCGTGCGGGTGCTGCGTACATCGGGCCCGATTGACGATACCGATGCGCAGCGCGGCGTTTGCGCCCTTTTGCACGCGTTGACGTGGCATCGCCCCTGCGGGTCGATTACAATGCTTTACCTGCATGTATGGTGACGTCCGTCGCGTCGGCGCTTGAAAAGGGGGAGTCGGGGGGATGCCATTGGCTTTTGCGGAAAAGGCGGGCACGCCGCGTGCGCTCGCGCTTGCCCTATGCACCCTGTGGGGCAACATCTTGCTGCTCGACACCCCGGGCAGCGCCCTTCTGAGCGCGCCGTTCGCCTCGCGCATGGCCTCCATGGCGTTCAGCATCGTGGGGTTTGCGGCGGTGTGGGCGTTCGCGCGGTCTTGCGCGGCGCGTCCCCTGCGCACGAGGCGCGGGCTTCTCGTGGTCTCGGCGGTGCTGTCGGCGGCGGGGTCGTTCCTGCATTTCGGCGAGTTCGCATGGCTCCCCGGTTGGGCCGACGTGGGCGCGGTGGCGGTGTTCTCGGTGGCCTTCGCCTTCCTGCTCGTGGCATGCGGCGAGGTGTACGCGCAGATGGGCGCCCGCCGTGCCGTGGTGTGCGCCTCGGTGTCGTACTTGCTTGCCTATCTGGGAAGCACGCTCGTGGGCGGCCTGGGTGCGGGCGCGGTGTGCGCGGTGGAGATGCTGCTGCCGCTTGCGATTTGCGCGCTTGTGGCGCAGGGCGGGGATGAGGGTGTGGCGCCTGCCGCAGGCGAAGCCGGGGCCGCGAGCGGGCCGGCGGGCGCCGGGGCGAGCGTGAGCCCCGCGAGCCCCGCGAGCTGCGCGGGTGGCGCGGGGGCGCGTGCGCGTGCGGCGGGCTGGCGCGCGGACGCGCCTGCCGTGCAGGCCGAGGGGCTTCGCGCGGCTATCGCCGCCACGCTCGAGGCCATTCCGGCGCGTGTTCTCACGGCCATCGGCATCACGTACTTCGCCATCGGCTCGACCCTTGCCCAGGCGGGAACGCCGCTGGATTACTTCTCATGGGGCACGGCCCTGGCCGCCGTGCTCACGAGCGTCGTGGTCATGGGCGCCGCAATCCTGCTGCACGGCAGGGTCACGCTCACGAGCCTGTACAAGGTCCTCATGGTGGGCCAGGTCCTCGCGGCCTTCCTGCTCTCCGAGTGGGCCGAGGGGGCGCAGGTCGCCATCGTCATCACATTTGTGGGCGTGAAGATCGTGGCCTGGACGCTCATGGCCGAGCTGGCGCTCCTCTCCCAGGCCCGTGGCGGCGCAGGACCGGCGCTCGTGTATGCCGCGGGGTGCCTGGCGGGCCACATCGGCGAGGGGGTCGCCGGGGTCATCAGCGTGTTTGGCCTGGTAGACCAGGGTCCGCTCACCATCGTGGTCGTCGCGTTGCTTGTGGGCGCGGCAGCGTTCCTCTTCACCGGCGAGATGGGTAAGTACCCGGATATCTCGGACGCGTGTGGGGCGGATGAGGACGGCGTGCCTTTCGCGGACGCGGGGCGAGACGGCGCGGGCATGCTGGCCGATTCGAGCGGCGGCGCGCGGGGCGGGTCGGCCTCGCGCGTGGCGTCGGGCGCCGGCGGCGGACCGGGAGGCCTGCGCATGCAGGGTGCGGGCGGCTTGCGCACGCAAGGTGCGGCCGGCTTCGCCGCGCAGACTTCCGGCGCCAGTGCCTCCCGCCGTGCGACGGCCGGCGTGCTTTCTGGCAATGACCCCCTTGCCAGCTCGGCGGCCTCCCAGGGCTCAGCCCCCGTCGATGCCGCCGACGCGTCGCCTGCGGCCGGGCTCGACGCGCGCATCAACGAGCTTGCCGGCGCCTACCTGCTCTCCGCCCGCGAGACCGAGGTCTTCCGCCTATGGGCCACCGGCCACACCCTCAAGTACATTCAGGAAAAGCTGTACCTGTCGCCCTCCACCGTGAAGACCCACGTGCGCCACATCTATGACAAGACGGGCAAGCACTCCCGCGCCGAGATAGTGGAGCTGCTCGACCCTTTGGCCGACACGCAAGAGGGACGCTGAGCGCGACCCGGCGCGGCTTCTCCCGGCCGAGCCACCACATCGCCCAGCCCGGCCGACACGCTCAGGGGTCGCTGAGGAAAAGACGATTAAGCCGGCCTGGCACATCAATTGTATAAGGCCTTTACCTGCGTTGTTGTTACGCTGGCGAGCTGGAAAAGCGACTTGTTCATCGGTTTCCCAAGCACGACCGAGTAGCGCGAGGCGCCTGCCGCGCGGCAGTGCTTGTCAGCCTGGCTGACACTGGAGCGGCATCGAGCACGGCCCGCACGGCTTCCCCCGGCTGGGCCTCCCCACATCGTCCAGCCCGGCCGACACGCCCGAGGGTCGCCGTTCGCCGCCTGCCTTGCGCCCTGGCGGGGCAAGCGGTATCGTCAGCCTCACCGTTCCCGTTCAGAGAGGCTGGTGTCGCATGCAGTACGAGATTAAGGGCAACCCGTTCGGCGTCGTGGTGTGCACGTTGGAAGACGGCGAGGCGGTGAAGACCGAGTCGGGCTCCATGGTGTGGATGACCCCCAACATGCAGATGTCCACCAATGCCGGCGGCGGCATCGGCCGCGCGTTCGGTAGGCTGTTCTCGGGCGAGTCCATCTTCCAGAACGTCTACACAGCCCGCTCGGGCAGGGGCCTCATCGCCTTCGCGTCGAGCTTCCCCGGCGAGGTGCGCGCCCTGGAAATCGCACCCGACCAGCCCGTCGTGGTGCAGAAGAGCGCCTTCCTCGCCGCGGAGATGGGCGTGGAGCTGTCCGTGCACTTCAACCACCGCGTCTCGGGCGGCTTCTTCGGTGGCGAGGGCTTCATCATGCAGAAGCTCTCGGGTCGCGGCCTGGCCTTTGTGGAGCTCGACGGTTCCGTGGTTGAGTACGAGCTGGCCGCCGGTCAGCAGATGGTGGTCGACACCGGCAACCTTGCCATGTGCGACGCCACCGTGTCTATCGAGGCACAGACGGTCAAGGGCGTGAAGAACGTGCTCTTCGGCGGCGAGGGCCTCTTCAACACCGTGGTGACGGGCCCGGGCCGCGTCTGGCTGCAGTCCATGCCTCTCAGCACCTTCGCCGGCTCCCTTGCCCCCATGCTCGCCCCCTACTTCAACAACTCGGGTAGCAGGTAAGACGTTCGCAGCGTGTGAGTGGCGGCGGGGTCGGGCGCATCGATTGCCCGCCTCCGCCGCCGTTTTGCCGCCGACCTGCTGTTGCCATGCCGCCGTTTCGGTCAAATAGCGCGCGATTTTCCGTCCTGGCTTCGACCGACAATGCACCGGCAAAGCGAGCGGCCAATCTACCAGGCGCTTCTTTGCGAGCAAGGTTTATCGTGCTGTGCGCCTAGGACTCAGAACGCAAAAAAGGAAACGTGTTTTGCCAAGCGACTGGCCGGGCAGGCGCATCTCTTACGATTCGCGCTCGAACAGCTCGATGATCTCGGCGCGGTTGTGCGTGTCGCACTTGCGGTAGATGCTGCGCAGGTGCGTCTTGACGGTGGACTCGCTGATGAAGAGCGCGTTCTGGATGTGCTTGAGGCCGTGGCCGGTCACCCAGAGGCGGAAGACGTCGGTCTCGCGCTCCGAGAGGGCATAGCGCGCGGCGAACGCGTCCATGGCCGCGGCGAGCGCGTCGCGTGCATCCTGCGGGGTTTCCGGGGCGACCGCAGCGCCGTCGGCGGCCCCGCGCGCCTCGGCGGAATTCGCCTGCGAGTCGGCTCCCGCCAGCCCGCGCCCCGCCCCGCTTGCCTGCGAGCCGGCCCCCGCCAGCCCGCGTCCCGCCGCACCCGCCTGCACGCCAGCTCCCGCCAGCCCGCGCCCCGCGCCCTCGCCCTGCGCCCCGTCGCAGCCGGGCTCGCATGCCGCCTCGCCCGCGTCGCCCCGCTCCTCCAGCTCCACCATAAACAGCCCGTCGCCGAAGGCGAATCCCACGGCCACGATGATGAGCAGCATCACCACGGCGAAGAGCATCGAGGTGTTGCCCATGGCGAAGGCCACGTTGTGGCCTAAGATGTTGCCCACGCACTCGGCAAGCCAGCCGCAGGCGAACACGGCGTGCGCCGGAACCGGGGTCTTCTTGGCGGCCAGCGCCAGGACCGACCACAGCAGCACGTCGGCCGTGATGTAGAGGAAGAACACGAGCGACAGGTTCGTAGATCCTGCGTACACCAGCAAAAAGGCCAGGCCCGCCACGGCCACGAGCAGCAGCTTGAAGAGTATGGAGGCGTCGAGCCGGGCGGGGCTCAGCCATGCGCTCAGCACGAAAAGAAGCGTCAAAGCGGCGGGAATCCCCAGGTAGACCGGGGAGAGGTTTACGCTCACGCCCAGCTCGGGCGCCAAGGCCCCCATCGCCCCGATGACGAAGAACGAAAGCGCTATGCCCAGAAGCGTCTTCCACGATACGGCCTGCGTGAGCACCGCGCCCAGCGTCGCGCGGCCGTTCGGGGCCTGAGCGGCCACGGGGGCCGGTCGGGGGAGCAGCGAGAACGACACGAGGGGCAGGGCCGACGTTACGACGCTCGCGGCCTCCAGGGGCATGGCGAGCACCAAAAACACCACTGCCGCCGAAATCAAAAACGAGCAGCCGCCCAAGAAGACGATGGTGCGCGAGGAGAGCCGCGAGAAGGCCTCGAACCAGGTGAGCAGCAGAAGGATCGCGAAGAACCCCGAGAGCACCAGGCCCGCGTCGTGGATGGGGGCGGTGTGTGCGAGGGCCGGCAGCGTGCACATGAGTGTGCCTGCGGCCACGGCCGTGGCGTACAGCGACGAGACGCCGCCGCGCCCGTTGAAGGGACTCGCCCCCGAGCGCACGAAGAACGTGGCCACGCAGGCCACCATGCCTGCCAGCATGGAGAGCGTGACGATCGAGGAGGACGGCTCGGCGGAGAAGAGCGAGGAGAACAGCAACACGGTGGCCCAGGCGCTCATGAGGGAGTAGCCCAGCGCCCACGGTAGGCGCATGGCCGCGCTCTTGAGTTGTTCTCGTGCCTGCGCACGTGCGTCCGTAGTGGGAATGGGCGTCCTCCTCGCGTGGGTCTGCGCGCCATTATGGCACACGCCCCGCCGCCCCTGCGTGCCCACCCCATGCATGGAGGGTTTGTGTGCAAAACCTACAGACAAGGCAAATACCTGCGAGTTTGCTGGCAACCCCGCCAGGGTCGAATGTCACCTCGACCCTGGCGGGCGATATCGCCCGCGCCGTTCGACCATGGCGGTCGGTGACGCGTGCGCCGCCTTGGGCCAACAATCCAAACCAGTCAAGCGGCCCACAGGGGGTCGCGCCTCAAGGAAAGGTGTTGCGCCATGTCCTTCGATTCCAAGTCTTTCTCCCGTCGCGGCTTCGTCGCCGGCGCCGCCATGAGCGCCGTCGCTGCCGGTGCCATCGCCGGCACCGCCTCCGCTGCCGAGAACGTGGCCGCCGAGTCCACCGTGGGCTACGACGGCACGGGCGCCATGCCCTGGCTCGGCGAGGCCCCCGTCATCGAGGACGCCGACGTCTCCGAGACCATCGACGCAGACGTGCTCGTCATCGGCCTGGGCGCGGCCGGCGTTCCCGCCGTGCGTGCCGCCGCCGAGGCCGGCGCCAAGGTCGTCGCCTTCGAGGCCTGCTCCGGCTTCAACAGCGTCGCTTCCGACATGGCCATCCTGGGCGGCGAGACCCAGGCCAAGTGGGGCCGCGGCGAGGGCTACATCGACCGCAACCTCATCATCTCCGAGCACATGAAGGAGTGCAGCCACCGCGGCAGCTACGACATCATCAACCGTTGGGCCGATGAGTCCGGCGCCGCTCTGGACTGGTTCGTTTCCGCCAGCCCCAGCCTCTACTTCGTGAAGGACGACGCCTACGAGGAGATCCCCGAGGAGAGCCAGGGCAACTACATGTTCCCCTACTGCTACCCGGTGCCCGAGACCTACGATTGGACGAAGGAGGACATGCCCTGCTACCCCACCTCCGTGGGCTTCTCCAGCCTGTACCAGGTCATGTCTGACAACCTCCAGGCCGCCGTGGACGCCGGCGCCGACGTGCGCTACGACATCAAGGGCATCAAGCTGATCACCAACGAGGACGGCTCCATCGCCGGCGCCTACGGCCGCTACACCGCCACCGACGCCATCGTCAAGGTCAACTGCCCCGCCGTGGTCCTGGCCACCGGCGACTACCTGGCCAACGAGGACATGATGAAGTTCTACGCGCCCCAGTGCGTGGAGGCCGGCATCCAGATCCTGAGCCTTGACATCGACGGCGAGGGCAACAAGACCAACGTGGGCGACGGCCACAAGATGGGCGCCTGGATCGGCGGCGCCATCGAGGCCTACCATGCCCCGATGATCCACCACATGGGCGGCGGCGCCGGCGCCGACGGCCGCGGCGTCATCGGCAACAACGGCTACCTGTGGCTCAACCTGCGCGGCAAGCGCTTCATGAACGAGGACCTGCCCGGCCAGCAGCTCGAGAACCAGGTGGAGAACCAGCCCCAGCGCAAGGCCTACCAGTTCTTCGACTCCTCTTGGCCCGAGCAGCTCGCCTACTTCCCCATGGCGCACGGCGTGGCCTGCATCTACCGCGACGAGCCCCTGCCCAGCTACACCGCCTCCGGCCTCAAGATCAACGTCCGTACCCCCGAGGACATCGACTCCGCCGTCGAGGACGGCCGCTGCCTGAAGGCCGACACCATCGACGAGCTGCTCGCCCAGATCGAGGGCATGGACGTCGAGACCGCCAAGGCCTCCATCGAGCGCTACAACGAGCTGTGCAAGTCCGGCGTGGACTCCGACTACGGCAAGTCCTCCCAGCGCCTCTTCGCCCTGGAGAACGGCCCCTTCTACGCGGCCGAGTGCGGCACGGCCCTGTCGCTGGGCAACCTGGGCGGCTTTGAGTCCGACGGCGACTGCCACGTGTACAACACCGACCGCGAGCTCATCCCCGGCCTGTACGTGTGCGGCGCCCCCCAGGGCGGCCGCTTCAACGTGCAGTACCCCATCAGCCTGAAGGGCCTGTCCTGCGGCATGTGCATGGTCTTCGGCAAGATCGCCGGCGAGAACGCCGCCAAGCTGGCCTAACAAGCAAGTAAGCGCGACACATCTTAAGGTGTGGCCAGGTGGCCCGTCGGCAGTCATGCCGGCGGGCTTTTTTTGTAAACGAGCAAAGCGGGACAGACGCGAGGTGGCCCGTCCTTTCTCGTATTTCATGGGGTACACGGCAACTTGTGGGGCAACGCGTACATCCTCGCGACGCATCTCGTGTCCCGCTGTCAAGGTTGCTCCCACAAGGGAACAAAACCTTTACACCAAGCTTGAATATCACCCCAAACTGAATCATGCACAGGTGTGGACTCGCCTATACTGTCTTGTGACTCAGCCTGAACGGGCGCTGAGGGGGATCGGACCGTATCGGGAGGAAAGGAGACCTCTATGTCTGCAGGTTCTGGCTGGCAGCTTGCGCTGCCTTGGCATGGTGGCGGGAGGTGCAAGCTTGCAGCCGCTATTGCCGCGCTGATGGTGGCCGTCCTGGCCGCCCTGGCGCTCGCGCTGCCCGCACCCGCCCTGGCCGAC
>CAVEWV010000095.1:0-9910 GCA_963619535.1 Acutalibacteraceae bacterium | reverse complement strand
CGGCCCCGTTCCCAGTCTCGAACAGAGTTACTCTGCAATGAGATGGGAATTAAGGTTCTCGTTCCTGTTACGCGCATGGCGAAAAAAGACCGCCGGGCCTCCCTGTGATTTGGGAGACCCGGCGGTCAACGTTTGCGGCGCGTCTTTCTGTCAGGACACGCTAGACGTTCTGGGCAAGCGCAAACGCCTTGAGGTTCGCCTCAAGAGTCTTGGGCGGGACGCGTCCCTCGATGGCCTTGTGCCAGGCGTCCTCGCTGATGGGCAGATACTGCGCCGCGCAGCCCAAGAGCGCCACGTTGGAGCATTTGCGGTTGCCGGCACGCTGTGCGACGTCCTCGGCGTCGAACAGCGTCACGCTGTCGGCCCCGTACGACATGAGGGTGCCCTCGACGTCCTGCGGCATCTGGGCCAGCCCCGAAAGGACGGGCATGGGGATGATCTGGGTGTCGTTGACGATCACATGGCCGTCCGGCTTGAGCAGGCTCAGGTTGCGCAGGGCCTCCATCGTCTCGAAGGAGATGAGCAGGTCGGCGCAAGCAGGGTCGCACACCATGGTAGACACGTCCTTGCCGAAACGGACCGTGGTGGACACCGATCCGCCGCGCTGTGCCATGCCGTGAATCTCGGACACCTTCACGTCGTAGCCCGAATGCATGGCGGCACCGGCAAGAAGGTGCGCCGCGGTTATCGCGCCTTGTCCGCCCACGCCGCACAAAACGACGCAGATGGGCTTCTCGGGAAACTGGGGGTAGAGGTTTGTGCTTGTCGTCATCATGTTACTCCTCGGTCACGATTGCACCGAAGGCGCAATATTGCTCGCACTGCGAGCAGCCGTTGCATTGGTTGGGGTCGATCACGGCGCGGCCGGCCGCATCGCGGCTGATGGCAGGGCACCCGATACGCAGGCAGGCACCGCATGCCCGGCAGCGCTCCCCTTCCACCGTGCGCCTGGTCCCGCGGACCTTGTACTCGACCACGCAGGGCGACTGGCAGATCACGACGGAGAACAGGTCGGTGTGCGAGGCGGCCTGCTTGAGCGCGGCGCGCACCTCCTTCACATCGAGGGCGTTTGCCTGGATGACCTCGTCGACACCGCAAGCCTTGAGCACCTCGGGAAGGTTGAGTTCCTTTGAAGGCCTGCCCTGGAGGGTGATTCCGCTCACGGCGTTGCCCTGGCCGCCCGTCATTGCCGTGGTGCGGTTGTCCAGGATGACGACGTTGCCGCACCCGGCGTTGTAGACCGCGGAGATGACGCCCGACAACCCCGAATGGGCGAACGTGGAGTCACCGATCACGGAGAAGACAGGCCTGGTGCCTCCGGCGACCTGCTCGCAGCCGCGCTCGCGCTCCACCTGACGTGCGACCTCGAAGCCGTGTCCCATGGAGACCGAGGCCCCCATGTCGATCGCGGACTCCAGCGTCGCGAGCGGCGGCAGGGCGCCTAGCGTGTAGCAGCCGATGTCGCCCAGCACGATGGCGCGCATGCGCTTGAGCTCAAAGAACGGCACGCGGTGAGGGCATCCCGCGCACAGCGCCGGCGGCCTGCCGGGAAGGTCGGAGCCGCAGGCGAGGTCGGCTCCCCTGTCGTTTTGGGAGACTTCGCGCCCAAGGCTGCGAAGGATGATGGAGGGCGAGAGCTCGAAGGCGCACGGAAGGGGCTGCGCCCACTCGGCGGGGACATGCCCCATCGCGCGAATCTCGCGCTCGAAGTAGTCGCAGGCCTCCTCGACGACGTACACCGACTGCACGCTTTCGAAGAACTGGGCGACCTTTTGAGGCGGCATGGGATAGGAGATGCCGAGCTTGAGGGTCGAGGCCTCGGGGCATGCCTCGCGCACGTGCTGATAGGCCGCGCCGGAGCAGATGAAGCCGATGGAGGTGTCGCGCAGCTCGACCTTGTTGAGGGGGCTCTGCTCGGCATACTGGGTCAGCTGCCTCACGCGCTCATCGGCGAGGAGGCGCTTAGGCCTGGCGTTGGCGGGCATCATGACCCAGTCCTTGATGGAGGTCTCGAAGGGAAGCGGCGCGGCAGCCTGGCGCTCCCCTGCCTCGACAAGCGTGCGAGTATGGGAGATGCGCACGGTGGAGCGTACCATGCAGATGGTCGAGAACTCCTCGGAGAGCCTGAAGGCCTCCTTGGTCATCTCGAGGGCCTCCTGAGAGTCGGCCGGCTCGAACATGGGAACGCGCGCAAAGGCGGCGTAGTTGCGGCTGTCCTGCTCGTTCTGGGAGGAGAACATGCCGGGGTCGTCGGCGGCGAGCAGAACCAGGCCGCCGCGGACGCCCGAATAGGCAAGCGACATGAGGGGGTCGGCGGCCACGTTGACGCCGACGTGCTTCATGGTCACCAGGGCGCGGTGCCCTGCCATGGAGAAGCCCAGGGCGTTCTCAAGCGCGACCTTCTCGTTGACGGCCCACTCGGCATAGACGTCCTCAAGCTTGGCGAACGCCTCGAGCGTCTCGGTGGAGGGGGTGCCGGGGTATCCGAAGCCGGCGTCGCAGCCGGCCTCCCACGCTCCCCTGGCGATGGCCTCATTGCCACTCAGCAGTTGTTTCATTCGTTCCTCTCAATCCCTGGTGCAAGAAACTGCGGTACTTGGAATGATACGCAAAAGTTAGGACGCGATGGGCGAGCCTCCGCCGATGAAGTTCGTGATGGTGTCGATGCGGATGTAAACCCCGGGGTACGGGGCGTCGATCATCTGACCGTTGCCGATGTAGATGCCCACGTGGCTGTCGGAGGGGAAGACGAGGTCTCCCGGCTCGAGCTCGTCGATGGAGGTCTTCCAATTGCCCGCCGCCTGGATGTCGTCGATCTGGTCCCAGGTGGTGCGGCCTATCGAGTATCCCTCGAGGGCATAGCAGTGCTGGGCGAAGCCGGAGCAGTCATAGCCCAGATAGGTCGAGTAGTTGGAGTCGTCGCCGCCCCAGACGTAGGGCATGCCCAGGCAGGCATAAGCGTCGGCCGTGATGGAGCCCTGCGAGACGCCCACGTTGTACACGCCCTGCTCCTCGCCCGACTGTGCGGCGCCGGCGGCAAGGGCGCGGGCGCTGGCGGCTTGGGACAGGTTTGCCTGCTGTTGGGCGAAAAGCTCCTGCACCTGGGTGGAGAGCTGCGCGACTACGGCGTCGGACTGCGCCTTCTGCTCGGAAAGCTGGGCCTCCTGCTCCTCGAGCTGGGCGAGCAGGGCGGTCTCGGTGGACTGCTGCTCGGTGAGGTCGCCCTGCAGCTGGATGAGCCTGGCCTTGAGGTCCTTGATCTCGTTGATGGTCTCGACCTGGGAGTTCTGGACGGCGCTTGCGTAATAGGTCCTCGTTACGAAGTCGTTGAAGTCGCTTGACGCGAGGATGACGTCCAGAAAGCTCAAGACGCCGGACTTGTAGGTGATCTGCAGGTAGGCCGCCAGCGCGTTCTGGGCGACCTTGAGGTCGTTTTCGGTATCGGTGATGCCCTGCTTTGTCTGGGCGATCTGGGCATCTATCTCGCTGAGGTCGGTCTGAGTGTCGTGGATGAGGCTCTGGGTCTGCTCAAGCTGGGAGCCGATTTCCTGCAGCTGTGCCTGCGCGGCGTCGAATTCCTGCTGGGCTTGCACCAGGGAGTTTGTGGACTGTACGGCGGCAGACGCCGTCGCGTCCGCGCCTGTCTCATCGGCTTGGGTGGCGTCCGCGGCCTCCGAGGTCTGGGAATCGGGCTCGGAGGCGGAATCGGCCGCATCCGTCGCTTCGGCGGCCTGCTGCTCTTGGCCGGCATCCACGTTGTCGGCCAGGGCGAAGGAGGAAAGGGAGGCGAGGACGAGCAGGCCGATGGGAACGAGGCGTGCATAACCGAACGGACGGGGTCTCATACCGCCTCCCTTTCTGGTGTCGAACGATTTCAGATTCGTCCAGTTTAGCGCTCTTAGACCGGACAGCCACCGAAACAGTCGCTAAACCAGCAAGAACGGTATTGAACGACCTGTCCTTCATACGGGGCGTCGATGAGGCAGCCGCCGCCTTGGTAGATGCCCACATGGCCGGAGTGGGGGAAGATGAGGTCGCCGGGCTCCAGCTGGCTCATGCTGTACACCATCTGCCCACACGACGAAACGTTTGACGCCTGGGCGTAGGTGTCGCGGCCGATGGAATAGCCGGCCTGCGCATAGCAGTACTGCGTAAGGCCCGAGCAATCGAAGCCTGAAGGGTCCGAACCGCCCCAGACATACGGCACGCCGCAGTAGTTCCAGGCGATGCTGGCCACAGAGGAGACGTGGTTTCCTCCCCCGCCGCTGGAGCCGCCTCCGTTGTCGGAGCTACCGCCGCCGTTGTCGTAGTTGGAACCTCCCCCGTTGTCGTCGCTGGAGCCGCCGCCGTTGTCGGTGCTGCCGCCATTGTCGGAGGTGCCCCCGTTGTCAGAGCCGCCGCCGTTGGAGCCGCTGTCGGTGCTGTCGCTGCTCGACCCGCCGCTCGTGTCGGACGACGAGGCGTTCTGCTGTGCCGCTTGGCGGGCTGCCTCCGCAGCAGCAGCGGCCTGCTCTGCGGCGGTCTCCTGCTGCGCCTGGGCCATGAGAGCCGTCACCTCGGAGCTCAGGCTTGCCGTATAGCTCTCGTAGTAGCTCTCGGTGCTGGCGAGCTCGTCGGTGTACTCTTGCTGCTCGGCGAGAAGTTGCTCTTGACTCTCACGCTGAGCCTGAAGTTCAGACTCCTGAGTCTCAAGCTCAGCTTTAAGGGTCTTGACGTTCTCAATGGCCTGGGCGTCGGAGTCGGTCACCTTGTTTGCGTAATACAGTCGGCTGACGAAATCCTCGAAGTCGGTCGAGTCGAGCAGCACTTCCATGAGGCTCGTGTTACCGGCCTTGTAGCTTGCCCCGACGCGCTGTGCGAGCACCTCCTGCGCCTCAAGAAGCTCTGCCTGCTTCTGGGCGATGGAGGTCTCGAGCTCGGCGATCTGGTCGTTCGTGGACTGCAGGTCGGCCTGGCACTTCGAGAGGTTGTACTGCGCGGTCTCAAGCTGCTCCGTGATGCTCTGCAGCTCCGACATCGCGGCCTCGTACTGGGATTGGGCGCTCGAGAGCGCGTTCAAGGTCGATTCGGTGGCAGCATGGGCGCCACGAGGGGCCATGAGGGCCGAGGTTGCGCATCCGGCAACCGCGCCAAAGACAAGGCCGGCAAAGTCGCGCCTGTTCAGCAGTGCGTTTGTGGTGTGTTGCATGATCTGGCGCCTTCCTTTCTGGGATACGGGCTGGGGGCGTATGGGGGTTGCCCTTAGAGCGGGCTGCCTCCGCCGCAGAAGCCGTCGCAGAAATACAGGCTTCGGACCTGCACGCCGCCGCTGGGGATGGAGTCGATGATATAGCCATCGCCGATGTAGAGGCCGACGTGGTAAATGGAGCCGCCGCGCGCATAAAACACCAGGTCGCCGGCGACAAGGCCGTCGGCGCCCACAAGGTTACCGTTGCCGGAGACGATGCTGTACTGCACGCCGGACTGATGGTAGAGGGAGTAGCCGCAGGCGGCGTACGCGGCGCTCGTGAGGCCGGAGCAGTCCAGCGTGGAGTACGGCGTGCCGATAAGCGCGTAAGCGGCGCTCACGACGCTGGAGTCGTGGTTGCCTGTGCCGCCGGAGTTGGACCCGCCATCGTAGCTGGAGCCGCCGCCGTTGTCGTCGCTGGAGCCTCCACCGTTGTCGGAAGAGCCGCCGTTGTCATAGGACGCGGAGTTGTCCGCCTGCTGCTGGGCTGCGGCGGCCTGACGCGCCGCCTCCTCCTCGGCCGCGATGCGGGCTGCCTCGGCGGCCGCGGCGATCTCGGCGTCGCGCTGTGCAATGAGCGACTGAACCTCGTCGTCAAGGGAGGATGCGTAGCTTTGGGCCGCATCGATGCTGTCTTGCAGGTTGCTCAGGGTGCTCTCCTGCTCGGTGCGCAGGACCTCGAGCTGGGTCTGCTGCTCATAGAGCGCCTGCTGGTCGGCCTCGAGGGACGCCTTGATGTCCTTCACGTTCTGGATGGCCTGCGCGTCGCTGTCGGCGGTCTTGTTGGCGTAATACAGGCGGCTGATGAAGTCGTCGAAGCTCGTCGCCTGCATGAGGACGTCGACCATCGAGGCGTTGCCCGCACGGTAGCTTGCGCCCACGCGCTCCGCAAGGACGTCCTGGGCCTGGGAGAGCTCGACCTGCTTCTGGTCGATGTTGGCCTGGAGGTCGGAGATCTGGGCCTCGGTGGTGCTGATCTCATCGAGAATGGCGTTGTACTGGGCCTGGGCGTCGAAGTACTCGTTGTTGAGGCTATCGATCTGCTCGACGGCGGCCTCATAGCGCACCTGGGCGTCGGACAGGGCGGCCTCGGTCTCAGCCGAAGCCGAGTACTCGGCATGCGCCTTCTGGGTAGAGGCAATCGATGCGGCCAGCAGCGCGGTGCCCGCGATGGCCGTGGATATGAAGTTGCGGCGTGTCAGTAGTCTAGCAGTCATAAAAAATGTCCCTCCAATCGCCGAAGGGACATTCTAGCAAGGCTTGTTATGGTGCCCGTCAACTTACAGCAAGAAGGCATAAACCCCGAGAATGCTGAAAGCAAGCCAAAGCACGTGTTATTTTGCCATACGGCGTACAAGAACGCGAACCATGGCGTCGTTGAGGTCGAGCAGGTGCTCGAGCGTGGCGTCGGGCGAGGTGTCGGGATCCTTGCGCGCGGCCATCGCCAAGGCCTGCTTGTAGAAGAACACGTCGCGGTTGGCGCGCTGAATGTGGCTCTTGAGGGTGCGCAGGTCAAAGCCGTAGCCCACGAGCTCGTAGGCGCTCTTCACAAGCGCGAGGTCGGCGCCGGAGACGCTTGCATGGTTGGAGGCGTCCGCCTCGACGTCCAAGAAGCCGTTCTCGATGAGCTCGGAGACGAATGAGGAGGGGACCTGTGCCGCGGCGGCCGTCTCGTCGATGGAATGGCGCCCCTGGGCGAAGGCGTCGACGTGCTCCTCGACGACCTCTTCGGCACCGTCCGGAGCTGGGCTGCTCTCAAAGAAGCCCTCGGGTGCGGCGTCGATCTTCTCCTTGATCACGGACAGCGGATAGAAGTTCGTCTTCTGCATCTGGAGAATCGCCTCAAGCCGGGCGACGTCATGGTCGGAGTACATGCGGTAGCCGCTCTTGGTTCGTTGGGGCGTGATGAGCCCCTCGGCCTCGAGAAACCGGACCTTCGAGACGCTGAGGTCGGGGTACTTCTCTTGAAGCTGCTTGACGACCTTGCCTATGGTGTACTTGGGTTCTTCCGTCATGTGTGATGCCCCTACTGAAGCGTCGCCGTGTTGCCGTGGGCGCTAATGGATGTTGAAGATCATCTTGAAGGTGCCGATTTGAATCGTGGAGCCGTTGAACAGCTCGCCGGACGTCACGATGGCGCCGTCGAGCCACGTCCCGTTGAGGGAGCCCAGGTCCTCGATGACGGCACGGCCCCCCTGAATGGAGAGGTGGGCGTGACGGCGCGACACCGTGCGGTCGTTGAGGAAGACCTCGCACTTGGGGTCGCGGCCGATGGTGACCTCGGGGATGTCGAGAATGAAGCGCTCCCCTGCCGAAGGTCCGCGCACGATCGTGAGCTCCGCCAGGCCCGAGTCGGGGGTGGCGATGTCGAGGCTGGGAAGCGTGATGTCGGGCATGAGGTTGAAGGACTGGGTTTGGCCCATAGCGGCTGCGGAGTTGTATGCGTTCGTGTCCATGGTCGTCCTCCTCGGTGCGATCCTGGGATTCAAGTCTCAGTGGATAGTTTAGTAGAACAGGCTCGACGTGAGCGGCCCAAAGGCGTGCGATTCAAAAACAACGCCTTCGGTCTTGGCCGTGCTTGAGGCTTTGGCCGCCCCGTCTTGGGACCACGTGACGTTCGAGGTGACTTGTCCCGGGTCTTTCAGACCGCCTGAGGCCGCGTTTTGCTGGGCGGTCACCGACTGCGTGTCGCGCAGGGACGCCGACAGGCCCTGTCCGCTCTGGACGCGCCAGCCGAGGTTGGTGGAAAGCGGGTCGTAGGTCTTGAGGGTCCCCGTCGTGCTGACCTGGGTCTCGGGGTAGTGCGAGAACGCCCAGTCGAGCAGGTTGCGCGTGTCCTGCCAACGTCCCTCGTCGACGCTGCATCCCAAAACGCAGGTATAGAACGTCTTGCCGCCGCGCGTGCATCGGCCCACGAAGCACATTCCAGCCGCGTAGGTGTATCCCGTCTTGATGCCGTGCATGCCGGGATACACATTCGTCAGGGCATCGGTGGAGTAGAGCGTCGTGTCCTTCCCTCCGGCCCAAACGGTGACCGAGGTTGAGCTGACGATGGAGTTGAACAGGGGGTATTGGCAGGCGTGCCTGGCAATGGTGATGAGGTCGAGCGGCGTGGAATAGTGCCCGTCCTCGTCGAGGCCATGCGGGTTGATGTAGTGCGTGCCCTGAAGCCCCAGCTCGCTTGCCTTCTGGTTCATCATATAGACGAAGTTGTCGACGGAGCCGCCCACGCATTCCGCCAGACAGACGGCCGCGTCGTTGCCCGAGTAGATGAGCAGGGCGTGGAGCAGGTCGTTGAGCGTCGTCTGCTCCCCCTGCACAAAGCCGGCGGCCTGCCCGTAGATAGTGTCGACGACGTTTGAGACGGTGTAGGCCGTGTCGAGCGGCACGCCGCTCTCAAGGGCGACGACCGCGGACATGATCTTGGTGGTGGAGGCCATGGCCATGGAGCGCGAGCCGTTGAAGGAGAAGAGCGTGTTGCCCTGCTCGTCTACCACGGCGGCCTCCTGGCAGTACTCCAGGTAGGGATAATCGTCGCCGAAGGCAGACCAACGCTCATCGGAGGAGGCGGCCTCATCGGCTCGCGCGGCATTGATCTGGGGGCCGCAAGCAGCCGTAAGGCCCGCAAGTGCGGCGAGGCCCAGGAAAGACCTCCTGGAAAGAGCGGTGTGAGACGACGATTGAGAGTTCACCAGATTGCCTGCCACGTGACTAGCCCTTCAGGATGCGGATGCCGCGCACGACGTAGACGCAGGCGGCGATAACAGACAGAATGCAACCGACGTAGACCATCCAGATGCCGAAGCTGACGGTCGCGGCGCCGAAACCAGGCAGGAAGGCGCATTCGAAGATATTGAGGCCAGGCACCTCGAACAGGTCGAAGAGCAGCACGGAGAAGCCTGCCATCAGGATGAACGTGCACGCCTTGCCGATGTAGCAGACGTCGGGGATGCGATGGCGGCGCTTGAGGAGGATGAACCCGCCGACAGCCAGCAGGCCATCGCGCACGACGAGATACACAAACGTCCACAGCGGGATACGGTCGGTGATGAGCAGGGCGATCACACCGCTGAAAATGAGCACGCGGTCCATGATCGGGTCGAAACGCTTGCCGAAGACGCTGACTTGATTCAGGTGCCGGGCGAGCTTGCCGTCCACCCAGTCGGTGCATGCGGCGATGATGAAGAGAACGACCGCGGCGGTATGGGTTGCCTCTTGGGGGTACAGCACCAAAAAGCACATGGTGAAAAGCAGACGAAGCGCCGTGATCAGGTTGGGCAGCGTCGCAATCTTGTGCAGGGGGTTCGCGGGGGTACCCGGTCTGGCAGATTCATCCACAAGACCAAGGCCACGCGTGCGATCTGAGGACATTCTCTCTCCTGTCACAACACTCATGCTTCATGGGCGGGCACACGAACGACGATTATAGAAAGGCTTGCGACAACGGGCAACGCCATCGGTGCCCCCCCATGGGGACTTAAGGTAAAACTGTCGTAAATATAACCGTTTACCAGCCCGTTTAAGTAGTGCGGACAGTTGCTTGCAAATACGTCACCCAATTGCCACGGGCGCAACACGGTCAAGGTAAAACAAAAAAAGCCAGGGGATGAACCCCTGGCTTAAGTAAACAATGGTCGGGCAAGCGGGATTTGAACCCACGACCCCTTGACCCCCAGTCAAGTG
>CAVEWV010000094.1:0-10131 GCA_963619535.1 Acutalibacteraceae bacterium | reverse complement strand
CGCTCCCCTATCGCGCGATCACCCTGTAGCCCAGCTGGTGCACGGTCTGGATGTATTCGGGCTCGGAGGGGTTGACCTCGAGCTTCTTGCGCAGGCGGCGGATGTACACGGGGATAGAGATCGCGTCGCCCACAAAGTCGGGCCCCCAGATGAGCGCGATGAGCTCGGCGGGGGCGAAGGTGCGACCGGGCTCGCACGCCAGGGTGGCGAGAATGTCGAACTCGCGGGGCGTGAGCGAGACCGCTTTCCCGCGCACGCTCGCGCGGCGGTGTAGCAGGTCGATCGCGAGGTCACCCACTGCAAGGCGCGTCCTGGCGTCGGACGGGTCGGCGGCACCCGCCGAGGACGCAGACGCTTGCCCATCCGCTCGCAAGCGGGAGCGGCGCAGAAGCGCCTGGATGCGCAGGAGCAGCTCGTCCTCGTTGAAGGGCTTGGCCATGTAGTCGTCGGCCCCCAGGCGAAAACCTACCTTCTTGTCCACGATATCGGCCTTTGCTGAAAGCATGAGCAGGGGCACGTCGGCATCGAAGGCACGGATGCGCTCCACGGCTTCGAAACCATCGAGGCCGGGCATCATCACGTCGAGCACGGCGACGTCGGGCCTGTCGCGACGCACGGCCTCCACAGCCTGCGCGCCGTTCTCGGCAACCACGCAGGTATAGCCCGCGCCCCGCACGATCATCGCCAGGGCACGGCGCAGCCCCTCGTCGTCATCGGCCACCAGCACCTTTGCCTGGGTTTCCTCGCGCGCCTGCCCCATCACAGCTCCTTCTCGTCCCCCTCGTCCATGTCGCACGCACGGGCCTTCACATGCACGGTGAATGTGCTCCCCGTGCCCGGCGTGCTCTGCACTTCCACCTCGCCGCCCATGAGACGCGCCAGATTGCGCACCAGGCTGAGCCCCAGGCCGCTTCCGTTGCGCCGACGGCCTTTTTCCATGCCCTCTGCCTGCGAGAACACCTCGAAAATGCCCTCGAGGTCCTCCTTGCGGATGCCGATGCCCGTGTCGCGCACCACCATGACCAGCTCGCCGGCCACAGTGTCGTACGACACGCGCGCCTCGACACGGCCCTCGTCGGTGTATTTCACCGCGTTGCTCACCAGGTTCACAAGTATCTTGCGCAGGCTCTCCCAGTCGCTCATCACGACGGGCACCTCCGCATCGACCCGGCACTCCAGCTGCAGACCCTTCTCGATGGCCAGCGGGCGCATCATGCTGAGCACCGCGCCCATCACCTCGTCGACGTCCACCTCCTCGCAAGCCAGCACATAGCGGCCGGCCTCGATGCGCGCCACGTCCACGGTGTTGTTCACCATTTCCAGCAGCACCTCGCCGTTGCGCCGCACCTCGCCCACAAGCTCGCGCTCCTGCTCGCGGTCGCAGCCGTCGGTCTTGGCCCACAGGTCGGTGAAGGCGATGATGGAGGCAAGCGGCGTTCGCAACTCATGGCTGATGATGGAGACGAGCTCGCCCTTCGCCTGCGACACAGCCTGGAGCTGGGCGTTTTGCGTCGAAAGCGGCTCCAGGGCCCAGCGTTTGAGCAGTCGGCGGATGAGCAGCGTCACGGCGGTCACGAGCACGAGGAAGAACGCCACGGTCTGCACCACGTAGCCCAGAGCGTCGTTCATGTAGGAGTCAAGCGGGATGGCGATGCTCACCGCCCCCGCCAGGTCGCCCAGCTGCATGCCCTCGCGCATGAACCCCACCTCGTCGCGCGTGCCCGCGGGCTCCCCGTGGCAGGTGAGGCACCCGCCCGTTACCTCGAGCGGCGCCACGTAGCGAAGCTCGCGGGCGTTGCCTCTTCCCTCGACTCCCCCGAGCACCTCGTAGTACTCCTGGGCATCCCCGCTGGCAAAGCAGGCCAGGGCCTGAGACTCCAGTTCGTCGGGCTCGTCGGTGGGCGTGCGAGGGTTCTCGCGCACAAAGCCGATGCGGTAGCCGTCGGCAAGCGAGGTGAAGCGGCGGGCGATGTTCTTGCCGGCGACGGAGCAGTACACGCCTTTGAAATCGTAGGTTCCGTCGGAGTTGTAGTTGATGCTGTGCTGCACGGCGTCCACGTAGTCCCACGACGCCATAACCTCGATGCACAGCGTTCGGGCCTCGGTGAGGGCGCGGTCGGTCATGTTGCGCATCTGCAGCGCATAGCTCCAGGCGGTGTAGGCGACGGCGGCTGCGGTAAGGCATGCCGCCAGGACGAAGGTGAGCCTGCGGGCCCAGCGTATGCGCTGCTCAACCACCTGTTTCGTCACGGAACGCCTCCCGTTCGGTCTCCCAAGATGACCGACTCCCCCACACGCGTAGCGCCGGGCCAGATGGCCCGGCGCGCGCAGACGTCGGTCGATGAAATTGTAACGTGCGAGGCGCCCCTTACGCCTCCAGAAGCTCTAGGCCCTGCTGGGCGAGCGTGAGCATGCGCGCCGCAAGCTCGTTCATATAGTCGGCGTTGTGTGCCACGCGGTAACGGTCGTTGCAGCGATAGCTCGAGACGTACTGGTTGAAGAAGTGCACCTGGGCGTAGCACTCGCGGGCCTGATCGACGGCGTCGCCCTCGGTGCCGGCCGCTGTGGCCTCGACCAGGGCGTCATGGAGCTGAGCCTGGGCGGCAAGTGCCTCGTCCATGGTTGCGGCCAGTTCGGACTCCGCCTCGTCGTAATAGGCCACCATGGCGCCGGCGTCCTCGATGCCCTGGGCGGAGTGACACTCGACACACTTCGCCAGTGCCTCGGGGTTCTCAAGCGGCGAGCTGGACGCGTTGTGGCTGGTGAACTCGTTGCCGTTGCCGTCGAGCGTGGTGGTCATGTGGCAGTCGACGCAGGTGAGGCCCAAGCTCGCGTGCGTGGAGTCCACGAACATCTCCAGGTCGTCGTAGCTCAGCGTGGAGAGCATCGCGCCCGTCTCCTCGTCGAGCGCGGCCATGTCCTCGGTGTAGGCCTGATACATCGCGTCGGCGTCGTGGCCGTAGCGATAGGGGTCCCAGGAATCCAGCGGGGCGTCGGCGCTCACGTTGTACGTCCAGGCGCCCGAGGCGTTGTGGCACTGGCCGCACACGAGAATCTTCTCGTCCACGCCGGAGAACTCGTCGGCGGCAAGCGTGTTGAAGACGACCAGGTTCGTGCCGAGCGTGAGGTCGTCGATGCCGGTATGGCACACCTGGCAGTCCCAGTAGGCCTCGGTCTTGTTCTCGGCGTCGGTCTCTTCCACCGACATGGCGAAGAAGTCGTCGCCGTACTCGGCGTAAAGGCCGTTGGTTGACGTGGATTTGCACGACATGCAGGCACCGGTGCGCGAGGTGGCCGTGGCATAGGCGTCCTGCTTGTAACGGAACTGGAAGTGACTCTCCTCGTCGCCGTCGACGTGGTCGTAGTAGTGTGTGGCGAAAGAGCCGTATTCATCGGGATAGGTGGACTTCCAGTCCTGGTAGGCGGCGGCATCCGAGCCGGAATCTGCCGCCTGCGCCGTCGAGGCGGCGCCTGCCTGGGAGAGCCCCGCCACGGCGAGCGTCCCCGCGAACACCCCGGCGACCGCCAAGACCGTTATCCCCTTGATGGCGTTGCATTTGATCATAAGTCGCATCCCCCTCCTTGGGCCCGACGTCATGGGTCCATCCTACGGCCTGGGAGGGCGGCGCAGAACGCGCGCGTCGATTGCGTTCGGTTGCAGTTTTGCAACCGGAGAGGGGTACCGCGCACCCCAGACCCGACGGCGCGCCGCAGGGCAGCGCCGAATCGCCATCCAAATGGCGGCAAAACGAGTTTCGGAGTAGCTTTGGCGGGGTCAGTGGCAGCAAAACGAGTTTCGGAGTAGTCAAGTCGCGCTCAGCTTGACTGCGTGCGTTGTAAAACGACCAAAACCGTTGTATATACAACGGTTTTGCCCAAATAATCGGCCCATGAGCTTTCCCGACCTTCAATTTATGGCGCAAAAAGCGCTCGCAAGGGCCTTCCGCTACTCCGAAACTCGTTTCTCAGCCATCGGAGGCGTCCGCGCTACTCCGAAACTCACTTTGGTGCCAACGAGGACCCCTGCACTGCTCCGAAACTGATCTCGCTGCCGGTGTCATGGGGGGCGAAGTAGCGCACGACGTCCAGGTTGGAACGGAGGCAGCCCGCCCGCTCCCCTATCGCGCGATCACCCTGTAGCCCAGCTGGTGCACGGTCTGGATGTACTCGGGCTCGGAGGCGAACTGGATCAGCGTGTCCACAATGCGGCGTTATCGCGTCCGTCCAACTGGGAAGACAGCAGGTAGAGGCCATAGCTCATCGTGTGGAACACCTTCGGGACAATCCCGGCCAGGCGGATTCCTCTCCCTCGCGACGCACTCGGCTGGAACTGCATGTCATAACGCAGCGAGCGAGATGAGGCGTTTGCAGACCGGGGCCCTCCTATACACAACCAGAACCCGCCGGGGCAAGGCGCGCGAAGGTGATGCGTACTGGACGTACGTGAGCCTTCGCGGAACTCAGCATCGGCGGGTTCCGTAGCATATTACAGCCAGAGCTCCTGTCGCACGGACTTGCCATAGCAGGGGCTCTCTGGGTCGTACCACTCGGGGCGCTTGGAGTCCTCGGTGTTGTAGCGCCAGTTGAGCGAGTTCACCACGTATTCCGTGGGCGTGATTTCGATCCAGTCGTTGTACTGGAACAGCATCTCGATGGTGGCCTGCTTGTCCTCGTCGGAGGTGGCGCCCCACGCCTCGGCGCCGCGCATGGTCTCCATGTAGGCGCTTGCGAACTCAGCTGCGCCCTCGTCCTCGATCGTCAGGGCACGTGCGGTGCCCTTGATCTGCACGCCGTAGGAGTTAAAGTAGTCGTTGGCGCCGGCCACGTAGTCGGCCTCGGGAATCTGGTGGTACCAGTAGAGCTGGACCTGCGGGTTGCGCGCGATCTGCTCGCACTTCTCGGTGCCCTTCTCGCATGAGGCGAGCAGCTTCATCGTGGACGGGTCGAGGACGAACTCCACCTGGGAGACGCAGGGCTGATCGTTGTAGCACGTGGCGATGGCGTACATCTCACGGTAGGAGTACACGGTCTGCCCGGCGTCGTCGGACTTGAGCGGCCAACCGCGCAGGTAGTCCAACACCAGGGTGCGCATCTCGTCCTGGGTGAGCTGGAGGCTCTCGTCCACGACCTGCGAGGCGCCGCTGACGGCGTCGGTGTCCTCATCGGTGGCCGACGCGTCTGCCTGGGCGGTTGCGGCCACCCCGGCCGCACCGACCGCTGCCAGTGCTGCGGCGCTCAGCGCAAACGCGCGGCGGGTGAGACCGGTGGTGCCGGATGCAAGCTTGAATTCCATGGTGTTCCCCTTTCAGTCGTACATGCTTCCCCTTGGGCGTGATGAACTCCGCACCTTCGCCCCCATGCGAAACGCGCGGCGCCCAAAGCCAGTATGGTGAAGGGACGTTCCTGCGTCATCACCGATGGTGGGTTATGACGCCCCCTGTCATCCGACCGCGCGAAACCGCCGGAGTTCTTCGTCATGAGCTGCGGGACTACGTTGAGCCCCCGGTTGTTCGCCGGGTCCGGCTCGCGGCGGTAGCGCTCGAAGAAGGAGGAATCCCGCCGCGGCGCGGCCGGATACGGCATGTAGTAGTGGTCCAGCTTGCCGAAGCGCTCCGCGTGGACGCCGCACGATGGCAGAAACGTTATCACGCACAGCATCAACTTCGAGATCCCCGAGCTGAACGACGCGCCCGAGGAGAGCAACATCATCAAGGAGGAGTAGCGGCCCTTGTCGCACGGCAACGAACTTGAAGTGCAAAAACGAGCGGGCCGACCCGATTGCGGGCCGCCTTGCATGCAACCAGTCGCTGGCATGCCTTTCGTCGCGCCTGCCCGGGCCATGCGCCGCTTCTGTGCCGTTCGCGCCCGCCTCCCCGCGCCGCGCTATCATGCTTGGGTCAGGTCACGTTTGAGAGGAGCCGCCATGAACGAGCAGGAGTACGCCGAAGCCGCCGGGTATTGGAAGAAGCGCGAATGCGCCGAGATGCCGGCCGAGGAGCTGCGGCGTTTTGCAGAAGGACTCCTGGCCGAGAAGCGCGTCTGCGCGCTGGCGACCGGCGCGGGCGACTTCGTGCGGTGCACCCCGCTTGAGTACAGCTTCCACGACGGCAGCGTCTGGATCTTCACCGAGGGCGGCGAGAAGTTCGTGGGCCTGGCGAAGAACCCCAACGTCTGCCTGGCCGTGTACGACCAGGACCCGGGCTTCGGCGCGCTCAGGAGCATCCAGGTGACGGGCAAGGCCGAGCTTGTCGAGCCGATGTCTGAGGCCTACGTCGCCCACGCCGAGCACAAGAAGGTCCCCGTCGCGGCGTTGCAGAAGCTCGCCGACGAGGGCCGCCCCATGCACCTGATCCGCATCCGCCCCACGCACGCCGACGTGCTGTGCTCCAAGTTCAAGGAGCAGGGCTACAGCAGCAGGCAGTCGTTGAGCTGGTAGGGGCGCGGCCGGCGCCTTGTGCCCGCACCCCCCACCCCATTCATGGGGGTTCCTTCTGCACCGCACGGGAATGCTACACTACCCAGTGTTACGCGCGGCACAACACGTTGGAGGCTCCCACATGGCTCGGCACATCCCGGCCAATCAGGCACATGAGTTGGCATCGCAGTATCGCGCGGCGCTCTCCCGAATCTCGACGGTTCTCGACGAGGTGGAGGATTTCCAACAAAAGTGCGCCGCCTTGCTCGAGGCCCTCGTCTTGTCGCAGGCATATCACGACGCTTTGAGCCTAAGCCTCAGCCAGGGGCAGCCGCTTGACGATCGCACGCCCGAGCTTGACCGCTTCACCTTCGCCTTCAACAAGGCGAGCGCTCTTTCTCGGCCTGTGAAGTATCTGCTTGGCGCGCGCGACTACTTTTCTGAGAACTGCTCGAAATCCCTCAAACTGCTCGAGAACGCCCCGACGGGCTTCGCGCGAATCACCAACTCGGCCCGCCTGGCGGCCGTCGACCAGGCATACGACTCACTCCAGGCGTTCTTCCAAGATTTTGCCGGCGATATTGCCGCCGCCGACCGCGACGCCCGCGAGGTGCTGCAATCCGTCGACCATGATCGGTGGGGCGCTCCCTGCAACGCACCGGGAAGCATGAAACGCGCACAGCCCCTGCTGGACTTGATCGAGCCGATCTCGGTGGTCGAGGTCGATGATCTCGTCGGGCAGTGGGAGCAGATGCAGGCCGTGCGCGACCAGGCCGACGACCTGACGCGACAAACCACCGACGCGGTGGAGAACGCCGTCGACTCATATCGTGCGGCCGCAGCCGTCAATGCGCTCTCAGAGCAGCCCGTCGAGACGTTGTCGAAGATGAAACGCCGGGTGCGCGTCAAGGCGCTGCGCGACAACGGCTACGACACTTTGGCCGACATTTACCTCAGCAGCGTCAGTCGCCTCGAGGCGATAAGCGGCATCGGCTCAGAGACGGCCTGGCTGATACGAGGCTACGTCTGTAAACTGCGAGACGAACTTGCCGGTCAGGCGAAGGTCAGGCTGAGCTACGACGCGCGTGATGCCATATCAGGGCGACTGGTTCTCGCCCTGGCAAAATGCCGCATGGCCGAGGCGGTCGCCAAAACCCTGGGCGAGGCGCTTGCCGGGAATGACCCATTCGTCCTTGTGGACGTCCACGACCTCGACCCTTTGCGCAACATCGTGGCGTGGCCGTTTACCGACCGCAGCACCCGAAGCTCCGCGCTGCAGGCGTATGCGCACCTGACGGGCATTGTCAACGGGGAGGGGCGGACGGCCTGCACCGAGGCATCGAGGTGCCTCTCCGACCTCGAGTCCCTCTCGGTCGAGGATGCCTGGGAGGACTTCTGCGCGCACCCCGTCGATTACAACGTGCTTCTGGAGCAAATCGTTCCCGGTTGCCTCGGGGTCAATGACGCCTATTACGGCTTGTCTGAAGAGCTCGCCCATGAGATTGAGAACGAGGACTACTTCCCCGATGGGCTGCTTTGCACGCTGCGTCGCTACCAGGAATGGGGCGTCAAGTACATCCTCCACCAGGAACGCGTGCTTCTGGGCGACGAGATGGGCCTGGGCAAGACCGTCCAGGCCATCGCAACCATGGTGTCGCTTCGAAACACCGGCCAGACCCACTTCCTGGTGGTCTGCCCTGCAAGCGTGGTCACGAACTGGTGCCGAGAGGTAGAGAGGCACAGCCGTCTCAAAGCGACCAAGATACACGGCGTCGGGAAGCGCGCGGCCCTCGCAAGGTGGAAAAGCAACGGCGGCGTGGCTGTGACCACCTACGAGACGCTCAGCAGCCTTGATTTATCCGGTCAAGCAGGGCTCATCGTCGTCGACGAGGCACACTACGTGAAGAATCCCGAAGCCGCCCGCTCCAAGGCGGTGGCTCAGCTGTGCGCGTCAACGGGTCGCGTCCTCTTCATGACGGGCACGCCCCTTGAGAACAACGTCGACGAGATGATTCGGCTGGTGCAGATTCTCAGGCCTTCGCTTGTGCCGCAGCTCAAGCAACTTGCGCAGTTCGGACGGGCGGCGGAGTTCCGCAACGCGATTATCGGCGTGTACTACCGCCGCAAGCGCGAAGACGTCCTCGCCGAGCTGCCCGAGCTCATCGAGAAAATCGAGTGGTGCCAGATGACAACGGCTGACCGCGAGGCATACTACGAGGCCGCGTCGAGGTCGAGCGGCGGCAACCCTCATGCCTTGCGGCAGGTCTCATGGAACGTCGACGACCTCAGCCAGTCGTCCAAGGCACAGAGGCTCCTCGAGCTGGCCGACGAGGCCGAGCAGGACGGGCGCAAGTTGCTCGTGTTCTCTTTCTACCTGGACACTATCAAGGCCGTCCGCCGCCTGCTGGGGCAGCGCTGCTCCCAACCCATCACGGGCTCCGTCCCGCCCAACCAGCGACAATGCATCATCGACGAGTTCGATGCGGCCAAACCCGGAAGCGTGCTCGTCGCTCAGATCCAGGCAGGTGGGACCGGACTCAACATACAGTCGGCCAGCGTCGTGGTCATCTGTGAGCCGCAATGCAAGCCCTCAATCGAGAGCCAGGCCATCTCGCGCGCCTACCGTATGGGCCAGGCGCGCAACGTCCTGGTATATCGCCTGCTATGCGAGGGTTCGATTGACCAGCGGTTCATGGAACTGCTCGATGAGAAACAGCAAACGTTCGACATGTATGCCGACACATCGGTCGCCGCAAAGCGCACTGCGGAGCTGGACGACAAGACGGTGGCCAACATCGTTGAAGAAGAGATCGAGCGAATTAAGCGGGAGCAGGCGAACGACGCCTCCCAGGGCGCCGGGACGAAAGATTAGCGGGACAAAGGCCCGGGATATCCCTGTCGCGGCCCTGCAAAAGCTCGCCGACGAGGGCCGACCCCGCCGCCCCCGCCGCGAACGACATCGCGCGTCACAAAGAAGCGGGCCGGCTCCTTGTGGGAACCGACCCGCCCAGTTGCGTATGCTCGCCTCAGCGTGCCCTTAGCACTTCTCGGGCTCGGGGTACTCCACGCCGAAGGTCTCGACGGTGACCTTCTTCATGACCTGGGGCTCGACGGGCTTGTCGTTGGGGCCGCGGCGCGTGTTGGCGATGGCGTCCACGACCTCCATGCCCTCGAGCACCTTGCCGAAGGAGGCGTACTGGCCGTCGAGGTGCGGGGAGTTCTTGTGCATGATGAAGAACTGGCTGCCGGCGGAGTTGGGCATCATGGAGCGGGCCATGGAGAGCACGCCGCGCTCATGCTTGAGGTCGTTCTTGAAGCCGTTGCGGGTGAACTCGCCCTTGATGCTGTAGCCCGGGCCGCCGATGCCCATGCCCTTGGGGTCGCCGCCCTGGATCATGAAGCCGGGGATGACGCGGTGGAAGATGACGCCGTCGTAGAAGCCCTTGCTCACGAGGCTGACGAAGTTGTTGACGGTGTTGGGGGCGATCTCAGGGTAGAGCTCGGCCTTGATGACGCCGCCGTTCTCCATCTCGATGGTGACGATGGGGTTCTGTGCCATGGTGCACGCTCCTTAGGTCAAGTCAGACGGTATGACACGCACGGGTGCAACGATACCCCAAACGAGGCGCGCGCATAACGTCTTTCTTGCAAGAAGACGCCGGATCGCATGCGGGCGGCGCGGGCGTGCCGGGGTGGGCGCCCTTGCGTTCGGACGC
>CAVEWV010000093.1:0-10300 GCA_963619535.1 Acutalibacteraceae bacterium | reverse complement strand
AGGGTGAAACCGCCGAAAAACGCTGGTTGCCGAGGACGTCTGCCCGCGCCCGCCGTGCTCGCCCTCCACGCCCGCCCGCCTGATTGCCGCGCTTTCTGCGTTCGCGTCCATGCGGCCAGTGCTAGAATTCCGTTTCGCTCGCGCTCAGATTTCCTCGGAAAGGATTCTCTCCCATGCAAAAATGCCTTGGGGGGGGGTTCTTCGGGTAGATAGCCCAAGGCCCGTCCCGGTATGCAGCCTTTGTCCCTCGCGTGCGGGGGGAGGCGCGGCATGGCGATTCTAGACGTCATCAAGTACGAGGGCGACAACGCCGCCTTCATCTGGAAGCACCCCGCCGAGGACTTCAACACGGCCTCCCAACTTATCGTCCACGAGACGCAGCAGGCCATCCTCTTCCGCGACGGCGTGGCGCTCGACACGTTCGGCCCGGGGCGCTACACCCTGGAGACCCAGAACATCCCCGTGCTCAACAAGCTGGTCAACCTACCCACGGGCGGAGTGAGCGCCTTCCACTGCGAGGTGTATTTCGTCAGCACCACGGTGCGCATGGCCCTGCGCTGGGGCACCGACTCGCGTGTGCGTCTCATCGACCCGCTCACCGGTGCCCCGCTGGAGATAGGCGCGTGCGGCGAGATGAACCTGCAGGTGAGCGATGGCCGGCGCCTCCTGCAGAAGCTCGTGGGCACTACCTCGGGCATCTCCTGGGAGGCGGGCCAGGGAGGCGAGGGCTTCGCCAAGTCGCTCAGGGAGAGCTTCTGGCCGCTCATCTGCACCTGCGTCAAGTCGAATCTGCCGCAGGCCATCAGGGCCCGCGACATCGATCTGCTCGACGTGGACTCCCACCTGGCCGAGCTCTCCGAGGAGCTCGGCGGCCGCGTGGCGGCGGGCTTCGCGGAGTACGGCCTGGCGGTGCCGCAGTTCTATGTGACCTCGGTACTGCTGCCCGAGGACGACCCCAACTTTCGCCAGATTCGCGACTTGCACGCAGCCGAGCTGGCCAAGCGCGCTGCGCAGGTGGGCGCCGAGGTGGAGAAGGCCCGGGTGGCCTCGCGCAAGGAGGTCCAGTTGAGCGAGGCCGCGGCGCTCTCCGAGGTCACGGCGGCCCAGCGCGCGGCCACCCTCGAGCAGCAGGTGACCGACACCGAGGTCGCCCGCTACGAGGCGGCCCGCCAGGTCATCGCCGCGCAGGCGCAGGCCGAGGCGGCAAAGGCCACCGGCTTGGCCGAGGCCGAGGTCATGCGCGCCCAGGGTTACAACCAGAGGGACGTGCTGCAGGCCGAGGTGCAGAAGGCCTATGCGGCGGGCATCGGCCAGATGGGTTCGGGCGAGGGAGGGCCCGGCGGCTCGGGCGTCACGTCCGATCTGGTCGGGCTGGGTGTGGGCATCTCCGCCGCCCGTGCGATGATGCCCCAGATAGCCGACCTCATGCAGGGACTCGGCGGTCCCGGCGCGTTCGGCGCCCCCGACCTGGCCGGGCAGGCTGCCGTGGGGGCCGCGGCGGGTGCCGCCCTGGCGCAGGACGCGTCCGGCGGCGTGTGCGCCGGCTGTGGCGCGACCATGCCGGCGGGTGCCAAGTTCTGCCCGGCTTGTGGCTCGGCGGCCGCCCCGTCCGTGCCCCAGGGGATGGTCGTATGCCCCTCGTGCGGCAAGGCCACCCCGCAGGGCAAGTTCTGCATGGAGTGCGGCTCACCGCTTTCCCGCGTGTGCGCCGGCTGCGGGGCGCAGGTGGCGCCCGGGGCCAAGTTCTGCCCCGAGTGCGGGCAGAGGATGTAGGGGGTGCGTGCGATGACGAGGTCGTTCAAGTCGTATCTGGCCGCCTGGGTGCTGGGGGTTGTGCTGCTCGCGGCCGTGGCGCTGCTCGTCGGCGGGCAGGGCGCGGCGCTTCTTAACAACCCGTCTTGGGTGCTCTACCTGCTGTGCGCTGCCTGCATGCTCGTGCAGCTCGCCGCCACCTGGGCCGCGTTCGGGCGCGGCGGCGCAGGCATGGTCGCGGGCGCCGATTCGGCCGAGAAGAGGCTCTTCCTGGGGATGCCCGCGCTTGCGGTGTCCGGTGCGCTTGGCCTTGTGAGCGCGGCATGCGCTCTGGTGTTCGCGAACGTGCCCGCCGTGCCCACCTGGATGGGGGCGCTCGTGCTCGTGTGCCTGCTTGCCCTGGACGTCGCCGTCTGCGTGGGCGGCCGTGCCGCCGCTGGCTATGTGGCCGCGGTCGATGGGCGCACCCGCGAGGCGACGGCGACGATGGCGGGCCTGCGCGTCCAGGCGGCCTCGCTGCCGGCGCGCGCCCGCACTGAGGCCGCCCGCGCCGCTGCGGGGCGCGTGTCCGAGGCGCTCGCCTTTGCCGACCCGGTGTCGGGCGAGGCCACGGCCGCCTGTGACGCCGCACTTGCCGAGGCGCTTGAGGCCTTCGAGGCGCAGGCTCTTGCCGCGGCGCCCGACGAGGCGAACCTCGGGCGGGCCGAGCGCGCCGTGCTCGACGCACTCGCTACCCGCGCGGCGGCCTGCCAGGCGGGCAAGCGCCGCTAGCCCCCTCTCATAACGACCCATCCGAAAGGATTTCCCCATGACAGCCTTCAAGTGCAAGATGTGCGGCGCCCCGCTCGAGGTGGAGCTGGGTGCCGACGCCGTGACCTGCGATTATTGCCACACCCAGCAGACCCTGCCCCGCTTGGACGACGAGCGTCGCGCCAACCTCTACGACCGCGGCAACCACTTCCGCCGCGCCAGCGAGTACGACAAGGCCATGCGCGTGTTCGAGGCCGTGCTGGCCGAGGACCCTTCCGACGCCGAGGCGTACTGGTCGGTTGTGCTGTGCCGCTACGGCGTGGAGTACGTGCGCGACCCCGCCACCGGCGAGCAGGTTCCCACGGTGAACCGCATGCAGGCCAGCTCCATCCTGGCCGACGAGGATTACCGCCAGGCACTGGCGCATGCCGGCGTGGTGCAGCGCGGCATCTACGAGCGCCAGGCCCAGGCCATCGCGGCCATCCAGGAGGGCATTGCCGAGGTGGCCGCCAGGGAGGAGCCGTTCGACGTCTTCATCTGCTACAAGGAGACCGACGCCCAGGGCAAGCGCACGCGCGACAGCGTGAAGGCCGCAGAGCTCTACCATGCCCTCACCACCGAGGGCTTCCGTGTGTTCTACGCGCCCATCACGCTTGAGGACAAGCTCGGTCAAGCCTACGAGCCCTACATCTACTCGGCCTTGCAGACGGCCGGCGTCATGGTGGTGGTGGGGTCGCGCCCCGAGCACCTCAACGCCCCCTGGGTGCGCAATGAGTGGTCTCGCTACCTGGCCCTCATCAAGGCAGGCGCCAAGAAGACCCTGATTCCGGCGTATTTTGACATGGACCCTTATGACCTGCCCGAGGAGTTCGGCCACCTACAGGCCCAGGATATGACCAAGCTGGGCTTCGTGCAGGATCTGGTGCGCGGTATCAAGAAGATCTGCGGCAAGGACGCCCACCCCGCCCAGGCCGCCCCGGTCGCCGCCCAGCCGCAGGCCGCCCCGGGCGGCCCGGGCGCTGCGAGCAACGTGGCGGCCCTGCTCAAGCGCACCTCCATCTTTCTGGCTGACGGCGACTTCGACCGCGCCGCCGAGTATGCCGAGCGCGTGCTTGACCTCGACCCCACCTGCGCAGAGGCCTACCTGGACAAGCTGATGGCATCCCGCGAGGCCGCGACCATCGATGCGCTCGCGGAACAGGGGGGCGTCGACCTTTTTGGGGATCCTGACTACGAGAAGGCCGTGCGTTTTGCCACGGGTGACTTGGCGGCCACGATGGCTCAAGTGCGCCCCAAGGCCCTCGCCGCCCAAGCGGCCTATGCCGAGGGGCTGGCAGGCAGGGCCGACTCCGAGAAGCTCGGGTATGCTCAGAAGAAGCATTGGGAGACGGCGGCCGAGGCCTTCGCCCGTGCCGAGGAGCATCCCGGCGCGCAGGAGCGTCGCCAGGAGTGCCTGCGCCGCGCCGAGCAGACGGGCCGCAAGTGCGCCGAGCTTGACGCGCGCGTCAAGCGGGCGCGTGTTCAGGCCAAGGAGCTGGCCAAAAGCCACGGCGGCAACTACGTGGATACCGACGGCACGCTCGAGACCGCCTACTTTCGCATCAAGGAGGAGCTGGCCGGCATGGCTGGGTGGCGTGGTGCCGACGAGGTGATTAAGGCCTGCGAGCGAGCCTCCCAGCGTGCCCATGATTCCGTCGAGGAGGAGAAACGCAGGCTGCAGCGGAACAGGCAAGTGACCGTAGTGATCGTCGTATCTGCGGCTATAGTCGTCTTCGCTCTCGCGTACAACTTTGCCATCCGCCCTGCCATGCTGACCAGCCAAGCCCAGCAGCTCGAGGCTGACGGGTCCTACGCTGAGGCGGCCGCGATATACGACGGCCTGGGCATGGCCGACATGGCTACCAATGTTTCGCGCAAGGGCATTTCTGCCGCGCAGATAGGCGATACGGTGTATCTGGGCTCTTACGAGCAGGACGGCGACTCCTCAAACGGCGCCGAGGCCATAGAGTGGGTCGTGCTTGCCAAGGAGGACGGGCGCGCGCTGCTGCTGAGCAAGTACGCCCTGGACTTCAGGCGATACAACGGCGACACTGAAGACGTCACCTGGGAGACATGCGACCTGCGCTCCTGGCTCAACGGGGAGTTCTTCGAGGCGGCATTCTCCAGCAGCGACCAGGCACTCGTGGCGCAGTCGGAACTCAAGAACACGGATAACGAGAGATGGGGCACCGAGGGTGGCTCCGACACGACGGACAAGGTGTTCCTGCTCTCGCTCGACGAGGTCGAGCAGTACCTTCCCACCGACGCGGAGCTCGTCTGCAGCACCACCGCTCAGGCCACCGCAAATCGTGCAAGGAAGTATAGCGCCGCCGTGCGCTCATGGTGGCTGCGCTCGCCGGGTGCCGACTCGAACTCCGCCGCCTTCGTGCACTTTAACGGCTACGTCAGCTCGCGCGGTTGGTCTTGCTACGATGACGCTGCTGCCGTCCGCCCCGCTGTATGGGTGAATCTGTAATCTCAAAATCTTCAAATCTCGATCTTGAGGAGGCGCGCGCGAACAGGGGTGCGTCCCCTGTTCGCGCAAGCACAAAAGGCCGCTGAGTAGGCCGGACGCAACCGGTCGCTCGGTGGCCTTTCGTGTTGGGAAGTCTATGCGCCCGCTCATGCCGTTGTGGAATGCGTGCGCGCCGCCGGCGTCGTGTTCGGGCTGGTACAATCGGGCTGTCACGATGCGTCTGAGCGAGGAGGCCCAGCAATGCCAGGCAACGGCATGCCCACATTGACAGGCTGCGGTAACGGTGTGTGGAGCGCCCCCAACGCGCGCATCATCGATCGCACGGGCCGCAAGATGCTGCCCATCGGCCGCGACGGCTTCGTGCCGGCGGCGCGCGACTCGGTCGTTGTCGACAAGACCATGCTTATCGCCGACGTCATCGACTCGGGCTACACGGCCACCCTTTTCTGCCGCCCCCGCCGCTTTGGCAAAACGCTCAACATGACGATGATGAAGGCGTTTTTCGAGATTCCTCCTGAGAGTGATCCCAACGCGCGCGACCTTGCCCCGTTGTTCGAGGGCACCGACGTCTGGGAAGCGGAAGGCGGCCGCTACCGGGAGCATCAGGGCGCCTATCCTGTCGTCTACATCAGCTTCAATACGGTGAAGAAGTACACGTGGCAGGCCGCGTTTGCGGCGATTCGCGACGTGGTGACGAGGGAGTACGGTCGCCACGACTACCTGCGCGCAAGCGACGCGCTCAACGCCGAGGACAAGGCCTACTTCGCGCGGGTCGTCTCGGGGCAGGCGGGTCAAGACGAGCTGGCCAACTCGTTGGTTCGTCTGTGCGCCATGTTGCGCGTCCACCACAACCGCGGTGTTGTTGTTCTCATCGATGAATATGACGCACCGGTCATGGCGGGATACACCTACGGGTATTTCAACGACATCGTCGGCTTCCTCAAGGGTTGGCTCACCGGCGCGCTTAAGGATGGCGGCGAGGCCTTGCAGTGGGCCTGCCTCACGGGCGTGCAGCGCATCTCCAAGGAGTCGATTTTCTCTGATATGAACAACCTCACGGTGAGCACGCCGCTCAGCGTGATATCCGACGAGCGTTACGGCTTTACCGATGACGAGGTCGCGGCCCTTGCTGCATATCTCGGCTACCCCGACTGCTTGGACGAGGCCCGTCGTTGGTACGATGGCTACCGATTTGGCAAGATAGACGTCTATAACCCCTGGAGTGTTCTCAATTATTTCGATCAGGGATGCTCGCCCGACGTCTATTGGGGAAACACCTCAAGCAACGCTGTGGTGGGAGACTTGATTCGCCATGCCGAGGGCGAGAGCCTTGCTGAGATATACGAGCTGATTAAACCCGGTGGCGTTGTGGTCGCGCCCCTCGATCTGGGCATCGTCTTCCCCGATTTGGAGACGCATGGCGAGGCGCTCTGGCCGATGCTGTATCTGGCAGGCTATCTCACCACGGAGGACACGTGTCTGCCTAACAACAAGATGAGGCTGCGCCCGCTGCGTATTCCCAATGCCGAGGTCGCCCAGCTGTACCGCGAGGAAATCGTCGAGCGATTCCGCCAGACGGCCGGAGGCCCTCGTCGCCTTGCGGCGCTGCATCGTGCATTGTGCATGGGCGATGCTCGGGCATGCCAGGATGAGCTTGCTGCCATCATGCGGGATTCTGCCAGCAGTTTCGACCTTACCTCTGAGAATTCCTGCCATATGCTGCTGCTCGGCCTGTTGTTCGGAGTTCCCGGTTACGACGATCCGCAGTCCAACCGTGAGAGCGGATATGGACGGTATGACATCCGGCTGGCCCCGGCCACGGAAAAGGTCTTTGCCAGCGCGTACGGCGCACCGGACCGGCGTCCGCTTGTGACTATCGAGGTCAAACACCTCGCGCCGCGCGATGCGCTGCAGGACCCCGATGCCCTCTCGGCACAGCTCGACGCTCTCGCCCGTGAAGCCCTCTCTCAGATTGCCGAACGTGCATATGACGAGGGCCATCTCCCGCAAGCCGCTGAAGGTCGCCTGCGTTGGGGCTTCGCTTTTGCGGGCAAGCACGTTGCGGTCGCATGCGAGAGGGCGTGAGCCGCTCCGTCCCTGTGTGTCTCGCTCCTTAGTCTAGGGCGACGCCAGGTGCCTTAGTCTTGCAACTTTGGTGTGACCCTTGGGCAGTGGGCGGTTTGCATGCGCGTGAACGGGGCACATCCCTTGGTTACATGCAAGTGCGCGGGCCGGGCTTATGCGCTCGCGCCGAAAAACGCCGGCCGGTCGCGCCGAAAACTGCCGGTTGAAACCGCCGAAAACCGCCGGTTGAAAATGTCTCGAACCCTCACTCTAAACGCAGCGCCCTTGACCTCGTCCGTTTAAGCCGGAGGCCCGAGACCCAGGCCTATGCATGCCAGGCGCATCTCTCGCTTGCCGATACAAAGGGGCACCTGTATGGGAAAAGGCCGCCGAGCAGGCCGGATGCGTCCGGTGCCTCGGCGGCCTTTCGGGCTGCGAGTGCGTGCGTGTTTGGGCGGCGCGCCCTCTTGCTACCGCGCGAGCCCCTCCACGGCGGCCACGAGGCGCTCGCAGGCGTCGCGCACCATCGAGGTGGGGCTGGCCAGGTTCATGCGCACGAAGCCCGAGCCCTCGGCGCCGAACATCGTGCCCAGGTCGAGCCAGAGCCGGGCGTCGCGCTCCACGAGCTGTTTGAGGCCCTCGTCGCTCAGGCCCAGCCCGTGGCAGTCGAGCCAGGGCAGGTAGGTGCTCTCGAGCGGCACGAGGCGCACGCCGGGCATGCGGCCCACGGCCTCCTCCAGCACGGCGAGGTTGGTCTCAAGCACGCCCTTCAGCTCGTCGAGCCATGCGCCGCCGCGCTCGTAGCACGCCTGCGTGGCCGCCACGCCGAAGACGCTCGGCTCGTCGTAGCCCGTGCGGTCGAGCGCGCGCTTGAAGGCCGCGCGGATGTCGGCGTCGGGGATGAAGATGTTGGAGAGCTGTAATCCCGCCAGGTTGAAGGTCTTGCTCGGAGCCGTGCACACGATGGCGCGGCGCGCGAACTCCTCGCCCAGGCTCGCGTAGGGCACATGCGCAAAGCCGGGCCGGGCGAAGTCGGCGTGGATCTCGTCGGCCACCACCACCACGTTGTGGCGCAGGCAGATCTGGCCGATGCGGCGCAGCTCCTCGGCCGTCCAGGCACGGCCCACCGGGTTGTGGGGGTTGCAGAGGATGAAGAGCTTGGCGCCCGACTCCACCAGCACGCGCTCGAAGCCCTCGTAGTCCATGGTGTAGCGGCCGTCCTCGTAGATGAGGGGGCTCGTCACGGCCTTGCGGCCGTTGTCCACGATCATGGAGCGGAAGGGGTAGTACACCGGCGGCTGGATGATCACGGCGTCGCCGGGCTGGGTGAGGGCGTTGATGGCCATGGCCAGGGCGAACACCACGCCCGGCGTCATGACGAACCACTCGCGCTCGGGGCGCCAGCCATGGCGCGTCTCGAACCAGCCCTGCACGGCCTCGTAGTAGCCGTCCTGGGCCATCGTGTAGCCGAAGATGCCGTGCTGGGCGCGCTCCACGAGGGCCTCGATGGCACAGGGGGCCGTCTTGAAGTCCATGTCGGCCACCCAAAGGGGCAGGTCGTCGGCCGCATGGCCGCGCGCCTCCCATGCGTCCCACTTCAGACAGCCCGTGCCGCGCCGGTCGATGATGCTCTCGAAGTCGTAGTTGCCCATGGATAACCTCTCAGTCTGTGAGTCCGTGTGTCGTGAGATTGCCGCGTACGTGGCGCGCGGGCGGACGCCGGGAAAGATGGGCAAGCCGTTTCCCCGGTGCGTCGCCGTGACATCGGCGCAGGTAAAGGCCCCGCGCAACTGGCACAGCGCGGCTTGCTCATCGTCTCCCTACGCCAGGGCCTGCTCCAGGTCGGCCAGCAGGTCGTCGATGTCCTCGATGCCCACCGAGAGGCGCAGCAGGCGGTCGTCGATGCCCAGGGCGTCGCGCATGGCGGCCGGGATCGCGCCGTGCGTCTGCACGAGCGGGTAGGTCACGAGGCTCTCCGTGCCGCCCAGGCTCTCGGCGAACAGGATGAGCTGGGTCTTCTCGAGCACCGCCAGGGCGCGCTCGTGCGTGTCGGTCTTGAACGAGATCATCGCGCCGAAGCCCGTGGCCTGCCTGCGCGACAATTCGTGGTCGGGGTGGTCGGGGTCGCCCACATAGAACACGTCGGTCACGTGGGGGTTGGCCTTGAGGGCCTGGGCGATGCGCAGGGCGTTCTTCTCCTGCTGGCGCAGGCGCACGCCCAGGGTCTTCAGGCTGCGCAGCATGAGCCAGGAGTCGAAGGGGTCGAGCTGGTTGCCCTCGCTCATCGTGGCGTTGAAGAGCGGCTCGAGCAGGGTGCGGTCGCGCAGCACCAGGAAACCGCACAGCACGTCGTTGTGGCCGCACAGGTACTTCGTGCCGCTGTAGATCACCAGGTCGGCGCCCAGCTCCAGCGGCTTCTGGAAGTACATGGTGAGGAAGGTGTTGTCCACCGCCAGGAAGGCGCCGCGGGCATGCGCCGCCTGGGCCAGCGAGGCGATGTCGGCCACCTTCATGGTGGGGTTGGTGGGCGTCTCCAGGAAGACGAGCTTGGTGTTGGGCTTGAAGGAGGCCTCCACCACGGCCGGGTCGGTGAGGTCAACGTAGTCGAACTCAAGGCCGTACTGCGCGTAGATGCCGGTGAACAGGCGATACGTGCCGCCGTAGAGGTCGTCGCTCACGAGCACGTGGTCGCCGGCGTGCAGCACCTTGAGCAGCGTGGTGATGGCCGCCATGCCGCTGGAGAACGCCATGGCCTTGATGCCGCCCTCAAGCAGGGCGATCGTGTTCTCAAGTTCCAGGCGCGTGGGGTTGCCGCAGCGCGAGTAACAGTAGCCGGTGGACTTGCCCCAGGCGGGGTGGGCGAACGTGGCCGACTGGTAGAGCGGGTAGCTGATGGCGCCGGTGCGCTCGTCGATGCCCTCGTAGCCGCGCACGGCCACGGAGTCGGCATGCCAGCCGGCGTGCTTGCCCGGGTCGATGCCGAGCAGGCCGTCGATCTCGCTGGCCATGGCCTCAAAGCTGGAGTCGTTCATATGTCGCGGGTCTCACTTTCCGGTCGAGATGTCGCTTGCAAACGTAGCGGGCAAAGTGTACGCGACAATCCTGCCGCTCACCCCTCCCGCCGCCGCCCCCTGTTATACGAACATCCGAACGCCGGCTATCAAAATGACGAAAAGGGAGGGACCCCGGACGTTTTTCCGGACGCTCAGGCTACGCGGT
>CAVEWV010000092.1:0-10549 GCA_963619535.1 Acutalibacteraceae bacterium | reverse complement strand
TCAATCCTCAACATCTCGTCGCGCACGTCATCGAATCCCATGTGGGCGTAGATGTTGTACGTCGTCGCAATGTCCGAATGTCCCATGATGTACTTGAGCCTTACGGGGCTCATCCCGTTCCTCGCCATGCGCGTCGCGAAGCTGTGGCGGCACATGTGCGGCGTGATTTTGGGCAGGGGTTCGCGGTAGATGGGATTGTACTTCCCCACAACCCTGCCCATTCTGTGCCCCCAGTGCATCGCCACGCAGGGCATGCCGTTCATATCCAGGAAGAGAGACCCACTCACCCCGTCGACCTCGGGCTCTTCATCTGGCACTTTCCGATTCTCTATGACTCGTTTGAAAGCCGCCAATGTCTCTTTGTTCATCGGGACTGTTCGCTCGCCTTGTTTTGTCCTAGGCCGCTCGATATAGCGCTGAGAATCGCGAGTTCGCTGAAGCTGTTTGTTAACCCTAAGCCCAGCGCAAGCAAAGTCGACATCATCCACCGTCAGCCCACGCCGCCCAGAAATACGTAGACCAATGTTGAATAAGATGAGAAAGGCCTCGTAATAACGCGAATAATGGACGTCTAACCTTACGAACTCCAAAAATCTTTTCTCATCGTAAGAACTTACCGCCTCTCTTCTCACGCTATCGTTGACCAGGACGTCAAACATCTTGACAGCAAACGGCCTCTTTTCTCGGTGGCGCTACAAAGTGGGAACAAGATAAGGGCGCTGTCGCATCCGACAACGCCCCATCAACACCCCTCAGATTTTGCAAATGCCCTTATTCATCGTCTGCGGTTATCCCGCGTTCCTCGTTATACATGTTCAGGAACATGCGGTAATCGACCGCCGTTACGTACAACGCAAACGGAAACCCCGCAAAGAGCGCGACGACGATAAGGAACGCAAAGATTGTACTAAGGCCAGGCATAACCGTGGCAAGGAAGTACAGCACCACGACCGCCAACACGACATAGGTGCCGAAACCGGCCTGCGCCTTCCCAGTTATCCCCTTGTCATAATAAAAGAGCATCACAGGAAAGCACGGTTTCGTAGTCACCCGGTAACTGCTGTTTCCTGCCATGGCTAAAACATTCCCTTCACAATCAGCTTATTAACAGAAAAGTGCGGCCACATCGACATGTTCATTCGAATAGCTCTTGTTGCCAAACACCACGACGTTGGATTGTTCGGGGTCGCTGAGAATGCACTCCTATTAAATGGTCACAGGATAATCGATAAGCTTCTGCATGAGGATGTCGCGACCCCAGAGGATTACCCCGTTTGCGGCGGCAAGCTCGACCGCCGACTTGGTAAAGGTGCTGTTGGTTACGACCATCGCCTTTCCACACCCATAGAATACTTTGCCTGCGACCGCCTCCTGAACGGCGGCGTTGCCCACCGCAGAGGCGTAGCACTTCGCCTGGATTCCTATCTTGACCGAACCCTTCTCGGCGATAACGTCGATGCCCTGGTCTCCCGACTGCCTGGTCGCATGTACCGCATACCCCATTGCCTTGAACAGGGCGCAGACGGCGGACTCGAATTCTGGGCCGCTCATTAGGTCTATGTCGTCTATCGTGAGCGTCTTTCTACTCCCATGCTCACAATCACTGAACAAGCGCTCCTTGAGCCTGCCACGGGCAACATCTTGTTGTCTTTCCTGCACGATATCAAGAACGCGCTCGTATGAGTCTGGATAGCTGTCGCACGCAAAGGCCTCTCTTGACATCGCGAAGTAGGCAAGAATGGAGATATCCCTCACCGAGGAGGCGTCTATGCGATTGGAGTCAACACACGATGCGATGTAATCCTCTGCACTAGCGTATTGTGGCGTCGGGTCATAGTCTTCCACCCACCTCTCGGCGAAGAACGACACTGCGCCCTTCTCGACCAGCAAGAAAACGACCAGGGGAGCAAAGTAATCGTTAACCGCGTAGTCCTCTCGAAGGATGTCGGCGAACCCAGAGAACTGCTCCTGTATTTGGTCAAAGACAAGCCGGTTGTTCCCACTGCTGATGATGGCGCATGCCTTCTCGATATCCTCCCTGCTGTAGCAGATATACTCGGTGAATAGCGAATTTTGCCAGGCCAGCGCCCAAAGCATGGCACCGTAGGCGTCGGGGTACACAAACACCTCCTCGGGCGTCATCTCGATGAGGTTGCGCACGGGAGTCTCAAGTCCCGACCCATAGAGCCACCCGGCAATCGAAGCACACTCGGCCAGGCCATCAGCCAAGGCCTTTTCGATGAGTGAGTTTCTCTGCTCCACGAAATTGAGAAACCCTTTGGCGTCATCTGACATGTTGAACAGGAAATCGTCCCCATCCACCCTCATGCTGTTGAGCAGCTTCTTGTTCCTCTCAATGTCAATCTTGCAAAACTTCATCCAAATTGACATTGCGCGAGGCACTGAGGTCTCGTCATCAAGCATAATCACGCTATCCAACGTGCAAGCAATCCTATACTGTTCGCACGTTTCCTCGCCGGACTTCTGAATGTACACGGTTGACTGGCTTTCGAACACATAGGGCTCGTTTTCACCAGAACAAGCTAGGTAATCCTCGGCCGAATGAATCGAGGGAAACAACGGGTTGTCTATCACAACAGTCCACCCACTTCCGTTAAACAACAAGCATCTGATGGAAGGCCTCCCACCGGAAGCCCATCGAGTCCATCGCTACCCCCTGTCGGGCAGAATCGCAGCGTACAGGGCTATCACCAGGGGCGTGAACACGATGCCCAGGAACCACAGCTGCCAACTGGCGACGGCGCAGCCCTTGGCCTCCACGACCCCGATGAAGAGGTTGACGAGCAGGATGTAGGCGCATAGCAGAAGACCGATAAGGGCTATGGACGTTATTGCGGGTGGCACGTACATTGATGAGTCCTTTCTTTTCGTTCCGTTGGCCAGCCCGCGCCTTACTTGCCGCTTTTCGACCTCTCCGCGCTCTTCTTGAGAGCATCCTTTTTACTTTGGGTCGTCCCCTGCTCAGGCTTCAAGCTCATGGCAATCTGTTTAATGACGTCTATGGCCTCTTCGTCGTCGCCAGCGAGACTTTGTGCGTAAATCTCAAACCGCCACGTCTCGTCATCGCCATAGACGAACAGCTGAGCGACGTTCAAATCGGGGTTCGCATCCCTGTAAAGAAAGAACGCGACCATATCGAGGTCGTCCGTCTCGTACTGCTCAACCCCGTACTGTGAATAGCCTTCGACGTTGATTTTCGTGGACGCAAGCTCATCCGGCTTGTATGAGAGCCACTTACTCCCCTCCGAGTAGCCCAACACAACGTAATAGATTGAGCCACCGATAAGGCCTTCGTATTGGCCGATACCCGAACTCGTCTCATACTCAGGCGTAAACTCGCATCCTTTAGGCAGGTCGAGAGACATGCCGTCGATGATGACTGATTCGGTCTCAAAGCTGACAAGCGGGGCCTTTTCCTCGTCCCCCACAAGAGCGTTATCAGACTTGCCCTCCTTGGCGTCAGTCTCAGTTTTCGCGAACACCACTCGTGGCAGCGCGAAACCCAGACAGGCAGACCCAACCCCGGCCAGGCACCCCGCCAGCATCTCTCTTCTTGTCATGTGGAATTCCATCACAGTGCCCCTTCCCTTACTGCTGCCTCGATAAATACCTGCTCCAATGCTGACCAACCTGCGGCGTTCTATGCCTGGACAACCCCACGACTCCGTTAAAAGTCTTATCAAGATAGTCCATAAGTACAACAGCATTAGATTCTACGCTCATTAGTCGTTCTAGTCTAATGACATTAGACATAGATCCCGCTTGCGGCGTCAAAGTGCCCCTTGACCAAAGGGAGGCACGCATGGATGGGGCAAGCCCACGTTTGACCGCGCTCGTTCAGATAAGGAGGGCTTCCGGCCTCACCCAATCGCAAGTAGCCGGACAGCTTGGAATTAGCAAGGCAACGTATAGCGCCTGGGAGACGGGCAGGGCCATGCTGAGCGCCGAGAGAATCGTCGCCCTCGCGGAACTCTTCAAATGCACACCGAACGACATCCTTGGATACTCCGACTCTGGGGAGGGGTTCTCCACGCTCGCCAAAGACGAGGAGGAGTTTCTGCTCCTGCTGCGCCGCCTGCCCCCGAACATCAAAGACGACGTGCTCGATATCATGAGGACGACAGCCAAGGGCTGGCGGCTTAGGTAGCCGATGTGCCGGCGATGGCGTAGTCTTTTGAAAAACTGCGTCTATCGAGATTAGACTTACCCAGTGCTCATTGCCCGTCTGCCATTTAACACGCGCACGCCGCAGACGCCACAGATGCGCCACAGACGTGGAGTTTTGTGGAGCGCTATTATGCGGGCTTGGACATCTCGCTAGACTTATGAGCACACGAGCTGCCGGCAGAATACATGCCGGGCTGGTGCGCCGCGCATAGGGCGGACGACCAGCGCGTTTCGGCTCAGGGTCCCGCAACGCCACGGTTTGGCGCAGAAATCAAAAGGAGTCTCAACCGCATGAATGCAAGTTCTGCCGGCGCCAAGTCAGGTGCCAGTTACGTTGCGCTGCTTGCCGTCCTGTACGCGGCGGCGTTCCTCGCCGGGTTCAACGAGAACCTGGTCAACATGGGCCTCATGTCCATCATGGGCGACTACGGCGTGGACTCGGTCACCGCGCAGTGGCTCGTCACCGGCTACATGATCGCCTCCACCGTCGTGGTCATGTGCATGGCGTTCTTCTACCGCCGCTTCCAGCTCAGGACGCTCTTCTTCACGGGGGCGCTTCTGTGCGCCATCGGCTCGGCCATGGGCATGTTCGCGATGAACTTCGCGTTCCTGCTGGTGGCGCGCCTGGTCCAGGCCATCGGCGCAGGCATGTTCATCCCCATGATGATGAACACCATCCTCGTCGTGACGCCCAAGAACAAGCTGGGCACCTTCATGTCCATCGGCGGCTGCATGATCAGCTTCGGGCCGGCCTTCGCCCCCGTGGTGTGCGGCTGCCTCGTCACCGCCTTCGGCTGGCACAGCGTGTTCGTGGTGCCGCTGGCCGGCATGGTGGTGCTCTTCCTGCTGGGCCTGGTGTTCCTGCGCGACCTGGGCACCTCGCAGGTCAGCCTGGACATCCCCAGCGCGGTGCTGTCCGCCGTGTTCCTCTTCACGCTGTCCTACGGCCTGGCCGAGCTCATGGTGGCCCCGCTCGTGGGTATCATCTCGCTCATCGTGGCCGTCGCCAGCGCCGCGGCCTTCGTGTGGCGCCAGGGCCACTGCGCCTGCCCGCTCATCGACATGACCCCGATGAAGAGCATCCGCTTCTGGCCCGCCGTGGTGCTCGTGATCGTCGCCATGATGATCATGTTCTCGCTCTCGGTGCTGCTGCCCCTCTACTTTGAGGGCGCCCTGGGCATGAGCGCCTTCATGGCCGGCCTCGTCATCCTGTTCCCCGTGCTCGTCAACACCGGCTTCACCCTGGTGGCCGGCCGCATCATGGACAAGCGCGGCGAGTGGCCGCTGCTGCCCTGCGGCTTTGCCCTGGCGGCCCTGGGCACGCTGGCCATGGCGCTCGTGGCCCCCAGCATGTCGGCCGTGGCCCTCTTCGTGGCGGCCCTCCTCGTGTACGCGGGCATCGGCCTGGTGTTCTCGCCCAGCCAGACGGCCGGCCTCAAGACGCTGCCCCCGCAGCAGAACCCCTTCGGCGTGGCGCTCATGACCACGTTCGTGCAGATTGCCGCCTGCGTGGGCCCGGCCCTGTTCACCGGCGTGCTCTCCAGCACCCAGGCCGGCGCCATCGCCGCTGGCACCGCCGCCGACGCGGCTACCGCGCAGGGCTTCGCGGCCGCCATCACCGTGGCAGCCGTCATCGCCTTCGTGGGCCTGGCCGTGGCGTTCGTATTCTCGCTGTCGGCCCATCGCCGCGCCGTCGAGGGCGGCGCGGCCGCGCCCCAGGCCCATGCTGCCGGCAGCGAGCGAGCCTCGCGCGCCGCTCAGGGCGCCGCTCCCAGCTCGCTGGCCAACGCGACGCTGGCCAGCATCATGGAGCGCGACCCCTATGCCATCCCGGCCGACGCCCCCGTGTCCGACGCCATGCGCATGCTGGCCGACCGTCGCGTGAGCGGCATGCCCGTCGTCGACGCCGCCGGCAGGCCCCGCGGCTTCGTGTCCGACGGCGACATCATGCGCTACCTGGCCGATCAGTCGCCGATCTTCCAGACCCCCTACGCCTTCGTCGAGGCCGCAAGCAACCAGAGCATCGACGAGCGCCTGCGCGAGCTCATGGTGCTGCCCGTGACGCAGATCGCCACCGAGAAGGTCGTGACCCTGCCCGCGAGCACCACGCTCAAGGACGCCTGCCAGCTCCTGGCCCAGCACAAGCTCAAGAAGGTCCCCGTGGTGGACGAGTCCGGCATCATGGTAGGCGTCGTCAACCGCTCCGACGTCCTTCGCCGCGCCATGGAGAGCTACCTGCAGGGTTAACGCCTGCCGCAGACGCACGCCCTGATAACGCGCGCATCCCAAGAAGCGCCGTGAGACCCATGTGGCCTCGCGGCGCTTCTTTTATGGACGGGCGGCGCCGGGCCGCCCCCTCAGACTGGCAAGCTATAGTCTGACCAGCCAAAACGTGCCGGGAGAAGGAGGTTCGGATGAACATCGCGGTGAGCGCGTGTCTGCTCGGGGTGAGGTGTCGCTACGACGGCGGGTCGAAGCCGTGCGAGAATGTGGTCGCGCTCAAAGGGCGGCACACGCTCGTGCCGGTGTGCCCCGAAGCCATGGCGGGGCTTCCCATCCCCCATGCCCCCAACGAGATCGTGAGCGCAGAACCCCTGTGCGTGCGCGACTCCGAAGGCGTGGACAACACGCAGGCCTTCGTCCGCGGGGCCGAGAAGTCGCTGGCCCGGGCGCAGGAAAAGGCCTGCGAGCTGGCCATCCTCAAGGCGAAGAGCCCCAGCTGCGGCATCGGGCAGATCTACGACGGCACCTTCTCGGGCAACCTCGTTCCCGGCGACGGCGTGGCCTGCGCGCTCTTCAAACAAGCCGGCATCCCCGTCGTCGACGAGAACCACCTGCCCGACTGGCTCTAAATGACGAAAAGGGACGTAGCCTTTTCGTCATTTGCCTGGTAGATGGCCAAATGACGAATTGCACCCGTCCCTTTTCGTCATTCCAAACGAGAAAACCCGTCGCCCAGGCAAAGCCTGAACGACGGGTTGGATGCGCGCAGCGCGCTCGAAGCGGCCAAGGCGGCACCGGTCGAAGCCGCAAGCGCCCTGGCCTTCCGGGGCAAACCTTAGAGCGCGGCGACGTACTTGCCGGTCATGTAGCCGGCGGTGTAGCAGCGGCCCAGGCTCAAACCGTAGACGGTCAGCGGGTAATCGACGCCGCCGTAGAAGTGGCCGGCGCAGTTGCCGATGGCATAGAGGCCCTCGATGGGCGTGCCCTCGGGCGTGAGCGCCTGGTTATTCTCATCCACATCGACGCCCGAGCAGATGGCGGAGATGCGCATGTGGCGATGGATGCCGTAGAACGGGGCGGTCTTCACAGGCAGCAGGTACTGCGGGTCCTTGCCAAAGTCCTCGTCGGAGCCCTTCTCGCACAGCTCGTTGTAGCGCTCGACGGTGGCGACGAACGTGTCGGCCGGGATACCGAGCTTCTCGGCGAGCTCCTCAAGCGTGTCGGCCACATAGGTGTTGACCAGGCCGGGGAACACGCCTTCCTTCTCGCCGTCGTCCTCGGGCATGTAGGTCTTGAGGCCCTCGGGATCGACGAGCTTGCCCTTCCAGTCGGCCGCGCCGGTCATGTAGTCGGAGTCGAAGACCTGAGTGTACCAGCCGCAGTCCTCAGGCCCGCGCAGCAGGCAGTTCATGAGCGACATCGGGGTGGTCTCGTCGGCAAAGCGGGTGCCGTCGTCCTTCACGGCGAGGAAGGGCATGTCGCACATGGAAGCAGGGCCCGCGTCGAAGTCGTGCAGCATCTTGGTGTGGTTGAGGTCCTCGATCTTGCCGCCGGCCCACACGATCATCTTGTGGCCGTCGCCGGTCTTGTTGAACTGCTTGCGCTCGAAGTTGGCCAGGTCGGGCAGGTAGTACGAGCACATGTCGATGTCGTTCTGATAGTCGCCGGTGGCCACGATGACGCCCTTGGTGGCGTTGAACTGGATGTAGTTGCCATCGGCGTCCTGGGCGATGACGCCCGTCACGCGGTCGCCGTCCTTCACGAGCTGCTGGGCGGGAGTCTCGTAGAAGATCTCGACGCCCTCCTTCTCGGCGGTGGAGGCCAGGCAGATCATGCCGTCACCGGTGTTGAACGGCTTGGGGCCGAAGAACGAGGTGACGTAGTTCATCTGGTAGCCGTTGATGTCGACGATGGCGCTCTGCTGCTGGTTGCCCTGGTCGATGACCTGGGCGCCGCCCTCGGCGGCCTTCTCGATGACCCACTTCACGGCCTCGCCGGAGTTCCAGGCCCAGTTCTGGAGCATCTTGCGGTTGGGACGGTAGGCGTTCTCCTTCATCTCAAGCGAGACGAGGGCCTCGACGCCGGCCGGGTCGGAGTTCTCAAGGTCGATGCCGGTGCCGGAGTTGCCCTGGGAGACGGCCGTGGCCTCCTTCTGGATGAGGGCGACCTTGGCGCCGGCCTCACAGGCCGACAGGGCCGCAGGCACGCCGGCAGCGCCGGCGCCGATGACGACGACGTCATAATCCTTGGTCTCGGCGATGTCGGTGATGGGATCGGGGGCGATCAGGAAGGCAGGAGTGGCCACCTCGGCGGTGAACTGCGGGCCCTCGGCGGCCAGGGCGCTGCCCGTGGCGGCCATGCCGGCGGCGACGCCAGCCGCGACCATGCCGGTGGACTTAATCATGTTCCTGCGGGTGATGCTTTTCATGCAAATCCTCCTTGTTTTGAAGCCAACGAGATGCATAAGACCAGCTCATGTAGGGTGCGCGTTCCCCGCGGCACCACCTGCGAGCTGATTTGCAGACTATGCGCCGGCTTGGGTCAAAGGCAATAACCGCACCCATAACCCGCCCCATCGCCAAGATTAACCCGGTATCTCGCACCCATCCGCAAGCCCTGCGCGTTATAGTCGAAGGGTTGTCTGGCAGGTGAGGGGCCTGCCGCCTCGCAAACGCCTGGAGCTCCCATGCGTCTTCCCAAGATCGATGAGATTCCCCACGTCCCCCTGCCCTTCTTGGGCCTGGGCGTCTATCGCGCATGGATCGAGATCGCATTTGTGGGGTCGTTTGTGAGCTACCCCACCCAGCAGGTGGCCGGGCACAACGCCTTCGACCTCTTCATGATCGCCGCTATGTTCGCCTGCGCGGTCTTGGCCAAACGCCTCTCGCCCCTGTGGCGGCGTCGCAAAGTAATCTGGTGCTCGCTCGCCGCCCTTCTCATCTCGACGCTCGGCGGGTACCTGTCGATTTGGATGCCCGATGTGGCCGGGGTGCTCGCCTGGCCCTGCGCCCTTCTGGGAGGCGCGGGCATCGCGGTGCTCATCTTGCTGTGGAGCGAGCTGTACGGCTGCCTGGCGCCCGTGCGCATCTGCCTGTACTACGCGGCCTCGCTCATCTGCGGCGCGCTCATCATCTATATATACAAGGGGTTCATGCTGCCGTGGCTGCCGGCCATGACCTGCCTTTTGCCCATCGTGTCGCTGGCGCTTCTGCGCAGCTGCTACCGCAGCCTGCCCGAGAACCGCCAGCCCATCGAGGCGCCCGCGTCGTTCACCTTCCCCGTGAAGCCGGTGGCGGTCGTGGCGGTGTACTCGTTCGCCTTCGGCCTGCAAGAGGGCGGTGCATACCAGGCCTGGGGCCCGCACTCCTCCCCCGGCATGGTGGCCTGCGCGCTTGCCGTGGTGCTCGCGCTGTGCCTGCTGTCGCGGCGCATCGAGTTCGAGGCGATTTACGGCACGTGGCTGCCGCTGGTCTCCGCGGCGTTCCTGGTGCTTCCCACCTTCGGCCTCATGAGCGTCGCCCAGGCGAGCTTCTGCGCCAACCTGGGATATGCCGCCAGCGAGATATTCGTCATGACGATGATGGGGTCGCTCTCCTATCACTACGGGGTGAGCGCCGTGTGGCTCTTCGGCATCGAGCGCGGCGTGCGCGCCGTGGCGATGCTCTCCGGGCGGCTCATCGACGAGGCGCTCATTGGGGCCGGCCTCACCGCCGCCCCGCTCGTGGTGCTGGCCGTGCTCGTGGCCACGTTCATGGTGGCGACCGAGCGGCGCGTCAGCTCGCCCTGGGGCGTTCAGCTGCGCGAGGAGGAAAGCGACGAGGCCAAGCAGGCGGCCCGGCAAGCGGCGCTCGTGGAGCATTGCAGCCAGCTCGGCCGCTCGCACGGACTCTCCCAGCGCGAGGAAGAGGTGCTGCTGCTCCTTGCCCAAGGCAAGACCGCCGGCGAGATAGCCCATGAGCTGCTTGTGGCCAACGGTACCGTGAAGGCGCACGTCGGCCACATCTACCAAAAGCTCGACGTCCACTCCCGCGAGGAGCTGCTCGAGCGCCTCCAGTGACGAAAAGTGACAGGGCCAAGAGGGCAATTTGCCCATCTACCAGGCAAATGACGAAAAGCCCCCGTCCCTTTTCGTCATTCC
>CAVEWV010000091.1:0-10615 GCA_963619535.1 Acutalibacteraceae bacterium | reverse complement strand
CTCTCGATGTCGTCCTCGTCGATGTCCTCGGCCAGAAGCGCGCGGCCCCCGGCGAGCTCGTCGTACATGCGCCCAGTCCACCACGGTTACGATGTCGGCAAGCTTCAACGCTGCCTCGGGGCCTTGCGTGGCGAAACCACTTGGCCGCAAGCCGAGTTTTGGAGCGGTAGGCCGCCCCTGCATGCCAGCAAACCGAGTTTTGAAGCAGCGGGACGCAGCCATATGGTCGCAAACCGAGTTTCGGAGTAGCAGGCCACACCTGCATGGCAGCGAATCGAGTTTCGGAGTAGCGAGACGGGGTTGAATGGCAGCAAATCGAGTTTCGGAGTAGTGCGTTTCGTCAGATGATGCCGTATCGAATTATTTGGGACCGCATTTGCCAACATTGGTACCAGAATTAGAGAGACGACTCGCATCTTTGCCGCCAGACCAGCAAAAACCAGGCGTTTTCGTTGGCGCGACTACTCCGAAACTCAATTTCGAGCCAATGAGGGCTCTCGAACTACTCCGAAACTCGATTTGGAGCCAATGGAGGTCCCAGAGCTACTCCGAAACTCGATTTGGTGCCACTGACTTCCTCAGACAGCCGCCCCGGGAGCGCCCCGCCGCGCGAATCCCTATTTCCAGACCCGCCCGTACCCAAGCGAGACAAGCTCGGGCGACGGTTTTGCGAGGATGAGCCGCCGGTGCAAGCGCACGCGGTCGTATCGGTGCCGCGCCCACGGGTCGCGAAGCCGGACGCCCAGGTGGGAGGCGAGCTGCGTCGCAAAGAGCTCGAACGACGCGAAGTCCCTGAGCTGGTTCCATGTGAGCGTCAGCACGGTGATTCCCAGGTATTCGAGCGCGTTTCTCCGCACGGCGTCACGCTCGAGCCGGTTGGCGTCTGAGTGGAATTCCTTGCTGTCGTACTCCACGGCGACATTCTTGTCGGGCCAGAAGAAGTCGCATTTGAAGCAACGGCGGCGAAGGAGCTGCTGCTGTTTGGGCGTCAGCGGTTGCTCTAGGTTTATGTGGGGGCGGGGGAAGCCGCATCCGCCCAGCTCTTGGGGGAGTTGCAGCAGCATGCCCACTTCGCTTTCCTTGGGCGAGGCGCAGCGGAAGGGCGCGTGTCGGGCGGCGCGCCTGGCGGTTGTGACCCCGTGGACCCCGTTGAACCGTTCGGTGGCATCTGCCAGGGATTCTTCGGTGAGCAAGGGGGCGTGTTCTGCAGTGCACAAATTGCCGTCGCAGTCGAGGGAGTATGTTCCCGCCATCCAGCTCAAGAGGCGTATGGCGTCGACGATGTCGAGGTCGCGACAGAGCTGGATGAAGCACAGCTCCGGTGAGCTGGCGAAGATGTGGGGCTCAAGCTCGATGAACCCCTGGGACATGGTGGAGGGGTTGAAGCGGTGGCGCTCGAGGGGCCCGCGCGCACGCCGGCTCGCCGCCTCGCAGCTGAGGGCATGAACCGGTTCCGCCAGGTCGTATGCACGCCGCAGGCACTCGAGGTCTGCGGCGCCGGCTTGGGAGCTGAACCCTATAGGCAGTGACGTTCGGGGGAGGGCGCCAACGTTGCAGCGGGCGGCTTGGAGCGAGAGCGCCTCCAGAGCGCTGCGGTGGGTGAGGGCGACGTTCATCGACAGTGAGCCTCCTTCGGGGGCGGCGCCCTGGGGCGCTGGGACCGACCGAGGATCTTGCGGGATGGGGCGAATGCGCCCAGGCCGGCCAAGCAACCGCACACGGCATTGGCCGGGAGCCCGCACTGGCTCGTATGAAGATGGGGCGAGTATATCGCGCTTTTGCGCCGTGCGATAGCGCCGTGCACGCCCTGTTTCCAAAAGCCGCCCCGGTGCCCCCTGAGGGGGGCGACTCACGTGCGGGGCCCTGTGGCGTCTGCCCATGGTGGCCGGACGCGCTCGGCAGCCGGCCCTGCGGTCTGCTGCCGAGCGCTCATTGAGCCAGGCGCCGCGCTACTTCCCCGCCTTGTCGCCCTCGGCGCCCTCCTCGGCGGCGACGACCTCGTACTCGCCGGCCTTGATGGCCTCGACGGCGCGCTTGGCCAGGTTGAGGTAAGTGGGGGCGCTGGAGAGCGTGGCGCCGGTCACGACGTCGCACACGACCCACTCGCCGTCGTCGTTCTGGGCGATGGTGTCGTTGTCCTGCCCGTAGGTGAAGTAGTCGTAGCCCTCGGTGCCGTTCTCGTAGAGGTAGTCCTTGATGAGCTCGACGTTGCCCGGGAACTTGCGGGTGCTCGGCCAGAAGTCGACGCCGTGGTTGGCCGAGGCCTTCGTGGGGATCTCCACCTCCAGCACCGTGTCGCCCTCGGCGTTCAGCAGCGCGCCGCCGTCGGCGTACACCTCGTGATACCAGGCGCCGCCCTCCTCGGTGGCCACGAACTCCACCAGGTCGACCTCGGCCCCATCGACGGTGCCGGCGTAGTCCACCAGGTTGCCGTCGACGGTGCCCTCCCAGGTGGAGCCGCCCAGCTCGATGTACTTGGCGTAGGCGTAGTCGCCGGCCTGCAGCACGTCGTCGCCGAGCTTGGCGGCCGTTTCCTCGTCGGGCTGGGCCCAGTCGCCCGTGCCGCCGGTGCTGGGCATGAGGACCTCCTCGCACTCGATGTCCACGATGGTGTCGGAGTCGAGGTCGTAGTAGACGGTGGTCTTGTTGGAGTTGTCCACGCCGTCCTGCTCGAGCGTGTACACGTTGTATTCCGAGCGGCTCACGATGTTGGCGCCGCCCTGCACGAGGGCCTGCACGTCCTGGCCCTTGCGCACGATCTGCGTGCCGTCGGGCAGCTCGCCCAGGACGTCGGCGTCGGCAGCCTCAGCCGTGTCGGCGGCGGCCTCGGTCTCGGCGGCCTTGCTGTCGGCGGCAAGCGCGCGGCTGGAGATGCCGCAGGCACCCATCAGGCCGGCCAGCATCGCGGCCTGGCTTACAAAGGAGCGGCGGGTCATGTTGGTGGTTTCGACGGTCATGGTGAATCCCCTTCTAGAGTATGCGCGGGGCGCAGGTTCGGACGTCGCAGATGTCTCGTCCGGGCCCCTCCCCAAAGTCCGTGCGGGACGGCGCAATCCCGCCCGCAGCCCCGGCGATGCGTCCGAAGCCAAGGGCAACGCTAGGTCGCAGACGCTCGCCCTGCGTCGCGCAAGGGGCGTGAACGGACCCAAAAGTAAAATCACTCCAAAATGATGAGGGCGTCTACCTGGTCTTTTTGTGCCAGTGCTCAAATTGTAAAAAACGATTCGGTACAGTATGCGCTGTGATTGAGACACGGCAGGGGAGCCGCGGCAGGGGGAGGTTGCAGGTGGGTCGAAGCTCATGGAGGGCGCCGAGCGCGTCGGTGGCTCTGGCGGCGTGCGCGGTGGGGCTCTCGTTCGTGTGGTTCGAGACGCTCTTCCCCATCGGGATGGGGCTGGACGGCACCGACCTGTCCGCCAGGCCCGGCTTCTTCGACGACCTCAGCTGGCTTGCCTGCATCGTCGGCCTGGCCGTGGGGTGCGTCGCGGCGGGCGCCCGCGTCCGTGTGCGTGGGCGCCTGTGGGGGGCTGACCAGGGGAGCGGCGCCGCCCAGCCCGCGCTCATCGCCGGCTGCATCGGGGCGCTCGCCATGGCGGCGGGGTCCCTGGCCCAGGTGTCGGGCGCCCTGCTGTGCTGGATCCCCATCTCGGGAGGGGCGCTTGCCGGCTTGGGCGCCGCGCTGCTTGCGGCCGGATGGTTGCCGGGCGCGGCCGCATGGGATGACGCCTCGGCCCGGCAGGCGGTCGTGCTGTCCGTGGCCGCGAGCGTGGTCGGCATGGCGCTGCTGGGCGCCTTCAGCCGCGTGGCCAAACTCGCGGCGCTGCCCCTGCTGCCCCTGCTTGCCCAGGCCCTCGCCGCGGGAGCGATGCGCGCCGCCGCCTCGGAAGGCGCCTCGGGCACGTCCGACCCGGGCGATGACAGCCAAGACATCGAGCGCGCCCCGCTGCTCAGCGCGCAGAACGCCGTGACGGTGGCCTGCTTCTTCGCGGTCTTCTTCGTGCTGTCGCTGCTGGGCACCCGCGTGGACCAGACCCTCACGACGCAGACCTACTGGTACGTGACCGCCGCCGACCTGGCGACGCTGGCCCTGCTCGTCGTGCTCAGGCGCTTCCTGGACCCGGCTCGGCTCAAGTTCGTGCTCGTGATACTGGCCGCCACCGCCGTGGCCGCGATGCCCGTGTCGCTGCTCGCCGCGGGCGCCGACGTGTGCTTCGCCTGCGTCAAGCTGGCGACGTTCTTCGCCTATGCGCTCAGCCTGCTCTACATCGCGGGCACCGTGCGGCCCGGGCGCGGCATGGCCGACTCCTGCGGCCGGGCGCTCGTGCTGCTCGGAGTGCTTGCGGCCGCGATGCTCGTGGGCACGCTCGCCGGCAACGCCCTGCAGCCCGTGCTGGGCAGCGACGCCCTGGCGAGTGCCCTGGTGTCGGTCGTGCTGCTGTGGGCGATCCTGGTGGTCGTGGTGGCGGCCACGATGGGCGGGCGCATGCGCGTGGAGCACGTCATCAGCGGCACGTTCGACGACGTGTCCGACATCGCCCGGACCCGCTGTCGCATCATGGCCCAGCAGTGCCCCGACCTGTCGGGCCGCGAGCTCGACGTGCTTGAGCTGGTGCTTCTGGGCTACTCCACGCCCCGCATCGCGCAGCGCCTCGTCATCTCGGAGAACACCGCCAAGACCCACCTGCGCCACATCTACGCCAAGCTCTCGGTGGGCTCGCGCCAGGAGCTCATGGCCCTGGCGGAGGAGATTCCCGTGGCGGGCGGGAAGGGGCGGCGCTAAGGGCGGCACGGCGATAGGCGCGTCTTCAAGTCGGCGGGCTGCCTCGGCGTCGGGGCAGCAGCCGGGCACGCCCCGCCTTTAGAACACCGCGTCGAAGGGGTCGCTCACGGTGGGGGCCGCGGCGCCGCGGGTCAGCTCGCGCAGGGCGTCGAGCAAGGGCCGCTGGGTGCCGTCGAGCATGCGCAGGTCGAGTTCCACCTCGCTGGTGAAGCGCGCGTCGAGCGTCTTGGCCCCGCAGTCGGCCGCCAGGCGCGCGGCGCGCTCGTAGAGGGGGTAGCCCACGCGCACGGCGATGTCCACGCAGCGCGAGACGCTCACGAGCTCGGCGGCCTCAACGGCGAGCCGTGCCGCACCCGAGTAGGCGCGCACGAGGCCGCCTGTGCCCAAAAGCGTCCCGCCGAAGTAGCGCGTCACCACGCAGCACACGTCTTGCAGGCCGGCGCCGCGCAGCACGTCGAGCACGGGAGGGCCCGAGGTCCCCTGCGGCTCGCCGTCGTCGCTTCGTCGCTCGCCGCCCGCGCGCAGCACCCACGCGTACACGTTGTGCCGCGCCAGCGGGTTGGCCTTGCGCACCTCGGCCACAAGCGCCGCGGCCTCTTGCTCGCTCTCCACATGGGCGAGCGTGGCGATGAAGCGGCTCGATTTTTCTTCCAGCTCGGCCTGCGTGCGGCCGGCCACGGTGGTGTAGGCATCCATGCGCGCAGTATAGCATGACGAAAAGGGACGTAGCCTTTTCGTCATTTACCTGGTAGATGGCCAAATGACGAATTGGGACGGGGACTTTTCGTCATTTGGCGGACCCTGCGCAACGGGCCCCACGCGGCGGGCCATCACCCCGTGCTATGGGGCGTGGTATGATTCGGGCGGACCAGAGAAAGCCTGGGCGCGGAGCCGGGGCAATCCTCTGGTCCATCACCTATTTCATATGCGCGTGGATTCGACGTCTCGCTCGTCGCGTTCTGTTTGCCAGCGACTCTCCGCTGCCCGTCAGCAGTTTAGCCCGATGCCGGTAGGCCATTCGAAGCCCGGGGCGTCGAAATCGAGCATCGGGAGCATGCTCCTATACACGCTCTTGTAGTACTCGACGGCCCCTGCGGGCGTGTCCTGCGTCGGGACGAAGTCGGGGCTGAACTGGAAGGAGCTGTCACCGACCCACTTCGCCCACTTGTCGTACTCTTCCTGTCCCTCAGCCGTGAACATGCGGGGCACCTCACTTTCGCTTCCCAAACCAGTCACGCATCACCTTGCGATAGGCGCCGGGGTGTCGCCCGTCATGCCTGCGAGTCTCTCGCGAAGGATCCCCCGCCGGTCCGTCACGCCGCAGGAGAGCGGGTGTCCGACCTTGTGCCGCACTTCGCCTTGGCGATGGCGCGGATCTCACTGAACATGCGCGCGTTGGTCCCGTTGCCCGTGTTCTCGATAGTAGCCGTCTTGAGATTGTACTGCGTCAAGCATTCGTGCCCATGGCGGATCGTGCGGTTGTACTGGGGGCCGCGCCGTGCGGCCAGGGTACCAGGGCTCCATTCTCTGCCGCAGGCGTAGCTTGGCAGGCGCGTGCCCCATGTGTCCCTGCGGCACATCCTGCGTCGGGACGATTCATTGAGGATTTATGAATCGTGCGATTCTGACAAAGTGTCACTTGCCTAAGGGGTGTTTTGCGGTATAGTGAATCCCCGTTGACGCGCTGGCAACAGCAAATCAACCGATGGGCGTTTAGCTCAGGGGGAGAGCGCTTCCCTGACACGGAAGAGGTCACAAGTTCAAATCTTGTAACGCCCACCATCGAATCTTCAAGCCAGGAGGCATACGCCTTCTGGCTTTTTTCGTGCCCGTCAGCAGGGCTTTCCAAGGGCGCAGGCGCGGCATGTCTTGAACTCCTTCCCTTTGCAAAGGGGATCATCGCACGGCTACCGGACCTTGCCCGTGTGCGCATCGCCCTCGTAGCCCGCGGGGCAGGCCCAAAACATTGCCGCAAACGCTATCATTTCAATCATTCAGTATCCCTTTCAGCCTCTGCCGCCCCGATATGATTTTGAGTGCGGTGCCAACCGTTGGGAGAAAGGGAGGAACAAGCAATGACAAGGGAAAACAAGGTCTGGGCTGGTCGTCGGACGGTCAAGGCGGTTACCGTCGGCTGTGTTGCCGCGGCAATGGTGTCGGTCGCGGCGCTGGGTATCGGCACGGCCAGCAACGCATCGACCGCGTCGGCCGACGCGGCGGTGCAGGCGGGGTCGGGGCTTACCGTCTACACGTATCTCAGCGATTGGGAGAAGTACGCTGACGAGTATCCCGACCAGGTAGAATCGTTTGCATCGGGTTTGACCGACTACGAGTCCGTCGACGGCAAGGCCCACTCGCACGCCACCATGTACGCCAAGCTCGCTGCGCAGGAAAAGGACCCCACGTCTGAGATCTACGGGCCGTGGGGTGGCGTGTACTGCAGCTCCTGCAAGTCTACCGCCTCGCTGAGCTATATCGAGGAAGACGGCGTCGCGGGCCTGCACGACGAATGGCCCGGCGCCTCGAACATCAGCTGGTTTGACTGCGCCCTGTGCCACGAGGATGGCGTGCCCGGCGCTGAGCTTACCTACGGAGCTGGCGCGGCCAGCCTGTTTGCGACCGACCTGCTCGACAGCGTGCCGGCGGAAGATGCCGTCTGTGGCCAGTGCCACAACGGTTTTGCCGACCGCTACTGCAAGGACGCCATCTACGACAGCCTTGCCTCCGGCGAAAAGAGCGTGGAGGACGTTGACCCGTTCCGTTACGGCTACACGCCCGAAGCCATCATGAAGGCGTCGTTCGAGGACGGTTACGAGTGGGGCCTGCTCGATGAGGAGAGCGGCATCCCGAAGTTCGTCGGCACCTATTTCACCATCGAGCTGTACCAGGGCTCCACGCACGAGGAGCTCGGCGTGACGTGCGTCGACTGCCATATGGCCACCGAGACCAACGAGGAGGGCGAGGAGTATACCTCCCACGACTTCTCCTCCACGCCGCTCAGCACGACAGACAACGACGAGATGATGGAGTACTGCCTGACCTGCCACGCATCTCAGGGCATCGATGACGCCGACGGTATGCGCGACTTCATCCGCAACGCCGAATCCGAACTCGCCGCTCTCGAGCAGACGTTCCTCGACAAGGAATCGCAGCTGTACGACCTGATCGTTGCCGCCACCGCTGATGAGTCGTTCGACCAGGACGTGCTTGAGGCTGCCCGCTACTCCTACGCGACGGCCGACTTCTACTACCGTTACGCCCAGGGGAACACCGAGGAGCTTGGCCAGACCGTTGCCCATAACCCCGATATGACGCGCAGCTACGTTGAGCAGGCCACTACCATGATCGACGACGCGATCGCGTCGATGAACGCATAAGGCGTCCGAGCAAACAGCCCCTATTGGCACCGCGGCCGTGTGCGTTTGAAGACGCATCGGGCCCAAGGCCGCCCCTGCATCTGTGCGGGGGCGGCTTTCCCGTGACGGGGTGGGCGCATGGTAGAATCGGTGCAATGCGTAGGACGAGGGGGCTGCATGTTTGGTCTGCAGAGGGGAACGGCTGGCAAGCGGCGCGCTCTCATCAAGTTCTACCTGGTGTTTCTTGCCCTCACCGTCATAACCTTCACCGTTTATGTTGCCTGGTCCGCCTCGAGTCTGCGCACCCAGGCCGAGCGCGAGGTCTTGATGGAGGCGCGCACGCTGTCTGCGGAGATGGACGCGGTCTGGACGTATATCGACCAGAAGCAAGACGCCATCAACTACGACCACGGCACGTACAACTTCAAGGGCGTGTACTGCGCGTCCGCGGGCATGGCCATCGCCAAGGAGTTCAACGCCACCACCGACTACACCATTCGCTATGTCCGCGAGGAGCCCCGTCTGCAGATTCACCTCCCCGACGCGTTTGAGCTCGCGGCGCTGAGCGTTTTTGCCAATGACGGGCTGACGGAGTATTACGCCATTGATGACGAAGACGGCGTCTTCCGTTACGTCAAGGTCCTGCGCTGCGAGGACAACTGCCTGGACTGCCACGGCGACCCTGCCGGCGAGAAGGATGTCGTGGGGTTTGTAAAAGAGGGCATGCAGTTGGGCGACATAGCCGGCGCGGTCTCCATATTGATGCCCATGGCCGAGAAGAACGCCCACGCGGGGCAGACGCTCCTCAGGTCGCTCGCCTTCTTCGTCGTCCTTTTCACGCTGGTGACGCTGCTGCTGTTCCGGAGCCTGCGCAAGACGGTCACCGATCCCATCACCGACGAGAACGAGCGCCTTGCCGCGGAGTCCGAGATACAGTCGAACTTCCTTGCGACCATGACCCACGAGTTGAAGACGCCGCTCACCAGCATCATGGCCTTCACCCATCTCTGGCAGGACCGAAAGCCCGGAAGCGACCTCGACGAGGCCGAGCTGGTCAAGGAGATCGAGACCAACTCCAACACGCTTCTGACGATGGTCAACAACCTGCTCGACACCGCAAAGATCGAAGCCGGCCAGTTCAGGTTGAATGTCGGCGAGATGGACGTGAACGACGTCGCGTTCCAGGCAAAGTCCGTGATGGGCCCGCTTGCGATGCAGGAGGGCATAGACTTGAGGATGGACATCGAAGACGTTCCCGTGCTGCGCGCCGATCCCGAGGTTATACGCAGGATGGTTGTCAACCTGATGGCAAACGCGCTGAGGTTTACCGAAGAGGGCGGCTGGGTCGAGCTCCACATGAGCTACGGCGACGGGCTGCTCTCGATTCGCGTGGTGGACAGCGGCAAGGGGATAGAGCCCGCTGCACTTGCCTCGGTATTCAACAAGTTTGTAAGCACGGACGGCGTCGGCAAGTCATCCGGCGGCGGAACAGGCCTGGGTCTCTACATCGTCAAGACGTTTGCCGAGATGATGGGGGGCAGGGTGTGGGTCGAAAGCGAGCTTGGGAAGGGCAGCACGTTTGGCATCGAGCTGCCGCTTGAACCGATGGAGGCTGATGATGATTGATGCGGACGGCGTGGGGCTGAGCGTGCTGGTCGCCGACGACGAGACCGCCGTGCGCCGGGCAATCAGGCAGATCGTCGAGGGCGCGGGTTACACCTGCCTTGAGGCGCGCGACGGCGCCGACGCTATCAGAGTCTATAGCGCACACAGGCCCGACCTCGTCATCTTGGACGTGATGATGCCGAACATGGACGGATTCGAGGCGTGCGAGGCCATTCGCGGGCTCGACCAGACCGTCCCAGTCCTCTTTCTGTCGGCGAAGGGCGACATTGTCGACCAGAAGATGGGCTATCGCTTCGGTGCGGATGACTACCTGGTCAAGCCGTTTTCCAACGATATTCTGCTGCTGAGGCTGGGCGCCCTGCGGCGCAGGCTCTTGGTGGAACGTAGCCTGCACGAGCGGGACGCGTCCGCGTGCCTTGAGCGCGTCGTGCTGGGGGACCTTGTCATCCTGCCCAAGCTGGCCAAGGTGATGCTCGCAGGTGAGGAAGTTCCCCTCCCGCCGAGGCAGGCGCGGATTATGGTCGAGCTTTCCAAGCATGTAGGCGAGGTCCTGAGCAAGGACGACATCATCTCCGCCGTGTGGGGGAGGGAATACGTCGGCACGTCCATATCGATTCCCGTGTACATCCAGAAGCTGCGAAAGGCCCTGGAGGAGAATCCAGCCGACCCGCGTTATCTGCATACGGTCTGGGGCTACGGTTACTCGCTTTATGACAAGGAGGCCCGGAGCGGTTGCTGATTTCCTCCTTATAGCATGTACGCGGCATACTGCGGGGAGACGCCGCCCCGCCCGCCTTTTGCCCTTAAAAGAACAGCAGCGCCATCGCGGCCACGAAGGCCAGCAGAATCACCG
>CAVEWV010000090.1:0-10651 GCA_963619535.1 Acutalibacteraceae bacterium | reverse complement strand
CGGGCCCACATCCACAGCATCTACCAGAAGGCGGGCATCTCCTCGCGCATGGAGCCGCTCGACACGCTCGACGAGCTGCGCGCGGGACGCGCAGGATAGATAGACGGAAATGCATCGTTTCGAAAGCAAATTAAGCAGGTGTTGGCAGCAAATTGCCGCAGTAGTGCGAAGTCGCCTCAGCGCCCGCCCACCAGAAGCTGCTTCCACACGGCCGGGGCCTCGCGGATGAAGTAGTTCAGCGCCATCACCGGGTTGCCGGGATAGCACGCCACGCCGAGCACCTCCACACCCAGGCTCTGTGCGATGAGCTTGGCGCGGAAGAGGTGGTAGGAGCACGAGAGCACGGCGATGCGAGGGGTCGAGGTCGCGGTGTCGGTCACCTCGCTCGCGCCATCCGCGCCCGCGTTCTCCCCCACACCGATGAGCGCGAACGAGTTGCGCAGGTTCTCCAGCGTGCTCGTGCTGCGGTCCTCCGTCAGCAGACGGCCCGGCTCCACGCCGTGCGCCACGAGCCAATCGTACATGCAGGCGGCCTCGGTCGTGGGCTCGTCGTCGCCCTGGCCGCCGGAGAGGACGGCGACGGTGCGGGGATGGGCGTCCAAATACGCCAGCGCCGCCTCGAGCCGGTAGAGCAGCGAGTAGGAGGGCTGGCCGCCCTCGTCCACCCGCGCGCCGAGAACCACCAGGTAGTCGGCATCGACGTCCGCGTCGGCATGCGCGTTGGCGACGATGGGGACCTCCGTCACCGCAACCGCGAGAGCCAGCACACAGGCAAGACAGGCCACCACCTTGAAGGCCGCGCCGCCCACGAACGCCCAGAGCAGCACGAGCACGGCGATCAGCAGCAGGATGCACGCGATGACGTCGTAGCCGCGCAGGGCGAAGTGCAGCACCGCCGCCACGCCTGCAAGCAAGGCCCCCACCCCGCCCGAGACAACCCGACTCTTCGCACGCATGCGCCCCTCGCAATCCCTGTCGACCGGCTTATTCTCCAATGAGCACCTGCTTGCCGTCGAACGCAAAACCATAACAACGGATGCGGTCGACAGGGATGCCCCGGGCCATAAGGTCGGCCGCGTAGTTGCGCTCGCGAATCTGCGCAAGGGCCGTGGCGGCCGTCTCCTCCAAGGATTTCTCGCGCCGGGGATTCCGCACCTTGAACTCAAGGATGAGAGCGCGGTCTTGCGCGGGATCCAGCGGCTCGAGCATCACGTCGTAGCGCCCAAAGCCGCTCTCGCGATTCGACCTCACGACGTAGCGGCCGCGCAGCTCCACCAGCAAGCCCAGGACAAACCCGTGGTAGAAGCGCTCGGGCTCCACCCCCGAAGGGCGCGCGCCCGTGTCGAAGGAGCTGAACGTGTCGAGCGCGACGTCGTTCATATAGGCGTTCATCGCATCGAGGTCGCCCAGGAGAAGCGCCCTCACGAACGCGTTGTACCGCGACGAGACGCCCTCGAACCAACCGCGCACCATAGCGTCGAACGCCAGCTGCACTTCTCGGTTGGTGAGCGCCAGGCGAGCGGGCGCGTCCTGGGAATCGCCCTGCACCACGACGCGCAGGTACCCGCCGGCCACGAGCAGGCCCCACACGGCGTCGGGCCGGCGGCCGAGGTCGTTGAAGGAGACTTGGTCGTCAAATCGCCTCTCGACGGTACCGCCGGCAAGCAGCACCTCAAAATCCCCCTTGAAGTCGGCGTCGCTCTCGCGAATTATTCTGCTCACAAGCGTATTTGCGCTGGTATTTGCCCAGTACGGCGCCAGCTTGCCCGTGTCGAGGTAGTTGGTGATAGACCACGGGTTGTAGACATCAGACGTGCGCCCAAAGGTAAAGCCGTCATACCAGGCCTTCACCGCCTCACGTGACTCCAGGCCGAACTCGTCCATCGCCGCGAACACCTCGGCCTCGGTGAAGCCAAAGGCGGTGGCATACTCGTCGGACAGCATAGTGACGACCTTGGGGTTGTTGAGGTCGGAGAAGATAGACTCGCGCGCGACGCGCGTGATACCCGTGAGCAACGCGCGCTCCAGATTGCGGTTGGACTTGAACGTCGCATTGAACAAGGCGCGGACGAACTCGCTCACCTCGTCCCAAAACCCGCCGGTCCAGGCCTCTTGCAGGGGCGTGTCGTACTCGTCGAGCAAGACAATGCAGCGCCGGCCCGTCGAGGCCTGGAGCAGCTCGCAGAGGCGCGACAGCGCGCTCGGGGCGGAAAGCACGTCGAAATAGGGCGTCCTACCTGCGAGGATGTCCCGCTCTGCCTCCCCTGTGCGCGTAGGGTCTATCTCGTCGGCATGCTGGCGCCAGGCTTGTGCGAGCTGCTCGCATATACGGCGCATGACGGCTTCGGCCGACGGCCCCTTTGCTGCCGAGAACGAAAGGGAAATGACGGGCCAAACGCCCTGCTCGCGCCATAATTCCGCATCGTCGCACACGGCGAGGTTCTCGAACAGGTCTGCCCTGCCTGCATAGCGGCTGGAGAAGAAGCACTCCACCATGCTCATGTTGAGCGTCTTGCCGAAGCGCCTGGGCCTGCAGATGAGCGTGACCTGGTCGGCCGAACGCCACCAGTCGGAGATGAACTGGGTCTTGTCCACAAGGAAGTAGCCGCGCTCGCGCAGCTCGGCAAAGCCCTGAGCGCCTATCGAGACCGTCCTCGCCATGTGTAAACCCTTTCCCGCCATCGCAAGTCGCTCGAAGTATACGACAGGAGGGCCTGACGAGACTTTGCCGTACGCACACGGGTCCCGCACGCTATCCAAACCCCACCCCCGCGCCCGCGCGAAGCCCCGCACGCACGCACTCCCCCGCACGCACGCGCGGGGCCCGCAAGGTCTTCCCTGCGAACCCCGCGCAACAGTCGGTCTTCAGTCGCCGCGTGCTTACTTGCTCGCCTGGGCCAGGCAGTCCTCCACGGCAGTGAAGATGGCGCCGCTCGTGACGGAGGCGCCGCTCACGGCGTCAACGCCGGTGGTGCCGTTGGCGGCCACGATGGCGTCGGGCAGGGACTCGATAGCCTTGGAGCCGATGCCTTGCGTCTCAGAGTTGTCGCCCACCTCCACGGAGGCGATCTTGCCGCCCTCGACGGTCACGGTCACCGGCACGTCGCCGCCGATGCCCGAGCCGGTGGCCTCGTAGGTGCCGTCGGCGTACTCCACCGAGGCGGCCTCGTCGGCCGCGGCGGCAGTCTGGGCGGCCTGGTCCTGCTTCCACTCCCTGTAGATGCTCTTGTACTCGGTGATGGAGGGGTCGCAGGTGGCGCACTCGGTGCCGGCGATGCGGCCGTAGGTGAGGCAGATGGAGTGGCTGATGCCGCACACGATGGTGGGGTAGTCCACCGCGAAACGCCCGCCCTGCACGTTGCCCGCGGCGTACAGGCCCGGGATGGGGTTGCCGAACTGGTCGATGACCTCGGCCTTCGTGGTGGTCTCCAGGCCGCCCATCACCACCAGGAAGTTCCAGGAGCTCGTGGAGTAGAAGTAGGGCAGCGTGTCCACGGCCCACAGGCGCTTGGCCTGCTTGCCGAAGTCGTCGTCGCGGCCCTGGGCGACCATCTCGTTGTAGCGGGCGATGGTGGCCTCAAGCTCGGCGGCGTCCACGTGGATGGCCTCGGCCAGCTCCTCGATGCTCCAGGCCACGTTGCCCGTGATGCCCTGAGCCTCCATCTCGGCCTCGATGGTGGCCTTGTCGCCCGTGGCGACGGCTGCGTTCCAGGCGTCCAGGTCGCCGGAGAACTCCATCGTGGCGCCGTGGCCGGGCTGCTGCATGGGCAGGTGGTTGGGGTAGTTGGCGTCGGTGATGAGGTACCACACCATGCGCGGCTGCTGCTCGGCGATGTTGGAGAAGTTCTGGCCGGGAATGTCCTCGTTGGTGAAGCGGTGGCCGTTGATGTCGACAAGCAGGCCCGGGTAGGCGCCCTGGTCACCGGGGGTGCCGTGCGCCATGTGGGGGTGCGGGATGGCCTGCATCATGCCGCCGACCCACATGCCCATGAGGTGGCCGTCACCCTGGTTTGCGGTGGTGGCGTACACGTTGCGGTCGCGGGCCATGTCGGCGTACATCGGGCACCACACGCTCATGAGGTCGTAGTTGTGGCCGTAGTCGCCCGTGGCCAGGATGACGCCCTTGTTGGCGTTGAACTTGACGTGGTTGCCGTCGGCGTCCTCGGCGATCACGGCCGTGACGCGGCCGGTGTTGTTGTCCTCCCCGCGCACGAGCTGGCGGGCGCGGGTGTTGAAGACGAACTCCGCCCCCAGGTCGATGGATGCCTGGGCCAGCAGGTCGATGGCGCCGGGCATGCCGCCGTTGAAGCCGGCCTCCTGCCCCTCGGGCACGGTGAACTCCTGCTGGAAGGCGAACTGCGGGATCCACTCGCCGTCGACCGGGTCGTACTCCTGCTCTGTCATGGGCCAACGGGGAATCTCGATGCCGTAGCCCGCGGGCTCCAGCAGGTCCTTGTACCACCAGTCGTAATCCTCGCCGGAGCGATTGGCCCAGGTGCGCATGAGGGCCTGGTTGGCGCGGTTGCCGGTATACTTCTGCATCTCCAGGCACACCTGGTTGATGTCGTCGGCGTCGCACTCCAGGCCGTTGGCCTTCTGGTACTCGGAGTTGATGGTGCCGATGTCCTGACCGCGCGTCTGCCAGGTGTCGGTGGCCTCGATCACGATGACGCTCGCGCCCTCCTCGGCCGCGGCGCGGGCGGCGGCCAGGCCGGTGATGCCGGCGCCCACCACGACCACGTCGGCGGTCTTCTCCTCGGAGATGTCGGTGATGGGCTCGGGCACGGCCATCCAGTCCAGGCCAGACGGGGTGCCCTGGGGCACGCCCACGGGGTACTCGCCCACGGCGGGCACATAGTCCACGTCGCGCGTGCACATGGAGCCGGGCTCCACCACGCCGCTGCCCGGGACGCTCGCGACGGCGGATTCCTCCCCGGCAGCCTCGTCGGCCTCGGCGTCCTCGGCGGGCGCGTCGGCCAGGGCGACGCCTGCGTTGAGGGTTGCCAGGCCCGCGCCCGTCAGCGCGGCGGTGCGCAGGAAGCTGCGGCGGTTCATGGAAGTCAGTGCCATGGCTTATCATCCTTTCGGTGATGCGGGGCGGACGTCGCAGGGCGGGCGTGTGCCGGGCGCGCAAACCCCTCGCCCTGCCTGCCTTGCGTGCGTGCCGTGCCCGCTTGCGGTTGAAGGCGGGCCGCGTCGCCCGCCTCATGACAGGCCCCATGGTGCGCTGACCCCTCCCAACATCCATCCCCTGCGATGGGGCGAATTGCCCGGTGCCGCTTGCCCTCGGCTCCTCCCACCTGGGGGAACGCGCCCTACTCAACATCGGGGGATTGCACGGGGTATCGCACGTCTACCTGCCCTTTTGCCGCACACCCTCCTGGATCGGCACCGCACGCGCCGCCCGGTACCCCGCGCAGGCCCTCTGCATTCGCTGGCTTGCCGCCCGCGCGGCCCTCCCGTTGCGGCATAATGGGCCGGCAACGCACAAACCCGAGGGGGAAGTCGGGGGCCTTGATGGCATCGAGCATCAAATACCTTGTATCGCGCACCGACCCGCGCTGGCTCGCGCTCACGGCCTGCGGCCTTGCGTGCTGCCTTATATCGCTGGGGACCTTCGACGGCTCCATCACGTCGTTCTCCGCGGCCGACCTCTTCGGCGTGCGCATCGGCACCGACCCTCTGAGCGGCGGGATCCCCATCATGGTGGCGGGCGCCGCCATGGCGGCCGCGGCGCGTCTCTCCAAGCGCCGCCTGCACGCGAGCCTGCCGGCGGGCGTGGCGCTCGCCCTGGCGAGCCTGGCGGGCCTTGTGCTGCTCTTCTTGGACAACTGCGCCCTCGTGCCCTCCTGGGCTGGCGAGGTGGGAGGCGCGCTTCTCACGCTGGCCGCCGTCGTTACACTCGGCTTATGGGCGCAGGCGGTGTGCACGGCCGGCGTGCCGCGGACGTTGCTTGCCTTGGCCCTGGCGTTCATCATCGAGACCGTGCTCGACCTGCTCATCGAGAACGCCCTGGTAGACATCGCGGGCATGGTGGTGCTCGCCCTCGTCGTAGCCACAAGCCCGCTGTTGCTCGTGCGCGTGGGGGCGCTCAGCGCCGAGGTCGAGCCGGCCCAGGACGCCATGTCGAGCCAGACCGCACCCCAGGACGAGGACGCCCCCGCTCCCCTGGCCCCCGCCATCCCGCTCGTGCTCTCCTTTGCCTGCATCTTCATCTGGGGCCTGCTCATGGGCCGGGTGCAGTGCGTGGGCAACGCCACCGAGGAGTCGTCGGGCCTCATGGCCCTCATCGCGGCCAACGCCGTGGGGATAAGCGCCGTGCTCGTGGCGCTCTTCTGCCTGCTCGTGGTCGACTTCCGCCACGCCTTCGGCGGCATGCGCATCGCCGTGCTCGCCATGCTCGCCTGCGCCCTGTACTTCTCGGGCACCTTCGGCGTGGTGAGCATCCCCGTGGGCATGGTGGCCATGGGGTGCGCGCGCATGGTGGGCTTCATCTATATATGGATGCTCGGCTGCCACCTCTGTGCCGACGCCTCACGGCCAGACGGCGCACGCCAGAACGCCCCGGCCATCACCCTGTGCGCGGGCTGGGCGCTCTTCACCGTGGCCAACACCCTCTCCACGAAGGTCGGCCTGGTCGTGGAGCCCGATACGGCCGGCTTCCTCACCTACAACGTGGTCATCATGGCGGCCCTGGCGGCCCTCATCGTGGTGGAGTTCCTCCCGCGCCGCGCACTTCCCGGCGCAGAGGCCGCCGGCCAGGCCGGCACGGCCCCCTCGGGGGAGGACGCCCTGACCGCCCGCTGCGAGCAGCTCGCACACGCCTACGGCCTCACCGAGCGCGAGCGCGAGGTGCTCGTCCCCCTCGTGCGTGGCCGCAGCGCCTCGAGCATCGCCTCGCAGCTCTCCATGAGCACCGAGACGGCCCGCACCCACATCCGCCACATCTACCAGAAGACCGACATCCACTCCCGCGAGGAGCTCATGGATATCGTGGACGGCATGCAAAAGGCCGCGCGCTAAAAGCCGCCCCAGCGCCCCGCTCTTCCGTCATCCCGCCATTTCCCCAGCTCAGAACCCATACTCCATGATTGGGTATTTCCCCGCGCACGCCGAGGGGCTAGCGTGGGCTGCACCGGCGCGCCTCTCTGGGCGCGTCCTGCGCACTGCGTCTCGCACAGCGCGCAGCCATGTGCAACCGATTGAAAGGGGAACGATCATGCAAAACGTCACCCGCCGCAACTTCGTGAAGGACGCCGGCCTGGCCGCCATGGGCGTCACGTCGCTCTGCGCCATCGCAGGCCCTGCCCTGGCCGACCAGGCCGCACCCTCCGAGGGCGAGGCCGCGCCTGAGGCCGAGGGCGGCGCGCCCGCCGCAGGCCCCGCCATGGGCGGCGGCTCCAAGGACGACCCCGAGTGGCGCCAGGCCCCCGCGGCCCCCGACGCCTCCGAGGTCGTCGAGACCTACGACTGCGACGTGCTTGTCATCGGCCTGGGGCATGCGGGGTGCACGGCCCTGCGCGCGGCCAGCGAGGCGGGCGTCAGCGTCGCGGCCTTCGAGGACCAGGCCGAGGACTCCATGAGCTTCCTGGCCGGCGGCCAGGTGGGCCACATCAACTCCAAGTTCCTGGGCGACCAGGGCGTTCCCCAGGTGGACACCGTCGAGTTCCTCAACGACTGGCAGATCCGCTCCAACAACCGCTCCAACCCCGGCCTGGTGCGCAACTACGCCACGCACTGCGGCGAGTGCTTCGACTGGCTCATCGACTGCCTCTCCGACGAGGAGAAGTCTGAGATAACCATCCGCCAGTGGCCCACCGACGGCGACACCTCCACCTGCTACTCGGGCATCAAGTGCTGGATCGGCACCGCCAACCTGGGTTCGTACCAGTCCACCGTGTTGCAGAACTGCATCGACGTGGCCGTGGCGGCCGGCGGCAAGGTGTTCTACGGCACGAGCGGCTACAGCCTCATCCAGGACGCCGACGGCAACGTCACGGGCGCCTATGGCAAGCGCGACGACGGCTACGTGCAGGTGAACGCCGCAAAGGGCGTCATCCTGGCCACCGGCGACTTCTCCACCAACGCCTCCATGTGCAAGGACCTGCTCAACGAGATCCAGTACCTGCTGCCCGCCGACGGCGCCGTGTCGGCCATGGGCGCCGGGCGCGACGGCCAGGGCATCAAGATGGGCTACTGGGCCGGCGGCCGCCTGGACCCGTGCATGTCCACCATGGACGGCGCCTACTGGTACCCCTGCGACTCCCCCACCGACCCCATCGGCGCCACCGCGGCCCTGTGGATCAACGCCGACGGCAAGCGCTACTCCAACGAGGCCTTCGGCTCCACCGAGCTCATGGCCATGCCCGGCGCCTACCAGCCCGCGGGCATCATCTCCACGGTGTTCGACAGCGACGTGGAGACCCTGCTCAAGGCCCAGCCGCTGGGCCACATGAGCTACGACTACGCCAACCAGGGCTTCGACTCCCTGCATGAAAGCATGGACGCCGCCTACGCCTCGCACCTGGCAGGCGAGTTCGCGAGCGGCTCGGACGCCGACGCGGCCGGGCAGGGCGCTGCCGGCGGCGGCGACAAGGCCTCGATGGGCGGCGCCTCCCTCTACGCGGCCGACGACTTCGAGACGCTCGGCGGGTATCTGGGCTACACCGGCGAGGCGCTCGAGAACTTCGTGGCCAGCATCGAGCGCTACAACGAGCTGTGCGAGAAGGGCTGCGACGAGGACTTCGGCAAGGACGCCCGCCTCATGCTGCCCCTCAAGAATCCGCCCTACTACGCCTACTGCGGCACCAAGGAGATCGGTGTGGTCATGGTGACCACCTCGGGCCTGGTGGTGGACGAGAACAGCCGCGTGCTGGGCGAGGACTTCCGCCCCGTCAAGGGCCTCTTCGCCGCCGGCAACTGCTCGGGCTGCCGCTTCGGCTACAGCTACTTCACGAGCATCGCGGGCCAGAGCCTGTCCTTCGCCGAGACGCAGGGCATGATGGCCGGCCAGTTCGCCGCCACCGGCGAGCTTGCCGCCGACGAGCACGTGCACCTGAGCGCCTAAGCGCGCAGCGGGCCGCGCACGAGGCCGCAACCGAACGCGACCACGAACGCACGACAAGGGCGGCTCGTCCGGGACTCCCCGGGCGGGTCGCCCTGTTTTTGTCCCACTCGCTCCTACCCAATTTCGCTCGGGTGAGTAGTAAGAAACACCTTGGCAAAAACTGGCCATGAACTGCATGAATAAGTCCGCGGGACGGGTGGAATCCGCATTTTCAACAACTGTGGATTATCTCAAGGACATCCCCAGTGTGCGGATTAAGTACAAAGGAGAGGACACCCGTGAACGCAGCAGATTCCATCAAGCGCACCGCACTCAACGCCGCAATCGACTACCTCCTGGCCAACCCCGAGCAGAACATGCCCAAGGCCATGGAGGCCATCAACAAGTACGTGCCGGCCAGCATCTTCCCCACGCAGCGCAAGGCCTTCACCGACGCCATCGACAGCCGCAGCAACTGGTACGAGCTGCTCCTCAAGGTGACGCGCCTCAACCCGAAGGTGGTGAACGACCTGCTCAAGACCTTCGTGGTGGACTCCAACATCCTGGCCTGGTCCAAGCAGGAGAAATCGCGCGCCAAATACGGCTGCAACATCCCCTGGGCCATCCTGCTCGACCCCACGAGCGCCTGCAACCTGCGCTGCACGGGCTGCTGGGCGGCCGACTACGGCCATAAGCTCAACCTGACCCTTGAGGACATCGACTCCATCATCTGCCAGGGCAAAGAGCTGGGCGTGCACGTCTACATCTACACGGGCGGCGAGCCGCTCGTGCGCAAGGACGACCTCATCACGCTATGCCGCAAGCATTCCGACTGCACGTTTTTGTGCTTCACCAACGCCACGCTCATCGACGAGAAGTTCTGCCAGGACATGATCGAGGTCAAGAACTTCATCCCCGCCATCAGCGCCGAGGGCTTCGAGGAGACCACCGACGCCCGCCGCGGCGAGGGCACCTACAAGCGCATCATGCGCGGCATGGAGCTGCTGCGCGAGAACGGCCTGCCCTTCGGCGTCTCCACCTGCTTCACCAGCCAGAACGCCTCGGCCGTGTGCACGGAGGAGTACTTCGACTGGATGATCGAGCAGGGGGCGCTCTTCTGCTGGGTCTTCACCTACATGCCCGTGGGCACCGACGCCCCCACCGACCTCATGGCCAGCGCCGAGCAGCGCGCGGCCCTGTACCGCCACATCCGCTCCATGCGCCAGACCAAGCCGCTCTTCACGCTCGACTTCTGGAACGACGGCGAGTTCGTGGGCGGCTGCATCGCCGGTGGCCGCCGCTACCTGCACATCAACGCGCGCGGCGACGTGGAGCCCTGCGTGTTCGCCCACTACGCCAACGTCAACATCCACGACGTGAGCCTGCTCGACGCCCTGCGCTCGCCCCTCTTCATGGCCTACCACGACGAGCAGCCCTTCGACGGCAACTACCTGCGCCCCTGCCCCATCCTGGACAACCCCTACCGTCTGGAGGAGATGGTGCGCAAGACCGGCGCCTACTCCACCGACCTGGTGCACGAGGAGAGCGCCCACGACCTGTGCGCCAAGTGCGAGAAGGCCGCGCTTGAGTGGTACCCCGTGGCCA
>CAVEWV010000089.1:0-10733 GCA_963619535.1 Acutalibacteraceae bacterium | reverse complement strand
TAGTCGAACTCGATGCCCTGGCCGATGCGGTTGGGGCCGGCCGACAGGATGATGGCGCGGGGCTTGTCAGCCTCGTGGAACTCAGAGACGCCCTGGCCCTCGTAGGTCTTGTAGTGGTAGCTCGTGCGCGCGGGGAACTCGCCGGCGCAGGTGTCCACCGTCTTGATGTTGGGCACGACGCCCAGGGCCTTGCGCTGGGCGCGCACGGTGTCCTCGTCGGAGCCGCACAGCCACGCCACCTGGCGGTCGGAGAAGCCCATGGCCTTGACCTGCCTCATCGTGGTGGCGTCAAGGCCTGCGAGGCCCTTGGCGGCGATGACCTTCTCGGCCTTCACGATGTCGAGGATGCGGTCGAGGAACCAGGGGTCGATGCCGTTGAGGTTGTGGACGTCCTCGACGCTCCAGCCGCGGCGCAGGGCCTCGGCCACGTAGTAGATGCGCTCGGGGGTGGGGCGGCTCAAAAGCTCGCGGAAGCGCGACTCGTCGAAGTCGTCCTTGCCGTCGGCGCCCAGGCCGTCGTGGCCCAGCTCAAGGGAGCGCATGGCCTTCTGCAGGGCCTCCTCGAAGGTACGGCCGATGGCCATGACCTCGCCCACCGACTTCATGCGCGTGGTGAGGGTCTCGTCGGTGCCCTTGAACTTCTCGAAGGCGAAGCGGGGGACCTTCACGACGCAGTAGTCGATGGAGGGCTCGAAGCACGCGGGCGTCATGCGCGTGATGTCGTTGAGGATCTCGTCGAGCGTGAAGCCCACGGCCAGAAGCGCGGCGGCCTTGGCGATGGGGAAGCCCGTGGCCTTGGAGGCGAGCGCCGAGGAGCGGCTCACGCGGGGGTTCATCTCGATGATGATGATGCGGCCGTTGTCGGGGTTCACGGCGAACTGGACGTTGGAGCCGCCGGTGGCGACGCCGACGCGCTCAAGCACGGCCAGGGAGTAGTCGCGCAGGCGCTGCAGCTCCACGTCGGTCAGGGTCTGGGCGGGGGCCACGGTGATGGAGTCGCCGGTGTGCACGCCCATGGGGTCGAGGTTCTCGATGGAGCAGATGATGATGCCGTTTCCTGCGGAGTCGCGCATCACCTCCATCTCGATCTCCTTCCAGCCCTCGATGCTCTCCTCGACGAGCACCTCGTGGGCCGGGGACAGCTCCAGGCCCTGCGAGACGATCTCGCGCAGGCCCGCCATGTCGTAGGCCACGCCGCCGCCGGCGCCGCCCAGGGTGAAGGAGGGGCGGATGACGACGGGGAAGCCCAGCTCGGCGACGATGTTCTCGGCGTCGGCCATGGAGTAGGCGAAGCCGGAGCGCGCCACCTCGAGGTTGATGTCGGCCATGGCCTCGGCGAAGAGCTTGCGGTCCTCGCCCACCTTGATGGACTCGACGTCGCAGCCGATGGTCTCGACGCCGTACTTGTCGAGGATGCCGGCCTCGCCCAGGGCGACGGCGCAGTTGAGCGCGGTCTGGCCGCCCATGTTGGGCAGCAGCGCGTCGGGGCGCTCCTTGGCGATGACGCGCTCCACCGACTCGGGCGTGATGGGCTCGACGTAGGTGCGGTCGGCCGTGTCGGGGTCGGTCATGATGGTGGCCGGGTTGGAGTTGACCAGCACGACCTCGTAGCCCTGCTCGCGAAGGGCGCGGCAGGCCTGGGTGCCGGAATAGTCGAACTCGCAGGCCTGGCCGATGACGATGGGGCCCGAGCCGATGACGAGAATCTTCTTTATGTCAGTGCGCTTCGGCATCTAGAAGCGCCTCCCCTCTCGAACGTCGATGGCAAGATAGTCGTCCCTGCCCTCCATGAGGCGGCAGAAGGCCTCGAAGAGGTAGGCAGAGTCGTGGGGGCCTGGGCAGGCCTCGGGGTGGTACTGCACGGAGAACGCCGGCGCGTCGAGGAACTGGATGCCCTCGGGGGTGCCGTCGTTGAGGTTGACGTGGGTGAGCCTCACGCGGCCGAGCTGGGCGGTCTGCACCACGGGGGCGATGCCGCGGCGGCTCCACTCGCGCAGGTCGTCGAAGTGCTCGGAGATGCCGCCGGACAGCTCGGCCACGATCGGGCCCATGGACTTGAAGACCAGGCCGTAGTTGTGGTTCTGGGCCGTGATCTCGACCTTGCCGGTGAGCAGGTTCATGACCGGCTCGTTGCCGCCGTGGTGGCCGTAGGGCAGCTTCTCGATCTGAGAGCCGGCAGCGATGGAGATGAGCTGGTTGCCCAGGCAGATGCCGAAGACCGGCTTCTTGCCGATGATGGCGCGGGCGGCCTGGGCGGTGGGGCCCACCTGCTCGGGATCGCCGGGTCCGTTGGAGAAGAACACGCCGTCGGGGTCCATCTCCAGGACCTTCTCGGCGGGGGTGTCCCACGGCACGATGGTGACCTCGCAGCCGCGGCTCGTCATGCCCTCGAGGATGCCCTGCTTCTCGCCGCAGTCGAAGGCCACGACGCGGAAGCGCCTCTCGCCCTGGGCGGGCACGCAGCGCACCTCCTTGGCCGACACGTCGGGCACGAAGTTGTGCTCGGAGATGTGCTCGGAGGCGCGGACGCGCGCCACGAGGCTCTCGGGGTCCAGGTCGGTGGTGGAGATGGCGGCGCGCATGGCGCCCTTGTCGCGGATGGTGAGGGTGAGCGCGCGGGTGTCGATGCCCTCGATGGCGACGACGCCGTGGGCGCGCAGGAGCTCCGGCAGGCTGCCCTTGCTCGTCCAGTTGCTGGGCGTGCGGCACATGTCGCGCACCACCAGGCCGCGCAGGTAGAGCTCGGGGGACTGCATGACCTCCTCGCACACGCCGTAGTTGCCCACCTGCGGGTAAGTCAGCGTCACGATCTGGCCGGCGTAGGACGGGTCGCTCACGATCTCCTGGTAGCCCACCATGGAGGTGTTGAACACGACCTCGCCGAAGGTCTCGCCCTCGGCTCCGCACGACAGGCCCTCGAACACGCTGCCGTCCTCAAGGGCGAGCAGCGCCTTGGGGGTCGAGCCGTCATCAATCAAAGGGTTCACTGGGAAACCACCTCTCCGTTAGCAAGGATAGCTTTGCCCTCGACGAAGGCATACATGGCGCGGCCGGCAAGCTCCCAGCCGATGAAGGGCGAGTTCTTCGCCCGGGACTCCAGGAAGTCGGCCGTCACGGTGAAGGGGGCCGAGGGGTCCACGACGGTGAGCGTGGCCTCGCAGCCCTCCTCGACGGCCACCCGGCCCAGACGGCAGATCTGGCGCGGGCGGACGCACATGGCCTCCACGAGGCGGCGCCAGGTCATCTTGCCGGTCTTGACCAGGTGGGTCAGGATGAGCGGCAGCTCGGTCTCCAGGCCCACGATGCCGAACGGGGCGAGTTCGAACTCGAGCGCCTTCTCGTGCGCCGCATGGGGGGCGTGGTCGCTCACCACGCAGTCGATGCGCCCGTCGCACAGCGCCTCCTGCAGGGCAAGCATGTCCTCGCGGGTGCGCAGCGGCGGGTTCATCTTGAAGTTGGTGTCGTAGTCGTCGGTGATGTCGTCCTCGCACAGGAACAGATGGTGCGGGCAGACCTCGCAGCTGACCTCGACGCCGCGCTGCTTGCCCTGCGTGACCATGTCGGCGGCGTGCGCCGTGGTGACATGGGCGATGTGCAGGGGGCAGCCCGTGAGCTCGGAGAGCAGGATGTCGCGGCCGACCTGCACCTCCTCGCCCTGGGCGGGCCAGCCGGCCAGGCCCAGGCGGCTCGAGACGACGCCCTCGTTGACGACGCCCTTGCCCACGACCGACTCGTCCTGGCAGTGGCTGATGGCGACGCGGTCGAACGGGGCGATGTAGTCCATCGCCGTGCGCAGCATGCCGGCGGACTGCACGCCGCGGCCGTCGTCGGAGTAGGCGCACACGCCGGCCTTGGCGAGGTTGCCTATCTCGGCCAGGCTCTCGCCGGCCTCGCCCTTGGTGATGGCGCCGATGGGGTGCACGCGCGCAAGGCCGGCCTTCTCAGCCTTTGCCAGCTGATAGGCCACGACGGGCGCGTCGTCGCAGACGGGCTTGGTGTTGGGCATGGTGCACACGTCGGTGTAGCCGCCCTTGGCAGCCGAGCGGCAGCCGCCCTCGACCGTCTCCTTGTACTCAAGGCCCGGGTCGCGAAAATGCACGTGGATGTCGACGAGTCCGGGAATGACGTACTTGCCCGCAAGGTCAAGCACCTCGCAGCCCTGCGGCGCCTCGATGCCCGCCGCGACCTGGCAGATCTTGCCGTCGTCGCCGACGAGCACGTCCAGCTCGGCGTCAAGGTCGACCTGGGGGTCGACGACATGTCCGCCTTTAAGCAACAGCATTGCCTTCACCTCCGAGAAGAAGATAGATGACGGCCATACGCACGCTCACGCCTGCGTTGACCTGGCTGAGGATGAGAGAGTTGGCGGCGTCGGCCACCTCGGAGCACATCTCGACCCCGCGGTTGATGGGGCCGGGGTGCATGACCACGGCGTGCGGCGCCATGAGCTTGGCGCGGCGCTCGTCGAGGCCGAAGAGCATGGAGTAGTCCCTCGTGGAGGGGATGGTGGCACCCTCCATGCGCTCCTGCTGGACGCGCAGCATGTACACCACGTCCAGGCTGGGCAGGATGGCGTCGAGGTCGTGGGTGCACGAGGCGCCCAGCACGTCGGGGCGCGCTGGCATGAAGGGACCGGGGCCGATGAGCGTGACCTGCGCGCCCATCTTCACGAGGGCCGGCGCCAGCGAACCCACCACGCGGGAGTGCAGGCAGTCGCCCACGATGCCCACGCGCAGGCCCTCGATGCGGCCCAGGCGCTTGCGGATGGTGTACAGGTCGAGAAGGGCCTGCGTGGGATGGGCGTGCTTGCCGTCTCCGGCGTTGACCACACGCGCCGGGGAGGTGGCGGCCACGATGTTGGGGGTGCCGGCGTTCTTGGCGCGGCAGATGTACATGTCCACGCCCATGGCGTCGAGGGTCTTCACCGTGTCGACGAGCGACTCGCCCTTGACCACCGAGCTCGACGACCCGGCGATGGAGAGCGTGTCGGCGCCCAGGCGCTTGCAGGCGAGCTCGAAGGAGCTCTTCGTGCGGGTGGAGGGCTCGAGGAAGAGGTTGACCACCGTGCGGCCGCGCAGCGTGGGCAGCTTCTTGATGGTGCGGGAGTTGACCTCCTCGAAGGTGTGCGCCGTGTCGAGGATCTGCTCGATGTCGTCGCAGGTGAGCTGGGTGGTGTTGATGAGGTTGCGCACGCTTAGCACGTCTTGCCCCCTTCGTGACGGGCCGCCTTCACGCGGGCCCAGTCCTGGGCGTCCCAAATCTCGACGGCGGTCTTGCCGTCATAGCCCTCAAGGCAGACGTGCACCGTCTCGTTGTGCGAGGAGGGGACGTTCTTGCCCACATAGTCGGCCCTGATGGGCAGCTCGCGATGCCCGCGGTCCACCACGACGGCCAGGCGCACGGCGGCCGGGCGGCCATAGTCCATGAGGGCGTCCAGCGCCGCTCGGATGGTGCGGCCCGTGAAGAGCACGTCGTCGACCAGCACGACCGTCTTGCCCTCGAGGCTGAACGGCAGGGAGGTGCCGTGCAGCACGGGCGCGATGCGCGTGCCGAAGTCGTCGCGGTACAGGCTGATGTCGAGCGACCCCAAGGCCGGGCGCACGCCCTCGATGGCCTCGATGCGCTCGCACAGGTCCTCGGCGAGGTCCTTCCCGCGCGTGACGATGCCCACGATGGCCAGGTCCTTCGCTCCCCCGTTGGCCTCAAGAATCTCGTGCGCGATGCGCGTGAGCGCCCGCGAGACGGCCGCTTCGTCCATGACGACGGCCTTTGGCTTGAGTTCTTCTGCCACCCCACGCTCCTTTCATGAAAAAAGCGCCCAACACCCTTAAGGCATCGGACGCTCTAGCATTCATAACGCGAGCACTATTTCGCTGATGTTCCTTGGCGGTCTCACGGTACCGCTCTTAAAGGGTCGCTGCATTATATGACTACCCCTTCAGGCTGTCGAGCTTCTTCTGGCTGTCTATACCGAGAAAGTGAAGAATCATCGCCTTGCGGTAGTGGCCGTGGCAGGCCTGCGCGACCTGGGGCGCGCAGGAGCGCAGGTATCCCATGTACTCGCGGGCCCGGCGCAGGCCGCGGCGGCGGTCCTTGTCGAAGATGAGGGCGATGTTGAGGTGCGTGTTGCTCAGAAGCGCGCAGCGGCGCTCCAGGTAGGCGAGCCGGGCTGGGCTCAGCTGCGCGGAACGCGCGCTCAAGAGCTCCATAAGGGTGGTGCAGACGCGCGTGTGGTCGTCGAAGCGGCGCACGTAGCTTTCGTCGGCCACGCTCTGCGATGCGTTGCCCACGAGGTACTGGTAGACACGGCAGCCCACGAACTCCACGGTCGAGGCATCGAGCGTCGCCTTGACGACGTACTCGAAGTCCTCGTAGAACGTCTTCTCCAAGAGCCTGAAGCCGATGGAGCGCAGGTAGTCGGTGCGACAGGTGAGCGTGTGGATCATGACGAAGGGCGCGAAGGCGTCCAGGGCGAAGAGCTCCTCGGCCTGGCGCTGGCCGCAGGCGGCAAGCTCGGCGGGGGGCATGAACACGCGGGGTTCCATGGTGGCCATGTCCACCTCGGTCTTCACGTCCACCACCAGGTCGGAGCTTGCGGACCCAAGGTGGTCGAGCAAGGCGCACAGCTCGTCGGTATCAACCCAGTCGTCACCGTCCACCACGCGGAAATATGTGCCCCGGGCCTGGGCGAGCCCGGCGTTGACGGCAGAGCCGTGCCCCCCGTTGGGCTTGTCGATGATCCTGAACACGGCGGGGCGCCGCTCGCAGAACGCCCGGGCAAGCGCGGGCGTATCGTCGGTGGAGCCGTCGTTGACGATGAGCACCTCCACACGGCCCTCCAGGCGGGCGTCGTCGAAGGAGCCAAGCCCCCGTTCGATGTAGGCGCTCACGTTGTAGCAGGGCATGGCGACGCTGAGAATGGGGCGCATCTGCTCCATGGTGGTACTCATCTCCCCGACCGCAGGCGCGTGAAGGTGCCGTAGGCCCTCGTGTGGACAAGGTAAACGAGACGCGCAAGGCCGAGCGCCGCACGGGCGCTGCGCTGGCGCAGCACCGAGAGGCTGACGTCGAGCGCCCGGCTTCCCTGGGCGCGGGCGCACGGCAGCAGCTCGCAGGAAAGCGGCTCGTCCAGGATCTCGCGCGCCCAGGCCAGGCGCGACGAGGCCGACATGCCCTCCTGGGGATAGAACGAGCGCTCCAAGGCCGACAGGACGAAGCGCCCATAGAGCCCCGCGAGCCGTTCGCGCGTGTCCGGCGAAAAGACGTCCCAGTCCACGAAGAGCCCGCGTAGACACTCGATGCGCCTGCGGTGCACGTCGAAGTACTCGCGCGCCCCATAGGCGTTGGCGTTGGTGAGGCTCGTGCCCCGGCGCTTCGCGTAGTGGTAGGGCATGCCGCCGAGCACGGCGACGCCCGTGGCCGCGTTGAAGAACGCCGCGTTGAAGAGGAGGTCCTCGATGAGGCGGGTGCTCTCGTAGGTGAGCCCCTCGCGCTCGATGAGGCTGCGACGGTAGACCTTGTTCCAGGCGTAGCCGAAATGCGTGGAGGTCTCCAGGTCTATGACCATGGCGTGCCAGTCCTGCGGGCGAGGGTAGTCCGCCTCCTGCAGGGGCAGGTCGTGGCTGTACATGAAGGCGCCGCGCTCGTCGTAGTACTCCTCACAGAACCCGAAGAGGCAGACGTCGGCCAGCGTGCGCTCAAGGCAGGCCCGCGCGCGGGCAAGCAGGTCGGGCTCGTAGGTGTCGTCGGGGTCGCAGATCCACACGTAGTGCCCCCGGGCCTGCGCCAGGCCGGTGTTGCGAGCCTGCGAGAGCCCGGCGTTGCGCTCATGGTGCACCACGCGCACGCGAGGGTCGCGCCGCGCGAACTCCTGCGCGATGCGGGCCGACGCGTCGGGGGTTGCGTCGTCGACGACGATGAGCTCCCAGGAGCCCTCCGTCTGGGCCCGCACGCACTCCAGGGCCTTGTCGATATACGCCTCGACCCCGTAGCAGGGCATGACGATGCTGAAGAAGGGAGGCTCCCCCACCCCGCCCTGCCCGTCCGCCGCGAAGCAGGCGGTTGCCGTCGCACCCATGGGGCTACTGGCCCAGGGCGCGGTATGCGGTGCAGACCTCCATGGCGTCGCCCACCATGCGCAGCTGGCCCTTCTCGATCCAGGCGCAGCGATGGCACAGGCGCTCGATCTGCTCGGTGGAGTGCGACACGATGAGGACGGTCACATGGTCGTCGGAGATGAGGCGGCTGATGCGCTCCTCGCACTTCTGTTGGAAGAGGAAGTCGCCCACCGACAGCACCTCGTCGACGATGAGCAGGTCGGGCTTGGTGGCCGTGGCGATGGCGAACGCGATGCGGGCCACCATGCCCGAGGAGTAGTTCTTGAGCGGCACGTCGAGAAAGTCGCGCAGCTCGGCGAAGTCGACGATGTCGTCGAGGTTCTCGTCGATGAAGGCCTTCGAGTACCCCAGCAGGGCGCCGTTGAGGTAGATGTTCTCGCGCGCCGTGAGCTCGTAGTCGAAGCCCGCGCCCAGCTCGATGAGGGGTGCGATGGTGCCGTTGACCCGGCACGACCCGCTCGTGGGCTCGAGCACGCCGGCGATGATCTTGAGCATGGTGGACTTGCCCGAGCCGTTGGTGCCCACCAGGCCGAAGACGTCGCCGCGGTTGACCGTGAAGGTGATGTCGTTCAGGGCGCGGAACTCCTTGAACATGAGCTTGCCCTTCACGAGGGCCAGGAAGTACTCCTTCAGGCTGTTGAGGCGCTCCGAGGCCATGTTGAACACCATGTTGACGTGCTCGACGACGACGATGGGCTCAGGGGAAGCGGGCGTGGCGGGGCGGGGCGTGGAATCAGACATGGGTCCCCCGTTTAGATATAGAGGATGAACTTGCGCTGGGTCTTGCGGAAGACGAGCAGGCCCACGGCAAAGGTCACGACGGCAAAGAGCAGGCACATCAGGTTGAACTGCAGGTCGGGCATGGTGCCGTACATCATGATCTGACGCATGTACGACAGGTAGTAGTACATGGGGTTGAGGTGCTCCACCGTCATGAGGAGCTGCTGCATGCCGCCCGAGAGCTGATCGATGTAGGTCTCGGGCCAGAAGACGGGCGTCAGGTAGTTCCAGGCGGTGATGACGACGCCCCAGAGGTGGATCACGTCGCGGAAGAAGACGGTGAGGGCGCTCAGGAGAAGCGAGATGCCCGCGCAGAACAGGAAGACGTAGACGAGCAGCAGCGGCAGGGCGAGCATGCACGGCGTGGGCTGGATGCGGAAGAACAGCATCACGCCCAAGACCGCGATGAACGAGAAGAGGAAGTTCACGAACGAGAAGAAGACCTTCTCCAAGGGGAACACCATCTTCTCGATGCGCACCTTCTTGAGCAGCGGCGCCGAGTCGATGATGGAGAGCATGCCGGCGTTGGTGGCGTCGCTCATGAGGGAGAACATGGTCATGCCCAGGATGAGGTACACCGGGTAGTTCTCGATGTTGAACCGGAACATGTTGGAGAAGACGAGCGTGAGGACCGCCATCATGAGGAGCGGGTTGAGGACGCTCCACACCACGCCGAGCACGCTGCGGCGGTACTTGAGCTTGAAATCGCGCGTCACGAGCTGCTTGAGGATGAAGACGGTGCTCTTGCGAATCTGCCTGCGCCCCTGGGCGTCGATCGCAACGCCCGATGTCGAGGCAGCGGCTGCAGACGTAGTAGGCAACTTAGCCCTCCGAAACAAGGTCTGAGGATAGGACCGCGGGGCATGCCCGCACAAACAAACAAGCGTTGATGGTAGCACAGCGCCCCTGCTCAAAGGCAGGCTCCCCCAAAAGAGCGCGAGCGTGGCGGGTGAGCGGCAAAGGCCACAAAAAAGCCCGCAGCAATAGACTGCGGGCGCGATTTGCTGGTGCCCCCTGACGGGCTCGAACCGTCGGCCTTTCGCTCCGGAGGCGAACGCTCTATCCGCTGAGCTAAGGGGGCAATATGAAAATGGCCGCTTGAAGGCGGCCATGAAATTAACTGGCTCCCCGAGCAGGGCTCGAACCTGCAACACCTCGGTTAACAGCCGAGTGCTCTACCATTGAGCTATCGGGGAATTCATTTGTCAGTTCTGCAACTGCAAGGAATAACTATAGCCGTTTAGAGCCCTAATGCAAGAAGGAGTTGCAAGGTTTGCAGTACCTCACAACTCCTTCACATGCTTAATCCTCCATGAAGTCCTTGAGCTTGCTGGAGCGGGAGGGGTGGCGCAGCTTGGCAAGCGTCTTGCTCTCGATCTGGCGGATGCGCTCACGCGTGACGCCGAACTCCTTGCCGACCTCCTCAAGGGTGCGGGGGTGGCCGTCCACCAGGCCGAAGCGCAGCTCGATGACCTTGCGCTCACGCTCGGCAAGGGTGTCGAGCACCTGGGAGATCTGCTCCTGAAGCATGGAGAAGCTCGCGGCGTCGGGCGGCACGACGGCCTGGGAGTCCTCGATGAAGTCGCCGAGCTGGGAGTCCTCCTCCTCGCCGATGGGGGTCTCGAGCGACACGGGCTCCTGCGAGATCTTCTGGATCTCGCGCACGCGCTCGGGGGTCATCTCCATCTTCTCGGCGATCTCCTCGGGGGTTGGCTCGCGGCCGAGCTCCTGAAGCAGGGCGCGCTGCACGCGCACGAGCTTGTTGATGGTCTCCACCATGTGGACGGGGATGCGGATGGTGCGGGCCTGGTCGGCGATGGCGCGCGTGATGGCCTG
>CAVEWV010000088.1:0-11289 GCA_963619535.1 Acutalibacteraceae bacterium | reverse complement strand
GTACATCTAGTACGCATCGCCTCCCGACGCCTTGCAGGCCAGAACCCGCTTTTAGTGGGGCGGAACCTGGCCTGCTGCGTGCTGAGTGGGTGGGTTGCATAGATTTGTCTAAGCAGGCTGGAGGGATTTCCTCTGGCCTGCTTTTTTGTGGCGGGGAAGGCCGGGCGGGGCGGCGTGGGTAAACTGAACAGCCGTTGGGTTCACGATACGGGAGGCGGCCATGGAAGACGCGCAGCAGGGTTTTGTCAGCTTTGAGAACGACCTCGACCAGGAGGACCTGGCATCGCACCGTGCGCACCGGTGCACGCCGGCTCAGGCGCGCGAGCGCCTCATGGAGGGCAACCGCCTCTTCATGCAGGGCATTCACGACCACGAGATGCACTCCGAGGAGAAGCGCGAGGGCCTTATCCGCGACGGTCAGCATCCCTTCGCCGTCATCGTGGCCTGCTCGGACTCGCGCGTGCAGCCCGTGGTGTCGTTCTCGATGTGCTTCGGCGACCTGTTCGTGGTGCGCTCCATCGGCAACTTCATCGACCGTGTGGAAGAGGCGAGCGTGGAGTATGGCGTGGGGCACCTGGGCGCGCCGCTCGTGGTGGTGCTGGGCCACACGCACTGCGGCCTTGTGCACGCGGCCATGACCGGCCAGGCCGACGGCGTGGCCAAGACGGTGGCCGACGAGGTGGCCGCCATCCTGGGCGACGAGGCCGACCCCCGTCAGGCCGAGAAGCTCCACGTCATGCACCAGGTGGAGGTCCTCAAGCGCAACCAGATCATCGCAGACGCCCTGCAGGCGGGGGAGTGCGAGGTCGTGGGTGCTGTCTACCACATCGGATCCGGCCGGGTGGAGTGGCTTTAGCCCTGCTTCAGCAACGTATGCTTTCAGCGTGAAGAGGCCGGGAAAGTGCAGGGCGCGCGCATGATGGGCACGCCAGGGGATATAAACGCTTGTACCCTACCACCCCGACCGAGCCCTTTTACCGGCCCAGAAGGATGCGCCCCATGGCTTTCAACACCCAGAACCTCTCCGAGAAGTACCGCCAGTTCATGAGCCGGCGCAACGGGCCCGACCAGCTCGCCCGCGACGTGTTCATCCTGGCCGTCGTGCTGCTGGTGCTCTCCATCTTCCTCGGCTCGTCCTTCGCGACCCTGGGCCTTCTCGCCATCATCTACGCGTACTTCCGCATGTTCTCGGCAAACCGCGACGCGCGCGGCCGCGAGAACGCCGCCTACCTGCAGAAGCGCCACTCCCTGGCCGAGAAGCTGCATCTTTCGAACGTGAAGAACCCCTTTGCGGGCTTTGGCGCCGCGAGCCAGCAGGCCGCCGAGCAGGCCGCCCGCAGGAGCCAGAAGATGGCTGCCAAGGCAGCCGACAAGGACCACAAGTACCTCAAGTGCCCCAAGTGCAAGCAGGAGATCCGCGTGCCCAAGGGCGCGGGCAAGATTCGCATCACCTGCCCCAAGTGCCAGGAGAAGTTCGAGAAGAAGGTCTAGGGGGCGCGCCTGCTTTCATGCGCCTGCCGATTCGGCGCCTACATGCGGCATAATCGCTCAGGGCTGGCTCCGGAACCTCTCCGGGGCCAGCCCTTTTTTCGACTCCGGCTGGGCCATCACACCGCCGGAGTCCTCGCCCGTCGCGCCTGCGGCCACGTCGAGCGCCTCCTCGGCGGCGTGGATGGGCAGGGGCACGATAACCTCGACAAGCGACTGCTCGACTACCAAAGAAGCCCCCGAGGGCGGCTTGCTGGGCAGCAGCCGTCTCGGGGGCTTCTCGTGGCCCGTGAGCCTGTCTGGCGTTTGTGACTAGTCCGCCGCGAGGATCTCGTTGTAGGCGTCGGTGTAGAGCTTCTCCACGTCGGCGTCGAGGCTGTTGAACACCTCGCAGCGCTCGATGACCTCCTCGCTGGGGAACACGCCGGGATCGTTGGCGATGTCCTCCTCGATCTGCTCGAGGGCGCCGGTGTTGGGCGTGGCGTACCAGATGTACTCGAAGTTCTTGAGCGCGATGTCGGGGCGGCACATGAAGTCGATCCACTTCTCGGCGTTGGCCTTGTTCTCGGCGTTGGCCGGGATGACCCAGGAGTCGACCCACACGTTGGAGCCCTCGTCGGGCACCACGTAGGCCAGGTCGGGGTTCTCCTCCTTGCAGTAGAGGTACTCGCCGGAGTAGATGCAACCCAGGATGGCCTCGCCGCCGATCATCTTGTCGCGCACCTGGTCGATGACGTAGGCCTGCACGAGGGGCTTCTGCTCGATGAGCAGGTCGCGGGCCTCGGCGATCTCGTCGGCGTTGTCGGTGTTGAGCGAGTAGCCCAGGTAGCGAAGTCCCACGGCCAGCAGGTCGCGCACCGACTTCTGCATGAGGATCTCGCCCTTGTACTGCTCGTCGAACAGCACGCTCCAGCTCGTGGGGGTCTCGGACACGCGCGTGGTGTCGTACAGGATGCCCATGGTGCCCCAGGTGTAGGGCACGCTGAACTTGTTCTCGGGGTCGAACTGCTTGGAGGTCTCGATCTGGGCGTCGGCGATGTACTTGTAGTTGGGCACGTTGTCGAAGTCGATCTCGGCCAGCAGCCCGTTCTTGCGCATCTTGTCGATCATGTAGTCGCTGGGGCACACCACGTCGTAGACGGTCTGACCCTGCTCGATGATGGGGTACATGATCTCGTTGGTCTCGAAGGTGTCGTAGACCACCTTGATGCCCGTCTCCTCCTCGAACATGGAGACGACGTCCTCGTCGATGTACTCGCCCCAGTTGTAGACGTAGAGCATGCCGGCGTCGTCGCTGGCCGAGCCGTCGCTGCTGGAGCCGCCGTCGGAGCCGCAGCCGGAAAGGCCTGCCATGGCCGCCGTACCTGCGAGCGCGGCCCCCGCCGCCATGAACTTCCTACGTGAGATTGCCATGTTAGAGCACCTTCCCCTCGAGCTTCTTCTCTTCCTTGATTGCCTTGCGTTCCTTGCGCTTGATGGCGCGCTTCTCGAGCCATCCGGGCGCGAAGTTCTGAATGAGCAGCACCACGAGCACCACCACGAAGATGAGCGTGGACAGCGCGTACATGCTCGGCACGATGCCGCGCCTCACCTGCGTGTAGATGAGGGTGGACAGGGTGTCCACGCCACGGCCGCGCACGAAGTAGCTGATGACGAAGTCGTCCAGGCTCATCGTGAACGACAGCAGAAAGCCTGCCACGATGCCGGGCATGAGCTCGGGCAGCACCACCTTGACAAACGCCTTCACCGGGCTTGCCCCCAGGTCCTGCGCCGCCTCGTAGGTGCCGGCCGAGGCCGTCTTCATGCGGGGCATGACGCTCAGGATGACGTAGGGGATGCAGAAGGCGATGTGCGCCACCAGGATGGAGCCATACCCCAGCGAGATGCCGAAGGCGCCGAAGCTGATCATGAGCGACAGGCCCGTCACGATGTCGGCGTTGAGCATGGGGACGTTGTTGAGCGTGAGCCAGAAGGTGCGCGTGCCCTTGCGCATCGACTGGATGCCCACGCAGGCGAGCACGCCGATGAGCGTGGCCACCACCGACGAGATGAGCGCGATGGTGAGCGAGTTGTAGAGCGCGCCCATGATCTTGGACGACTCGAACATCTCGGAGTACCAGTCGAGCGTGAAGCCGCCCCACACCGCGCGGCTCTTGGAGGAGTTGAAGCTCAGCACCATGAGCGTGACGATGGGCGCGTACAGGAACAGCAGGATGAGGCCGAGGTAGAGCTTGGAGCCGAACTTCTTCACGCTACATCAGCCTCCCTTCGCCCTGCTTGTCGAAGGCGTTCATGATGGCCATGCTCGCCAGGACGAACGCCATGAGCACGATGGACAGGCCCGCGCCCGTGTTCCAGTCGTAGCTCACCGTGAACTGCTGCTCGATGAGGTTGCCGATGAGGGCCACCTTGCCGCCGCCCAGGATGTCGGACACCACGAAGGTGGTGAGCGAGGGCACGAACACCATGGTGATGCCGCTCACGATGCCCGCCACGCTCTGGGGCACGAGCACGTGGCGCAGCGTAGGCCAGAATCCCGCGCCCAGGTCGTGCGAGGCGTCGATGATGTCGTCGTCGATCTTGGCCAGGGCGTTGTAGAGCGGCAGCACCATGAAGGGCAGGTAGTTGTACACCATGCCCAGCACCACCGCGGCCGGCGTGTTGATGATGCCGATGCCGGGCAGGCCCAGCGCGCCCAGGATGCCGTTGATGACGCCTTCCTTCTCGAGCAGCGACTGCCAGGCGATGGTGCGCAGCAGCGAGTTCATCCACATGGGCAGCACGAAGATGAACACGATGGCGCCGGCCGAGCCGTGCTTCATGCCGCGCAGGATGAGCGCGAGCGGGTAGGCGAGCAGCAGGCACACCACCGTGGCCACGAGCGACAGCTCCAGGGCCAGCACCAGCGCCTTCAGGTAGATGGGGTTGGCGATGGCGGCGATGTTGTCGAGCGTGAAGGCGCCGTCCTTGGTGGTGAAGCCGCGCGAGAACATGAGCGCGAGCGGCACCACGGTGAAGATGACGATCCAGATGATGAAGGGGCCCGCGAGCAGCTGACGCAGCAGGTTCGACCTGGTGGCGCGCTTGGTGCGGGGCTTGAGCGCCACGGCGGCCGCCCCGGCGCCTGCCCCGGCGGGAGGCTCCTTTTTGTCGAGGCTACTCATTGACGAGGGCCTCCTCGTCCTCGGTCTGGGGCTTGTGCATGACCTGGATGTTCTCCGGGCGCACGTAGATGCCCACCTCGGTGCCCACGGGGGTCATCTGGGTGGACTGCACGAGCCAGGTGAAGCCGCCTGCCTCCACCTCCATCTCCCAGTGGACGCCCTTGAAGATGATGTGGCTCACGACGCCCCTGACGATGCCGCGCTCGGGCTCGACGTACTCCACGTCCTCGGGGCGGATGACGACGTCTACCGGGCGGTTCGTGCCGAAGCCGGTATCGACGCACTCCCAGCGCGCGCCGCACAGCGCCACCTGCTTGTCCTGCAGCATGACGGCGTCGATGATGTTGGAGTCGCCCACGAAGCCCGCCACGAAGGCGTTGGTGGGTTCGTTGTAGATGTCCTGCGGGGTGCCCATCTGCTGGATGCGGCCCTGGTTCATGACCACGACCGTGTCCGACATGGTGAGCGCCTCCTCCTGGTCGTGCGTGACGAAGATGAAGGAGATGCCCAGCTCGTTCTTGAGGCGGATGAGCTCGTACTGCATGTCCTGGCGCAGCTTGAGGTCGAGCGCGGAGAGCGGCTCGTCGAGCAGGAGCGCCTTGGGCTCGTTGACGATGGCGCGGGCGATGGCGACGCGCTGCTGCTGGCCGCCCGAGAGCTGGTTGGGCATGCGCGAGCCGAACCCGTCGAGGTCGACGAGCTTGAGGGCGTATTCCACTTTGTCGGCGATGTATTTCTTGCTCTTCTTCGAGATCTTGAGGCCGAAGGCGATGTTCTCGGCCACGGTCATGTGGCTGAAGAGCGAATACTTCTGGAATACCGTGTTGAGCTGGCGTTTGTGTGCCGGCAGCGAGGTGATGTCCTTGCCCTCGAAGAGGATCTTGCCGGAGTCGGGATGCTCGAAGCCCGCGATGCATCGCAGAAGCGTCGTCTTTCCGCAGCCAGACGGGCCCAACAGGGTCACGAACTCGTTCTGTTTGATTGACAGGTTGTAATCGTTGAGAATGGTGTTGCCGTCGAACTCCTTGCAGATGCCTACAAGGTCAACCAGTGGAACTTCCAACTCTCACTCCTCTCGGACGTACTCTTCGGGGTCGGTGCACGAAGAAGCATTGTAGGGCCGCAGCCGCCTTCCCCGGGGCTTGCGCTGTGTCAAATTCTCATCATCGCAAAGAAAAGAAAAGGGCGCCCCCGAAGGGACGCCCTGTGCGTGCCGAAAACCTGCCGTGCGCGGGGTGCGCAGGCTACTTGGACGAGGCGGACGCGCTCGCGGCCGTGGCCGTGGAGCTGTCGCTTGCGGCCTTGGTGGACGTGCTTGCGGTTGCGTCCTTGGCGCTTGCGTCGGCGTCGGCACTGGCGGTCGTGTCGGCCTTGGTGGATGTGCTTGCCTTGTCAGTCGCGTCCTTGGAGTCGGCGTCGGCGCTGGTGGCCGTGCCGGCCTCGCTCGCGTCGTCATCCTCCACGACGGTGGCGCCGTCCACGATGTCCTGCAGCGTCAGGTCCATGAGGGCGGTCATCTTGAGGTAGGGCTTGCCGTACTGCTCCACGTAGTCGGAGATGTCGCTCACGCCCTGGTAGTGGGCGAAGTAGCTCTCAAGCTCCTCGTCGGAGATGGTGCGGCCCTCGGCCTCGGCGATGGCCTGGAACGCGAGGTACATCTTGGACTGGCTCTGGATGTCGTCGGAGCGGTTCTCCACGAGCTCGTCGGAGGAGGAGTAGTCGTACATCATGCTGATGAGGCTCTCGAGCGTGAAGTTGTACTGGCTGGCCATGTAGGTGTACTGATACACCAGGTAGTCGCTCTGGTAGGAGACGATGGCCTCGGGCACCTCGGAGAAGGTGGAGTTCTGCACGATGTAGTTCTGGATGTAGGTCTTCTCGGCGTCCTCGCGGTACGTCTCGGTGAGGCCGGCGCGCAGCTCCTCGACGGTGTTCCAGCCGTGCGACGACGAGAAGTTCTCGGCCACCCACTCGTCGGTCAGCTCGTCGACGCCGGCGTTGGAGGTGATGGACTCCATGCGGCTCTCCACGCTCTCGGACACGTCGAGGGCCGAGGAGGGAATCTCGATGTTGCTGTAGTCGCACAGGGTGACGTAGTCCAGGGCGCGGATGCCGTCCCAGTGGCCGTCGTCGTCGATGCCCTTGCTGAAGTCGAAGGTGGGCGTGGGCACCGTCTCGGTGGTGCTCGTCGTGCTGGTGGTGGCGCTCACGGCCTGGCCCGACGAGGTGGCGACGGTCGCGGTGGTCTCGGTGTCGTCGGTGCTTGCGCTTTGCGACCCGCAGCCCGAAAGGCCTGCGACGCACAGGGCGCTCACGGCGATTGCGGCGATGCGGCGGGTATGGGTGAGACGGTGCTTCATGAAAAACCTCTCCTGCCTGGGGTGGGCACGCGGCGCGGCGTGCGGTGCTAACGGACCTACTTTAGACCGCAGGCGCGCCTGCGGCGCCTTCCAACCAGCGCAAACGGCAATTATGGCGAAAACGCAATGATTGGCGCCGCGCGCCTGAAGGGCCGTGTGCCCGCGGGCGAGGGGGCGCACGGCCCATCCGCCGGCCCAGCCGGGGGCACGCGCGTCTGCGGAGCCCGGCGGCCTACCTGCCTGCCCGGCCGCGCTTGGGGCCCTTGCCGTTTGCGGGCCCGCCGCCCTGGGCGCGGGCGGGCTTGCCCGGGCCGGGCTTGTCGGCCTGCCCGGCGTCCTTGGGCCGCGTCGGCCTGATGAGGCAACGCTTGTCGTAGCCGATGAGGTCCTGCCTGCCGGCCTTGACGAGGGCCTTGTGCACCAGGTCGTAGTTCTTGGGGTCGCGGTACTGGATGAGCGCGCGCTGCATGGCCTTCTCCTGCGGGTCGCGCGGCACGTAGATCGGCTGCATCGTGCGCGGGTCGAGCCCGGTGTAGTACATGACCGTGGAGAGCGTGGAGGGGGTGGGGTAGAAGTCGCTCACCTGCTCGGGCATGTAGCCCATGTCGCGCACGGCCTCGGCCAGGGCGATGGCGTCGTCCATGGTGGAGCCGGGGTGCGACGAGATGAGGTAGGGCACCACGTACTGCTCCAGGCCCAGCTGCCTGTTGATGCGCGTGAAGGCGTCGCAGAACTGCTGGTACACGTCCTGGCTGGGCTTTCCCATGAGGGCGAGCACGTTGTCGGAGACGTGCTCGGGCGCCACGCGCAGCTGTCCCGACACGTGGTGGGCGCTCAGCTCGCGGATGAACTCCTCGCCGTGCGGGTCGGCCATGATGTAGTCGAAGCGGATGCCCGAGCGCACGAAGACCTTCTTCACGCCCGGCAGCTCGCGCAGCTGCCGCAGCAGGTCGATGTAGGCGCTGTGGTCGGGGCGCAGGTTGCGGCACGGCTTGGGGAAGAGGCACTGTTTGGTGGGGCACACGCCGCGCTTGAGCTGCTGGGTGCACGCCGGCGCCTGGAAGTTGGCCGTGGGGCCGCCCACGTCGTGGATGTAGCCCTTGAAGTCGGGCAGCTGCGTGAGGGCCCGCGCCTCGCGCACGAGCGACTCATGGCTGCGCGCCTGCAGGCGTCGCCCCTGGTGGAAGGCAAGGGCGCAGAAGCTGCACCCGCCGAAGCAGCCGCGGTTCGAGGTGAGCGAGAGGCGGATCTCCTTGATGGCGGGGATGCCTCCGGCCGCCTCGTAGTCGGGATGGTAGGTGCCCGCGTAGGGAAGCTCGTACACGAAGTCGAGCTCGTCGGTGCTCAGGGGCTCGGCGGGCGGGTTCTGCACCACGAAGAGGTGCTCCTCGTACTGCTCCACCAGCGTCTTGGCATAGTGGGAGTCCATGTTGCAGTACTGCTTGTAGAAGCTCTTGGCGTAGGCCGTCTTGTCGTCGAGCATCTCCTGGTAGGAGGGCAGCATGAGGGCGTCCTCCGTGCACGACAGGTCGCGGGTGCGATAGACCGTGCCGGCCACGTAGGTGATGTCCTGCACGGCGATGCCCGCGGCCAGCGAGTCGGCTATCTCGTGCACGGCGCGCTCGCCCATGCCGTAGATGAGCAGGTCGGCGTTGGCGTCGAGCAGCACCGAGCGCTTGAGCGAGTCGCTCCAGTAGTCGTAGTGGGCAAGGCGGCGAAGGCTCGCCTCGATGCCGCCGATGATGATGGGCGTGTGCTTGAAGCGCTTGCGGATGAGGTTGGAGTAGACGCTCACCGCGCGGTTGGGGCGCAGGCCCGCTTCTCCGCCGGGGGAGTAGGCGTCGGAGGAGCGGCGCTTCTTGTTGGAGGTGTAGTGGTTCACCATGGAGTCCATGTTGCCCGACGACACCAAAAAGCCCAGGCGCGGCTCGCCGAGCACCGCGATGCTCTCGGGGTCGCGCCAGTCGGGCTGGGCGATGATGCCCACGGTGTAGCCGAACGCCACGAGCACCCGCGAGATGATGGCCGTGCCGAAGGAGGAGTGGTCCACGTAGGCGTCGCCGCTCACGTACACGAAGTCGAGCTGGTCGATGCCGCGGTCCTTGAGGTCCTGGGGGGTGGTGGGCAGAAACGCGCTGCGGTCGGGCAGTGGCGCGGCGGCAGTCTGCTTGGGCGGGCGGGCGGCCTGGCCGGCGTGCTTGGGCTGCCTGGGCGAGGCGGCCGGTTGGGGCTGCCTCGCAGGCTGCTTGCGGGCGTCGCCGGACGCGGCGTGGGCGTGGTCGCGCTTCTCGGCGCGGCCGGCCCCCAGCGGCGTGCGAACGGCCTGGGGCATGCGAGCGTCGCGGCCCGCCGACTTGGGCTGCGGCTTTGCGTTGCGGGGCGAGCCGGCGGTGCCGTCTTGGCGGCCGGCCTGGCCTTGCGGTCGTGCGCTTCTATGCTGAGGGGGCCTGTTGGACACGCCTTGACCTTCCCGTCTGCCCCGCGGGGCCTTCCGTTTGACTCGCCCAGTGTATACCAGCCCAAACGTCGCAGGCCGCGCGGGGTCGTTGCGCTACAATCGCCCGGTCAAAAAAGCAGGTGCGGGCCGCGTGGAGCACAAGGCCTGCGCCCTATGGATTGGAAGGTCGGCACCTCATGGCAAAGACTGACTCGCCCGCCGTACAGCAAGCGGTGGGCAAGGCGGGCCGCGAGCGCTTCGCGTCGCGCCTGGGCTTCATCCTCATCTCGGCGGGCTGCGCCATCGGCCTGGGCAACGTCTGGCGCTTCCCCTACATCACGGGCCAGTACGGCGGCGCGGCGTTCGTCTTGCTCTACCTGGTGTTCCTCGTCATCCTGGGCCTGCCGGTCATGGTGATGGAGTTCTCGGTGGGCCGCGCCTCGCAGAAGTCGTGCGCCAAGGCCTTCGACACCCTGCAGCCTTCGGGGCGCTGGCACTGGTTCGGCTGGTGGGGCTTCATCGGCTGCATGGTGCTCATGATGTTCTACACCACCGTGGCCGGCTGGATGCTCTCTTACGTGGTGAAGATGGCCACGGGCACCTTCGACGGGGTCGACAGCACCGCATCGGCGCAGGTCTTCTCCGACATGCTCGCCAACCCCAACGAGCTCATCGCCTGGATGCTCGTGGTGTGCGCTATCGGCTTCCTCATCTGCAGCATGGGCCTGCAGAAGGGCGTGGAGCGCATCACCAAGGTCATGATGACCTGCCTTCTGCTCGTGATGGTCGTGCTCGTGGTGCGCTCGCTCACGCTGCCCGGCGCCCAGGCCGGCATCGAGTTCTACCTGGTGCCCGATTTCGGCAAGCTCTTCGCGGGCGAGACGGCCTCCGAGCAGTGGGCCACCTTCGGCAACGCGGTGTACGCCGCCATGGGCCAGGCCTTCTTCACGCTCTCCCTGGGCATCTCGGCCATGGAGGTCTTCGGCAGCTACATCGGCCGCGACCGTTCGCTCACCGGCGAGGCCGTGCGCATCTGCGGGCTCGACACCTTCGTCGCCCTACTCGCCGGCCTCATCATCTTCCCGGCGTGCTTCGCCTTCGGCGTGAACCCCGGCGAGGGCCCCTCGCTCGTCTTCGTGACGCTGCCCATCGTGTTCGCCCAGATGCCCCTGGGCCAGCTCTGGGGCGCGCTCTTCTTCGTCTTCATGAGCTTCGCGGCGCTGTCCACCATCATCGCCGTCTTCGAGAACCTCATCAGCTTCACCATGGACAAGTGGGGCGTGGAGCGCAAGCGCGCCGTGGCGTGCATGGCCGTCGCCGTCGTGGTGCTGTCGCTTCCCTGCGCCCTGGGCTACAACCTGCTGAGCGGCGTGTCGGTCCCCGGCATCGGCGACATCCAGTCGGTGGAGGACTTCATCGTCTCCAACAACCTGCTGCCGCTGGGCAGCCTGCTCTACCTCATCTTCTGCATCTCGCGCAAGGGCTGGGGCTGGGAGAACTTCCTCGCCGAGGCCGACGCCGGCCAGGGCATGAAGTTCCCCGCCTGGGCGCACGGCTGGCTCAAGTACGGCGTGCCTGTGCTCATCGTCGTCATCTTCATCATGGGGTATGCGCCGAAGGTGGCGCTGTGGCTGGGGCTGGCGTAGGCGAGCCGGGCGAGAGTTTTCTCCTCCGCCTGCTGGTCCTCGTATCGAAGGCTTCGGGAACCCGGTGCAGGGGCGCACTCCGTGCGCTTCTGCACCTTCCCTCGCCTTCACTGCGGAGGCAGGCTACGGAGAAAACTCTCTTGCGACCGCCATGCCGGCGATTCGCGTTCTATATTGGGAAGTTTGTTGGCCTG
>CAVEWV010000087.1:0-11373 GCA_963619535.1 Acutalibacteraceae bacterium | reverse complement strand
CTTCCTTTTCTGACTTTGCCGGAGGCTACCGTGATTGTCCCACCATGCTGCTCAAGCTAGAAGCCGGCGAGATCGCGGTGGATGAGTCTGAAGACTGGACGGACCGCTACAACCCGTCTGTGTTCATGGGCGACAACATGGAAGAGGAGCCCGATCCCTATACAGGGAGTTCAACTCGAAGATGCGCCCGCAGGCCATTCGAGCCCTACTCAGCGTGAGCCCAGAATGAGCCCGAAAATCTAAACAAAAAGCCCAGCTAGATCAGGTAGCGATAAATATCGCACCGCATCTAGCTGGGCTGCCGTTATCGAGGGGCTGTTATCGCGTTACGGTTACGCCCAGGCCTCCAGGGCCGCCACGTTCTGGCCGCACTTCATGCCGCTCGTGAAGCACTCGCAGATGTTGCCGCCGCCCGAGTAGTAGTGGTAGAAGATGGAGCCGAACTCGCCGGCGCCATAGAGACGTGCCACGGGCTGGTCGTTCCAGTCAACGAGCTGGTAGTCGGTGGTGCGGGCGCCGCCGCCGTTGGTGTTGAGGTAGCACAGGCCGCACTTGATGGCGTAGAAGGGGCCGTCGGTGACGCCCAGGGTGACGCCGTTCTTGGCGTCGCTCTCGGAGACGCTGCGGCCGAACTCGGGATCCTCGCCGTTGGCGCCGTTCTCGTTGAACGCGGCGATCTCGTCCACGAAGGCCTGGAGGTCGTCGCCCTCATAGCCCATGAGGCCGCCCAGCTCCTCGATGCTCTCGGCCTTCAGCACGTAGCCGTCCTCGATCTCGGGCGCGCAGTCGTCGCTCCACTGCACGGGGCCGTGAACCGACATCCAACCCTCGTTGGCCTTGGTGTTGGACCAACCAAAGATGGTGCCAGAGGTGCGGCGCGTCTCGTCGAAGACCATCCAGAAGGGATAGTTGGCCTTCTCAAGGTCGGGCTTCTCCTGGTTGAAGCAGGGGTAGGGATAGCGCTTGTCGTGCGCGGGCCAGCCCATGCCGCTCGTCTCGGCGATGAAGCGCTTGCCATGCTTGTTGACGAGCACCGTGTGGGTCATGTCGCCGGAGTTGTAGGTGCACACGGCCTGGTGATTCTCCTGGGACAGGTCGTAGTGGCAGATGGCGCCGTACTCGGTGGCGGCCATGTGGCGCAGCTTGACGCCGGCCTCCATGAGCATGCGGATGCCGTCGCCGGTGTTGTAGGGGCTGCCGATGTGGAACTGGTCGAAGCCCGGCATGACGAAGTCCTTGATCATGTCGTAGTTGGCCTCGAAGCCGCCGCAGGCCATGATGACGCCCTTGGCCGCCTTGACGCAGATCTCCTTGTCGCCCTGCTGGACGCGCACGCCGAGGACCTCCTTGGTGGCCGGGTCCTGGATGAGGTGCGTGACCTCGGAATCGTAGTTGAGCGTGATGGCGTCGGCGTAGCGGTCCTTGATGACGGCGTCGATGTTGTTCCAGGTGCGCTGGCCGCCGCCTTGCCCGTCGAAGGCCTCGTCGAAGTTGATGCTCATGGAGTACTTGTTGGAGTTGGGGTACTCGACGCCGTTGAACTTCTTGGAGGTGCGGTCGGCGTCGTTCTCCTCGATGTCGGCGTTGATGATGTTGTCGCTAAACCACTGCGGCATGAGCTCGGTGGCCTCGGCCACGGCCTGGCACTCCTCGTCGGATGCGCCGCCGTCGGCCAGGGCCTTCCAGTACTCGAAGGAGCCCTCGCCGGTCACGATGTTGAAGTAGCCGCAGCACACGGAGCTGTTGCCGCCCGCGTACTCCTCGGGGGCTTTCTCGAAGACCTGCACCTTGCAGCCCTCCACGGCGGCCGAGATGGCCGAGGCCTGGCCGGCGTAGCCGTAGCCCATGACCACGACGTCGGTCTCGACGTCCCAGCTCTCGGGTGCGGCGTTGGGGTCGCCCGCGGCCTCGTCGGCGAGGGCGGCGCCGGCCATGCCCAGCGCGCCGGCGGCCACGCCCGCAGCGGCGGCGCCCTTCAGGAAGGAGCGGCGGGAGCTTTGCGTCTGCATACCCATGTGAATCCCCTTTTCTCACGTACGTTGACGTTGCTCGTGCAACAGGTTGTGTGCGGCGATCCCCCGCCCGCAAGAGGCTGCGGGAGAATGGCGCCGCGTTGGCCCCATGGTGGACCGGCAGGGCGCCAACGAGGTAGGCACGTTGGGTGTGCATTGCAAACATAGGCTTTGACCAGCACGTTTGTGCAATAGACACGAAAGGTGTCCATTGCGATCGCGCGCTCCCACGCCGCGCCCGCGCCCTCTGGGGTACACTTGCGGGCACGATTCGCGCAAGAAGACACCGGCGGGAGGCGCCCGTGCTGCACGACAGGCTCGTCAAACCCGACATGCTCGGCCTGCCCCTGCGGCAGGCATGGCCCCTCCTCAGCCTGTGGACCATGCACGTGTGGATCTACTGGTTCAACACCACGCCCCTGCGCTCCGGCTTGGTCAGCCTGCCGCCCTGGGTGGGCATTTACGGCGTGATGACGGCCGTTTTGCTGGTGACGGCACTTCTAGCGGCGCGTAAATCCTCTGACACGCCCGTCGGCATGCTCGATGTGCCGCCCACGTGCGCCATGTGCGCATGCACGGTCTCGGTCCTCGCCGCAGGCGCGATGCGCACCGAGTCCGTCGCATGGCTGGCCGGCAACGTGGTGCTCGCCGGCGTCTGCATGGGCTGGGGCTACCTGCGCTGGTCGGCCGTGTTCGCCGCCCTGGGCATCCGCGACGCCGTGGCGTTCCTGTTCGGCTCCTACGTGGCGGGCTCGTCCATCAAGGTGGCGTTCGACCTGGCGCCGGCCGCAGTGGGGGCCGTGCTCGCGCTCGCGTTGCCCATCGTCTCGCTCGCGTCGCTGCGCGCCAGCTCGGGGCTGCTCGCCGACTTGCACGCTACGCGTCACGAGACCGCGCGCGGCGAGACCCTCTACCACGGGCGAGCGGCCCTGGAAAGCCTCTGGCGCGTGGCGGTGTGCGTGTTCGCGTTTTGCCTGGCCCGCCAAGTGGTCTCCTCTACCACCTCGGGGTCGGACTTCGGCATGCTCAGCCGCCTGCTCGGCCACGGGGCGGAAATCACATTTGCCGTGGCGGCGCTCGCCTGGGTCTTCCGGCTCGGCCGCACGCTGGACTTCCCGCAGCTGTGGCGCTTCGTCTTCTTGTTCCTGGCCACGTCCGTGGCGGCCGAGTGCCTGACAGGCGCCTCCCTGGTGACGCGCCTGTGCGACGGCGTGGCCATCAGCCTCATCGTCATGCTGCTGTGGCTTGCGCTCTGCGACGTGGCGCACCACAGCGACCATCATCCCTACCTGGTCTTCGGGCTGGGATGGAGCCTGTACGTGGGCGCCAACTACACGGGGACGCTGCTCGTGCACGCCTGCGGAACGGACGCGATGAGCTCCGAGCTGGGCGTGGCGCTGCTGTGGGCCGTGGGCGTGGTGATGGCGTTCTGCCTGGAGACGCGCGACCCCGACGTGCTGCGCATCTTTGCCGACCTGCGCACCAAGGTGGACCCTGAGGAGTTCGCGAGCATCGACCTGCGCTGCGGCGAGCTCGCCCGCGAGTACGGCCTCACGGCCCGCGAGCTGGACGTCCTCAAGCTCCTGGCCAAGGGCCGCAGCAAGAACTACATCGCCGAGACGCTCTACATCAGCGAGAACACCGTGCGCGGCCACGCGCGCCGGCTCTACGCCAAGCTGGGCGTCCACACCCGCGACGAGCTCCAGGCGCTGCTTGGGGTATAGGGGGAAGTCGACAAGCACGGGCAAGGACGCGCGGGGGATGTCGCTGTGCTGCCGCCGCACGGAAAGCCGGCGGGGCACGGCTCGACGCCTCTGGGCCATGCGCGATAACGCATCGCCCTCGCGCGGCGGGAGCTGGGAGGCCGCTACTCGCCTGCCGGAGACCCTGCGGGGCCGGGCTCGTCGTCGCTCACGCCGAGCAGGTCGAAGAGCTCCGCCCGGCTGTGAACGCCGAGCTTCCTGTAGATACGCCCCGTGTGCGCCTTGATGGTGCCGCGTGCCACAAAGAGGTTTTCCTCCATCTGGGCAACGGGGACCTTGCGCGCCACGAGCTGCAGGACCTCCTCCTCGCGGTCCGTCAACCCGTACTCGCGCGCCAGGTCGGACACACGCAAGGCAAGGCGGCCCGGGGAGAAGGGGTCTGGGCGCGGGGCCGCCAGCGTCCCGGGCTGCTCGGGCATCTTGGGCTGCCCGCCCTCGCCCTCGGCCTCGTGCAGGTCGATGCCCCAACGTGCGCCCAGGCTCTTCTCGGACAACGCGATGGACAAAAACGCCACGAACACCACGGCCGCCACCGCGAGATGCGCCACGTCGCCAGCCCCTTCCGTCAGCGACCCCGCCACCGCGAGATGCGCGCCCCAGCCCAGCGTCTCCACCATATAGCGGATGCCGCGCTCAAGGCCGTTCAACCACACGGCGTTGATGCCGAAACGGTAGGTGATGTTGGCGAGGACGATCATGATGAACATGGACATCATGGTGTACCCGGCGTCGTAGGCAAACGTCGTGGCCTGCGGCCAGGCCGAGAGCAGGGGCACGGCAAGCAACGACGAGGCGCAGACCAGCGGGAACGCCACGCGGTAGATGGCGTCGAAGTTGAACCAGCGCGACGTGGAGAGGACGCCCAGCACCACAAAGGCGCATGCGACCATGGTGCCCAGGACATTGCCCGCCGCCATGGGCTGGCCGGGCATCGTGGCGAACTGCATGGCGAAGGTGCAGATGGCCATCAGGCAGATGGGCTTGGCGGGAATGGCCGAGCGCGCGATGATCTCGCCGGGATGCGGGCGTTCGGCCGCAGGCAGGCCGGCGATGGCGCGATGGGCCCAACCCAGGGAGACCAGAGGGAGGACGCAGGAGAACACCGCGATGAACGCAGCGTCAAGGCCCATGAACAGCCAGCATAGGACCTCGCCGGCAAAGATAGAGAGCGCGTGGTACACGGCGACGCGCATGGGGTTCAACGCCCCGTAAAACTCGCACCACACCAAGATGAGCAGGCCCAGGCCGCCTCCCGCGAGCGCAAGGCCGACCTCCTTGAGCGCGCAGAACGGCATGGCCTGCGGCGCACACCCGAGCGCCCCCGGCGCAAAGCACGCCGCCACGACGAGAAGCGACCCCGTCACCGTGGCCACGCCCGTCACCGCCATGCAGGTGCGGTTTGACCACAGCGGGGCAATCCTGCGCGCGAGCAGCGCCGCCACGAACGAGACCGCGCCGATGCTCATCTCAAAGAGCGCGTAGTCTGCGAGCGTCACTCCGGGAAAGGCCCCGAAGCGAAAGAACGTCGCAAGCCAGGCGCGGTACACGCCCACGCCCAAGAAGGCGACAGGCACCGTGCTTAAGCGCAAAAACGTCGCCCGCCAGCGCGCCCAAAATGCTGCGAACGACGCAGAAAAAGAGCCCATGCCTGTAACCCTTTCCCCTTGATAGGGCCATCTACCTGCAAGGTTACAACATTAACCCACAAAGCGTCCCCCAACACGCTACTGTTGGTGCCAGTGACGAGGCGCTGGGACCCAACGCGTTCCAGCATACACCTCGCCATCCGCTCAGTCGGGTCAGAGGGCGCCTACTCGAGAGGAGGGCGCGGGCCCGCAACGACCAAGGGGGTTTCACCATGAGCACCATCACCGCTTCCCGCCGTTCCTTCGTCAAGGGCGCCGGCGCGGCCGTCGCCGCCGTCGCGGCCGTCACCGCGCTGCCCGGGCTCGCGCAGGCCGAGGACACCAAGACCGCCGACGCCGCCTCGGGCGTCACGGACGGCACGTACACCTCCGCCGCGCGCGGCAAGCACGCCGACGTCAACGTGGAAGTCACCGTCAAGGACGGCAAGATCTCTGCCATCTCCATCGGCGACAACGAGGAGATGCCCGGCATGGTCGAGTCCGTCGAGAAGGTCATGCTGCCCCTCATCGTGGACAACCAGACGCTGAACGTGGACAACGTGACGGGCGCCACCATCACGAGCAGCGCCGTGCTCACCGCCGTGACGGACGCCCTGGCACAGGCCGGCTTCGACATGGACGCCCTGGTCCAGGCCGATCACGCCGCCCCCGTCTACGAGGCGCCCTCCACGACGGACGCCGACGTCATCGTGCTGGGCGCAGGCGGCGCGGGCCTGTCCGCCGCCCTCACCGCGGCCGAGGCCGGCAAGTCCGTCATCGTGCTCGAGAAGCTTCCGAGCATCGGCGGCAACACGCAGATCTCCGGCGGCGGCATGGCCGCGCCCTGCAACTGGCTGCAGCAGGATGAGGGCATCGAGGACTCGCCCGAGCTGTTCGAGAGCGACATCATCGCCGGCGGCGATGACACCGACCAGGATCACGACCTCGTCAACGTCTTGGCCAACAGCGCGCTGGACTCCGCCACGTGGCTGCGCGACGAGCACGGCGTGGTGTGGGACCACATGAGCTTCTTCGGCGGCCATTCCGTGAAGCGCTCCCTGGTTCCCGAAGGCGAGTCCGGGGCCAAGATCACCTGGCCCCTCAAGGGCGACGCCGAGGCGGCGGGCATCACGATCTACACGAGCATGCAGGCCAGCGAGTTCGTCGTGGACGGCAGCGGCAGCGTGACGGCCGTCAAGGCGAGCAACCCCGACGGCGCGGAGTACGAGTTCACCGGAAAGGCGTTCGTGCTGGCCACGGGCGGCTTCGGATCCAACGTCGAGATGCGCAAGCAGTACAACCCCGACCTCGACGACTCCGTGCACTCCACGGACACCGTGGCCACCACGGGCGACGGCATCAAGATGGCCGAGGCCATCGACGCGGACCTCGTGGGCATGGAGTGGATCCAGACCTACCCGACCTGCGACCCCGTGACGGGCGCCCTGCTCTACATCTACGACATGCGCCTGGACGACCGCGGCATCCTCGTGAACGCCGAGGGCGACCGCTTCGTGGAGGAGCTCGACCGCCGCGACGTCATCTCCAACGCCATCAAGTCCCAGACCGGCGAGTGCGCCTACCTGCTGTGGGACGAGGCCGGCGTCGAGGAGACCGAGCTGTTCGACAACCATCCCGGCGAGGTGCAGATGGGCTACGACCTGGGCACCCTCTTCAAGGGCGACACGCTCGAGGAGGTGGCCGAGGCAGCCGGCGTGGACCCCGACGAGCTGGCCAAGACCGTGGCGCACTGGAACGAGATGTGCGCCGCCGGCAAGGACGACGACTTCAACTACCGCTCCACGATGAACACGTTTGAGACCGCCCCCTACTACCTGGGCAAGTGCGTGCCCTCCGTGCACCACACCATGGGCGGCGTGCACATCAACACCGACGCGCAGGTCGTGAAGACCACCGGCGAGACGGTGCCGAACCTCTTCGCCGCCGGCGAGGTGACGGGCGGCATCCACGGCACGAACCGCCTGGGCTCCGACGCCGTGGCCGACTGCATCACGTTCGGCCGCGTTGCAGGCGCCTCCGCCGCCGAGCTGGCATAACGCCCACGACGCGGCCGGCGCGCCGCTGACACACAATCCGCCGAGATAACGCGCGGGGGCTTGCATACCCAACGTACGCAAGCCCCCGCGCAACGCCGTATCGGCAGATTTCACGAACCACCCCATCGCAACAGTGCCCGCTGAGACAAGGTCGCACGAACGCGAGAAAGCCCGGCAGCAGGCAAAAGGCGATGTCCCCCGCCCTGCCCTAGCCTTCCTGCGCGGTGCCCTCGACCAGGTCGATGAGCTCCTGGTGGGAGTGGACCCCCAGCTTGCCGTACACACGGGCCACGTAGGACTTCACCGTGTTGCGCGAGATGGTGAGGCTCTCCTGGATGTAGGCGGCGTTGCGGCCGTGCGCGAGCAGCGCAAACACCTCGGCCTCGCGCGGAGTGAGGGCGTAGGTCGCGCCCAGCTCCCCCACCCGCCGGTCGATGCCCGGCAGGCGCTCGTCGCCCTCGGCGAGCTCGACCACGGGCTCGGCCGGGCGCACCTCGGCCACGGCGGCGTCGAAGCTGAAGCGGCGCACGAGCACGAGGTTGTACATCGCAAACGAGAAGGCGATGGCCGTGGCGAACAGGAACGCCGCCTCGGGATTGACCAGCTCGAGGTAGTTCTCAAGATGGCCCGACGCAGCGCCCAGCTCGGTGCCGAAGCCGGCGGCGCACGAGACGGTGAGCGTCACCGGCAAAAGGCCCGCCCTGTTACGTGCCGCCGTCATGACGACCAGCAGGTCCACCACCACCCGCGTGACCTCGTTGCCCGCCTGAAGAAACGCGTTGGAGAGCGACCCGGAGAACTCGCCGGACGCAGGCGCCGAGATGAGCAGCATCCCCAGCAGGGCGAAGCCGAAGGCCAGCATGAAAAGCGAGTCCAGCGTGGCGTCGCGCCTGAAAAGCACCAGGCACATGGCGATGACGAAGGCGACGAACGCCATGATGGTGGGTTGGGGGTAGCTGTCCTGCGAGCCGTAGGTGATGGCGAAGCCGAAGGCCGCGTGGAACAGCAGCACCGACACGAACACGCCCGACATAAACGGCACGAACGAGAAGGGGTTCGTGACGTCGAGCGCCACCGTGGGCGCCAGGCCCGACAGGGCGCGCATGGCGGGACGCGCGCACAGGTACTCGATGGCGACGGCGGCGGCCCCGAAGACGACCAGCGCGACGCAGCGCACCCCAAAGGGCGCATACCACAGCAGCGCCATCCACACATACTTGCCCGCGCAGCCGAACACGAGCAGGAGCAGGCAGCGCCTCAGCGGATGCTCAAGAAGGGCGCAGGTGAGATACGCCGCACTCAGCGAGGTGCCCAGCGTGCGCAGGCAGGCGAAGAAGGTTGCCAAGACCGGGCTGGCAAGCGAGGACGCCCAGAACATGCCGCCCGCCCCCAGAAGCATGCACAGGACGGACGCGACGAACACGGGCGCGCCGTAGAAGAGGCGCGGGGCGCGCATGGCCGCGCAGGCCAAGACAAGCGTCGCGACCCCTCCGAACGTGGTGGCGATGTCACGCGCCAGGGGGAAGAAGCCGTTGAAGCTCGGATATGCCGTGACGTTGAGCAGCCAGGTGCTCGCGGCCCCCAGCGACACCGCCAATCCAAGGAGAGCGAGGCGCAGCAAGGCGGACTTTGAGCCACGCGATGCCTCGGCACTGCCTTCCATGAGCACCTCTTCCCCCAGCGCGCGCCGGCGTTGCGAAAAAACCAACGCCGCCCAGTATACGTCAGCCGCACCTAAGGCCCGAAGACCCCACAACACCACCTTGCACCCGCGTTGCCCCATTGCATACCACTGGGGTGCATACAGCAATCTACCTGCGGGTTCTCAAATGCATACCGCATGGGTGTACGGGCTTGCGGCAAGGCAGGCCATGATGGGCCACGTCATGGGGCACCCGCGCCGGGCCTGGTCGGGCAACGCATGCGGCAACGCGCCGCACACCGTATGAGACCGCCGCGCCCGTGCCCCGAACCACAAAAGAGAAGGGGAATCCAGCATGACCGCACAGAGCATGTCCCGCCGCACCTTCGTCGCCGCCGCCGCATCCAGCGCAGCCGTGGCCGCCGCCTCCAGCGTCGCCCTGGCCGACGAGACCGACGTGGCCGCCTACACCGCCAACCCCGACTGGCTCGGCGAGGAGCCCGAGGACGGCGAGATCGTCGAGACCAAGGAGTGCGAGCTGCTCATCGTGGGCGCCGGCAACGGCGGCATGGCAGCCGCCGCCACGGCCAGCGACCTGGGCGTTGACTTCCTCGTGGCCGAGGCCTACGACACCCCCAACGACACCCGCCACTGGATCGGCGCCATCAACACGCCCTACACCGAGGCCGCCGGCGCTCAGGTGGACGTGAAGCGCGAGCAGTACGAGCTCGCCCGCTACGCCTCCTACAAGTGCAACCAGCGCCTCCAGAAGATGTGGATCGACGAGAGCGCCGAGCTCATCGACTGGCTCGACACCATCATGAACCCGGCAGGCTTCACCGCCGTCTGCGACGCCGAGATGGGCCCCGAGATCGACCCCACGTACAAGACGGGCTGCTACGTGCCTGCCCAGCAGCACATGTACACCGGCGAGTCCGGCTTTGACGACCGCAACGCCACGCTCCTGGAGTACATCGACGGCTCGGGCAACGTTGACAAGTTCCTGTGGAACTATGAGCTGGTGAAGCTCGTCCACGCCGACGGCAAGGTCACCGGCGCCATCTTCTCCACCGACAACGGCAACGTGCAGATCAACGCCGCCAACGTCATCCTGGCCACCGGCGGCTACCCGGGCAACCCCGATATGATGAGCGCCCTGTCCCCCATGGCCGTGGCCTGCTGCACCGCCAGCAGCTTCAGCCCCAAGGACCGCGGCGCGGGCATCAAGGCCGCCCTGTGGGCCGGCGCCACGATGGACGTCGAGGCTGCCCCCATGGTGTTCAACCGCGGCCTGGTGGCCCCCGGCGTGGACTGCGGCTATGACGAGCACGGCCTGTTCCGCGGCACCGTCAGCCAGTTCAACATCGGCTCGCAGCCTTTCATGAAGGTGGCCCGCGACGGCAAGCGTTTCATGAACGAGGCCTGCCCCTACGACTTTACCTGCTTCGCGGCCCAGCAGCACGAAGGCGGCGTGTGGGCGATGATCTTCGACGCCAACGCGGCTGAGGACGTCGCGCGCTTCGCCACCGACGGCTGCTCCAAGATGACCCAGTTAACCCTGGCCGCCGAGCCCGACCCCACCGTGGCCTACGCCTCCCAGATTGAGGCCGGCCTGCTCTTCCAGGCCGACACCATCGAGGAGCTGGCCGAGAAGCTGGGCTTCGAGGGCGACGCCAAGGACGCCTTCCTGGCCGAGGTTGAGCGCTACAACGGCTTCTACGATGCCCAGGACGACGAGGACTTCGGCAAGGAGGCCTACCGCCTGTCGCAGATCCGCACCGCGCCCTTCTTCGGCGGCTGGTTCGGCGGCTCGCTGCTCACCACGTGCGACGGCATCACCATCAACGAGGAGTGCCAGGCGCTCGACGCCGACCGCAAGGTGGTCGAGGGCCTCTACGCCATCGGCGACTGCTCGGGCAGCTTCTTCGCCAACAACTACCCCGAGTACCTCATCGGCGTCGCCTGCGGCAGGACGCTGACTGAGGGTCGCCACGTCGTTCGCAAGCTCGCCGGCGACCTTTAAGGGAGTTGCGGAACCTCGTCCGCTGCGTTCCACGGGGCTCGTCGCGAAGAGCGCTCCGTGTCGGGAGGCTAGAGTACTCCAGTACACGTCGCCTCCCGACGCCTTGCGGACGAGAACCCGCTTTTAGCGGGGGCCGCGGAACCTCGCCGGCTGCGTTCCACGGGGCTCGTCGCGAAGAGCGCTCCGTGTCGGGAGGCTCACGCGCGGTGCGCACCTTTGGTGTACGTCCAGTAGGCCAAAGGCCCACACCG
>CAVEWV010000086.1:0-11450 GCA_963619535.1 Acutalibacteraceae bacterium | reverse complement strand
GCGCCCGAAGCGCACGATAGGGGCGGCAGCGAGTCGCGATGCGCGAGGCGGGGCGGGCCAGCGCGTAAGTGGGCAGACATACAAGCGGGCCCCGTCCGCACACGCACGCACGCGCAACAAAGAGCGCCCAGGGCGCAATCGCACCCCGGGCGCTCCCGTCTTGCTCGCTTGCCATGGACGGCGAGGCGTCAGCCCCGCGCGCCCGGCCGAAGTCTTAGAGGACTTCCTGGCCGGTGATGATCTTGCCGGCGACGCGGCCGTGGGTCATGGCCATGCCGATGGAGTTGCCGGCGAAGGGCGTGGCGTAGGAGTTGCCGTAGCGCTCGCCCAGGCAGTTGCCGGCAGCGTACAGGCCGGGGATGACCTCGCCGGCGACGTTGACGACCTGCAGGTTGCTGTTGGTCTCAACGCCGGCCAGGGTCACGAGGCCAGCACTCGTGGTCTTGGAGTTGGTGCTGGGCGACGTGTAGAAGGGAGGCGTGTCGATCGGCACCATGTACTTGGCGTCCTTGCCGTACTGCGAGTCGACGCCCGTGGCGCACAGCTCGTTGTACTTGGCCACCTGGTCGAGGGCGGTCTGCAGGGCGTCGCCCTCGTAACCGGCCAGCTTGAGGGCGCCCTCGAGGGTCTCGGAGGCGTAGACGGTGGAGGGGTTGCGCTCGGCGATGGTGCACATGCGCACGGCGCCGCCGGTGGGATCGTCCAGCGGGATGGCCTCCATGTCCTCAACGAGCTCCTCGTAGTACACGGGGCGGCCGTAGTTGGGCGCGCCGTGGTCCAGGCCTGCGTTCTTGAGGGTCTCGTAGTAGTTGGCGTCGGTCACCGTGGCGACGACACCAGCAGGCTGCAGCAGCGTGGCCTCGGTCATGCCCACCGCGTTGGCCTCGTTGCAGTAACGCATGCCCTCGGCGTTGAGGAACAGGTACGGGCAGGTGCCCCAAGGGCCACCGCCGCCGCCACCGGTGTTCATGGACGCGCGGGGCGTGGGCTCCATGACGGCGCCGACCCAGCAGGCCATCTTCTGGCCGTCGCCCTGGCAGTCGGAGAAGCCGAAGAGGTCGTCCTGCGTGAGGCCCTGACGGGCGTTGAACTCGGCGATGTCGGCGTTGAGGTTCCAGGTCATCTTGGCGTTTCCGCCGTAGTCGCCCAGGCACAGGATGACGCCCATGGACGCCTTGTACTCGACGTAGGTCTCGTCGTCGAGCTTCTGGGCGATGGCGCCGGTCACAGCGCCGGACTCATCGGTGGTGAGCTTGAGGGCGCGCTGGCCGTAGTGCCACTCGGCGCCGAGCTCCTCGCCCTTGAGGATGGCGAACTGCATGACCTCGTCGAGGCGCGACATGGCGGCGACGCCGGGGATGGAGTTGTCATGGGAGATCTCGCCCATGAACTGCGCGACTGCGGCGTAGGAGCCGTTGCCGCCACACATCATGGGGTACTCGACGGGGCCGTCGGCCGTGGAGCCGGACACCTGGCAGATGACCTGCGAGGGGTCGAAGGGCGACACGTCGGGGTTGCGCTCGGTGGTCTCCATGATGTGGATGCGGTCGTCGGGCCAGGAGACCAGGGACTGCAGGTGATCGAACATCTCGCCGGAGTTGGCGAGGTACTTGCGGATGATCTCGGGGTTGCAGCGGCCGCCGGCGCGACGCACGAACTCGTTGGTGACCTCGCCCACGTTGTAGGGGCCGTAACCCTGGTCGATGAGCCACTGGGAGTTGATGTGGCCGATGTCCTCGCCCTTCACCTTGCGGGCGTCCTCGGTGGCCTTCTCGACCACGGCGACCTTCGCGCCGCCCTCGGCCGCGGCGAGCGCCGCGTGGATGCCGGCGTGGCCGCCACCCAGAACCAGGACGTCGCACTCAACGGTCTCAACGGGCTCGTCCGTCTCGGGGGGAAGGCCCAGCCAGTCCTCGGAGCACTGGTAGTAGCTCATGACGGCCGCCTCATGGGCCTCCTCGGCCTGGGCGCGGTTGGCGCTCGTCAGCGTGCCGGCCACAGCGCCGGCGAAGCCGATGGTGGCGGCGCCTGCCACGAAGCTGCGCCTGCTAACGTTCCTATCCATACACTTGCCTCCTTGCGTATCGTCGAACAAGGCAACAACGCTCCGCATACCCCTTGCATGCGGCGATATCGACAATAGGCCCGATTGCAATTTTGGCGAAAGTGTCGCTTTTTTCACGATGGAACTGTGAGAAAATCGATGGAGACGATTTTTGCAGGCTTGAGGAAATAGGGGCTTCTACCTGCTGTTTTAGGGGGCATTTATGCACCGTGGACTGCGTAAGACCTTCAAGGGGCGCGGGTTTTACCTTCTGGGCGGCACGCTGTGCGCCACCGTCGTGGTGGTGGTCGCGGCATGCTGCGTCATCAGCCTACTCACAATCGGGCGAGCCACGCAGCAGCAAGGCCGCGCCATCGACGCCGCCATCGCCGCCTTCGACCTCTACCAGCAGCAGCGCTCGCCCCTTGAGAACAGCGCGAGCGACGCCGCCGCGCGGCTCGACTCCGACGGGACGCTTGCCAAGCTCGCCGCCGACCAGGACGACGTGGCCCTGCGCGAGCAGGTAGCGCGACGGCTTGCGGCCTTCGAACGCGCCAACGCTGGCGACGTGCAGGGCGCCTACGTGGTGCTGCGCGACGCCCAGGGGCAAGTGAGCTTCGTCCTGGGCAGCTCCAGCGCCGCCCAGGACGCGCGCGGCACAGAGGAGCGCCTGGCGCAGCTCGACCTCGACGACCTCATGGCCTCAGGCCACCCCGTGACGCGCCTGTCGGTGGAGGGCGACACCGCGTGGAGCGTGGCGGGGCTGCCCTACCTGGAGCAGGCGGGCGTCGTGGTGTTCTACCAGATGCCCGAGGTGCCCAACGTGGATGTGCTCGAGCCCATAGCCGACATCGCCGAGATGTACTTCGCCGACGAGCGCGGCTCCCTCTACCCGGTGACGACCAGCATGTACGCCGACGCCGTGGACGTCTCAGCGGCAACCCAGGACAGCGAGCCGCAGGGGATCTTCAGCCTCACGCACGACGGCCAGCCCTTCCGCGAGTACTTCCACAAGCCCGGCGACGAGGGCCTCATCTTCATCTTCATCGTGCCCGACGTGGCGCAGGCCGCCTGGCGGCAGTTCACCCTCACCGTGGTCGTCGCCACGGCCGCGCTGGTGGCGCTGGGCTGCGCGGTGGGCCTGTTCCTCACGCGCCGCATCTACGAGCCCATCACGGCCATCATCGCCAAGCTCAACCCGCAGGGCCGCGACGTGCGCGACGAGTTCCAGCTCATCGGCCTGGCCATCCAGGCCATGGAGATGCGCCTGACCGAGCAGGACAAGACGGTGGCCGAGTTCCACCTCATGCGCCTTCTGCGCGGACGGGCCACGCTTGCCCAGGAGGGCGCGGGGTTCTTCTTCGCCGACCCCGCGCGCGAGGTGGCCCTGGCCATCGTGCGCAACGACGAGCCCGCCGATCCCGGGCAGAACACCCAGCTCACAGGCCTTATTCAAGATTACCTGCGCGACAGGGGCCGCGAGTGGGCCCTGTGCGAGGAGGGCGGCTTCGCCTTCGTGGTGGTGGACGCGCGAGGCGGGGGCGTCGTGGCGCTGGCCGCGGGCCTCGTGAGCCACGCCCGCGAGGAGGGGCGGCTCGTGTCGGTCTTCCTGAGCGACGTGCACGCCGGATCGGCCAAGCTCACCTTGTGCTACACCGAGGCTGTGGGGGCGTTGGAAGCGGGCACGCGCGACCGCGCGTTCAACGAGGTCGTGCGCTACAGGAAGCCCGAACCGGCGGCTCTGGGCGGCAGAGGCGCCCAGGCGGCGGGGGCCACGGCACCTGGCGGGCGGCAGCGGGGAACCTCGGCGGAAGGCAGCCGGGAGGCGCAGGCGTTGGGGGCCGCAGCCGCGCGGCGCAGGGGGCCGGCACCAGACGCGCAGCAGGCGGGAGCCCCCGCGGATGGCGGTCGAACGGCACAGGCGGCAAGCCCCTTGGGCGTGGGACACGAGCAGGCAGAGCCTAACGTTCGACGCACAAGGATAGTGCCGACGGGCGGGCGCCAGACTGAAGCCGCAAATCCGTCGGACTCGCAACAGGCACAGGCATCGGCCGCGGCAAGCGACGGGCAAACGGTGGCCCCATACCCCCAGCCTCCGCAGTTCGCCTCCGACGAACCCTTCCCCTGCCCTGAGCCGAGCCGAGCCTGCGACGAGCGCACCGCGGCCGACCTGCTCGACTACGTGCGCCAGAACTACCGCGACCCGGCGCTCACCGCCTCGCTGGTGGCGGAGCGCTTCGGGATGAGCCGGGCCGGAGTGTCGCGAGCCTTTGCCAAGGCCGTGCCCGAAGGCGGCTTCCTGGGCTACCTGCACGGACTTAGGCTCGACAAGGCCGAGGAGCTGCTGGGCGCCACGCACCTCAGCGTGGCCGAGGTGGCCGAGGCGGCGGGCTACGGCAGCGCCCTCACCATGTCGCGCGCCTTCAAACGCTACCGCGGCACGACCCCCGGCGCCTTCCGCAGATCATGCGAGGAAGAGCCTCGAAACGCTGACGATGGCAAATGTGAGGGGTAATTTGTGTTCGGTTAGTGATACGTGTTGACGAGTGCTTTGCATTCGGGTTATTCTTCAATCCTCGCCTGCACGCGAGCAGCGATGTGGGGTGGTAGCTCAGCTGGTTAGAGCGCCGGCCTGTCACGCCGGAGGTCGCGGGTTCGATCCCCGTCCATCCCGCCACATTGTATTGTGCGAACACCCGTCTTCTAGGCGGGTGTTTTTCGTTTAGCTCACCGAAATAATCGTCGAAGACAGTGACGAATGTCCGCCGAAAACGCCAGCTTCGTTATCGGATGTTTTCTGTGATGTTGAAGGAAGGCCCTTCAAGCTCGAAGCCTGGCAGATCCTTTGCGTTTAAGGGAGGAAAGACATGGAAGAGGGCGACAAGGTGATTCTTCCGGACGGCCGCGTCGGGTACATCATAGATGTGCTCGCGGAGGGGGAGGCGTACCTGGTGGAGTTTGAGACGCCAGGCGGCCCCTCCCGATACGACTTTGACGAGTATGAGCCGGAAGAGCTGAGACCGGCCGACTAAACGGCGCTTTAGCGACGCAAAACCGAACCGATGAACCGAGGCACCCGCACGGGTGCCTTTTTCGTGCAAGAGGGGCGCCCCGCTTCTCCATGTCGGCCTTAACGAGGCTCTTTGTCGGCTTCCAATATAGGGCCAAGGTTTCTATCAGCGCGAGAACCACGCGCGGCTGCGCCCGCATGCTCGCGCCGAACTTCTCGCCACACGCGGGCATGGTGGCCCCGCCCATGCAGGCGTAGAATCGTCACCGCTTACAGGCAGAGAAGCTTGAGCTGGAGAGCCGCCCGGGCACAAACCAAGCGAAGAGGAGCTTCATCCATGGCAGTGACGTTTCGCGAAGCGCTGAGAATCGCGCAGTCCAGGTACCCCCACCCCATCAACAGGTACGAGGAATACGAGAGATACTTCGTGTTCGAGCATGACGACGGCAGGGAGCATGCGGGCGGCGAGCTCGCCCCAATCGTCATTCGCAAAGAGGACGGTGAGGCGCTGAACTACTCCCCCATCTTCCTCGGCATTTGGCCGGACGCCGAGGACGTCGGCGAGATTGCCTCCGAGGGCACCGTCTAGCCCCTCCCCTCCTTCAAACGTGGACAGGTACAACCTCGAACTGCCCGCCGACTTCCTCACGCACATCTACGCGAAACTCGACGTGGAGACGCGCGCGCAGGGGCGCGAGACGCCCGCCGAGGACGAGAGCGCCGGCGAGGACATGAGGCGGAAAGGCCGTCATGGAGGAGGACCGATGATTAGGAGCTACGACGAGGCATGCGACTACCTTGAGAGGGTCGGGCGCGGCACGGTTCGCATCAAGGACGGGCGGACGTTCGCGGGACCGCTCATGGACGTCGAGTCCAAGTGGGACGACCCGGAGGGAGTGGGCAACCTGTCCATAAGGACGAGCGAGCGCGGTGGCGTGATGATATCCGCAAGCGAGTTCGAGTGCCTTCTTGAGGAAGGGGAGGTTCTTGAGGAAGGCGAGGAGGGATAGAATCCCCGGACGCCGCCTAAAACGCAACAGCACCAAACCGCGACGCGGGCGACATGATCCGCCACACGAGGCCCGTCCCGCAGGCAAGCGGGGCGGGCCTTTCTTCTGCGCGCGTTACCGGCCCCCGAGCATGCGCGGCGAGCCGGGGGTTCCGCCCCGGCCAGACCGAGGGGGAAGCATGGAGACCGAGAAGAAGGCGAGCAACGAGCTCGGGCGCACGCAGGTCGCCCCCTATACCGTCTCACTAAGGCAGGCGTTTCCGCCTTTATGGACGCTCCGGGCTTCGCATCACGGCCCCGTAGCGCCCCATGCTCTCGACTGACACCTTGCGCACGCCGCCGAACACCTTGCTCTCGAGCTGGCCCGACGCCACGAGGGCGCTCACATGGGCGCGGGACACGCCCAGAAGCTCGGCGCACGCGGCCTGGGTCTCGTAGTGGGACTCCTCCACGGCCTCGGGCGTTATGTCCACGGTCACGGGCGCGAGCTCTGCCACGTCGCCCGGCTCGGGCGGTTCCTCGCCACGCTCCATGTAGTCGCACAGGAGCAGCGTCAGCAGGTCGTGCGCCTCGCGCAGCGCCTCCTCGCGTGTGTCGCCGCCCGTCGAGTAGCCGCCAAGCTGCGGGAACATGGCGACCCATCCGTCATCCTCGTGCGTGAGCACGCACTTGTAGGTATATTCCATAGACCCATCCTTTCCTGAGGAGAGAGACTTGGGCTTACGCGGCCCGTGCGGCGGTCGTCATAGGAGCGTTGCGAACATCGCTCCCCCACGGCCACCACGAATATCCTCGGCAACCAGCGTTGATGCGGTCATACGGCCCATCCTCCTTCTCTATGCCTCTTCGAACGGAGACGATGTGCGCGGCCTCGCCCCGCGGCGCCACGCGACGGTGTTGGCGGCTATGTACTCCGACCTTATGGGATCGAAGCTGGACGCGCCACGGCACAATTCTGGCCCGGTCATTCTCATCCGCCCAACCGCCCCTCTTTCGCAGCCGTGATATATGAGTTGCGCGCCCGTCGAGCGCGCCGCCCTCAATGACATACCGGCCCGGCCAGCCGTTGTCAGCGCCTCGAAGAGGACAGGCCGATCTTGGCAAGGGCGACTTCAAGGGCGATATCGTCGAAACCGGCCTGCCAAAAACGGGCGTCCGGCCTCCCGCCGCTCCGCAGATTCCGACAGGATTCAACCTCGCGCCCGCCTTTCACCCTAGCAAGACTCACGCTCCCAAGCAGTCCGGCGCCATTGTAGTCCGACAACAGGCAGGAATGTATCTCGCCCCGGCCCGTGCCTTTTGTCGTGGGCACGCCGCGATTGCCCGGGCGCTCTTCCTCCCGCCCGGCTGGATGGCCGCATCGTCCCCGGGCGTAACGCGGCACGAAAGCCCCCCACGGGGACTTTCGCAAGATGCCTCATGTGCGTGTCTGGCTTCGCTCAGTACCTATCGACCGGGGGCCACTCGGTAAGCTTCATGTCCTCCTCGACGAGCTTTTGCAGCAGCTCGTCCACCTCTTCCTCCGTCATGCCTTCGAGCGTCTCATGGTCTGTCTTCTCGTCGTCGACGGTCATAGCTTCTTCCATTCGATGCCGAATCGGCCCGTGTAATCGGCCAATACCTTCTCGGACGCTTCCCTTCCACTATATCCCTTTCTGCGGTACGACTCGACGCGTGCGTCGAAAGAGCGCCCGCTGAACAGGGCCGCGCCCTTGCAACTGCAGCAGGTAGATGTCTCCGTCGCGCAGGGCCACAACTCCGCCCGCATACCCCCTGTAACCGGCCGCGCTCAGGTCCGAGCCAGTCGGCGGGACGTTCGACGGGTGGTTGTGCACCGAAAACAGCGTGTACCTGCCGTTTTCGCGAAAGGCGTCCGCCATCGACCGGTTCACCGGTATCCCCGTCAGCGACCCCAACGACGTGTTCGTCGCCTTCACCGCGCCGTCCACGGCGGACACGAGGTGCAGGTCCTCGCGTTCGCGCCGTCCCTGTGCGTAAGGCAGGAGACGCACGCATTCCACAACGCCTTGTCGGCGGTTGGGGAATCATCCCCGCGTATGCGAGGAGCACTAGCCGTTCTCGGCCATCATCACGAGCAGCGCGTTGAGCCTGCGCGGTGTCACGCCCGCCTCCTCGGCGGACAGCCGCGCCGGGTCGAACTCCTCGCAGTCGATGGCGTCGGAACGCGTCTTGAGGATGCGGTAGATGGCCTTGAAGTCGTCCATGCCTACCCCTCCTCGCCATCCTCAAGAAGGCACTCGAACTCGTCGGCCCACACGCAGCCCATCGCCCCCGGCTCCTCGGAGCGCAGGTCGGGGTTGAACACGATCACGGGGAACTGCCCGCCCACCGGGCCCGCCAGGCTGCGGTACAGGCGCTTGTCCACCGTGTCGAGGCCCTTTATCCTCGTCGGGTCCTTCGGGTCACGTCCTCGTCGCCTATCCCCTCGAACATCGCCCGCACCGTGGTGGCGGGCTTGCCCTTGAGCGGGCTGGACAGCGCCGCGTCGGTCAGCTCCGAGACGACCTTGGCCCTGCGGCGGGCCTGCGCGCAGGCCCTGCCGCCCATGCTGGCTATCGCCCTGGCCCCGTCCGTGCCCGCCTCAAGCGGGCGCAGGTTCTCCCTGCCCTTCCCTTCCCCCATGCCCCCAGCGTAGGGCCCCGCAAACGCAAAAAGGGGCCGTCCCGAAGGACGGCCCCTGGTCGTTCAAGCTTGCCCGGTCGCGTTGCTTTACGCGGTCGCGGCCAGCCTCGCGGCGCGCTCGCGCTGCTCGTCGGCCCACTCCACGAGAGCCGTGTTGATGACGGCCTTGCGCGCCACGCCCCTGCGGGCGGCCTCGCCGTCGAGCCACTGCACCAGCCACGCCGGTATGGTGGCGTTCACCTGCCTGGGCTGGTCTGCGGCCTCGGCCTCGCGCAGGCCCGGCTGCGCGATGGTGTCCATGCGGATGTAGTCGGTCATGTCCTCGCCGTCGTCCACCATGCGGTCGACGTCCTCAGCGGTCAGCGTTCGCGCGGTCATAAATGTCAGCCTCCCTTTGCGTAGCCCTGCGGACGGAGATGATGCGCGCGGCGTCACCCCTGCGGCACCACACGGCGAACCACATGGAGCCGCCGAGCGGGCGATGGTGCCGTAGCGCCGCTCGCCCTCGTGCGCGACCCTGAAGTCCACGCCGTAGGGGTCTTCCCACAGGGCGCGCGCCTCGTCGAACGAGATGCCGTGCTTGGCCTCGTTGGCCTCGCTCTTCCTCTCGTCCCACTCGAACCTCATGCGCTCCCCCCCCGTCCCGTTTTGGACCATCATACTACCGCGTCAGCATCAGAACAATACCTAATCGGTATTTACCTCGCGAACCGCCCGTCAACGACCTTCGGCGTCACGCAGCCTCAGTCCACGGCGTGGTGGTACCGCCCGAACCTCTCCACCAGCCTCGCCCCGGCCGGGCACGCCATGACCGCGTAAGCCGTCTTGCGCACGGTGCCCTCGTCTCGGTACAGCTCCGTCAGCCCGCCCGCCTCGCTCTGCGTCGGCGGCATGGGATCATCCCCGCGTATGCGGGGAGCACTAGCCGTTCTGCGCCAGCATCGCCAGCAGCGCGTTGAGCCTGCGGGCCGACGTGCCGATTGTCTCGGGCGAGATGCGCGCGGCGTCGAACTCCTCGAAGTCGATGGCGTCGGACAGCGCCCTGAGTATGCGGTATATCGCCTTGAAGTCGTTCATCAGCAAGGCCCTGCGGAGTATACCTTGTCCATGTCGTACTCAAGCTCCGTGGGCTTGCCGCGCCTGATGCACTCGGCGGCCTGCCTCTCGGCCTCCTTGAGGTCACCTACAAGCCACGGCCAGGGGAACCCTTCGCCGAACTTGTCTGCGTAGTCCGCGAGCACCGCGCTCGTGCTCCTGATGCCGTCTCCGTCGCCCTTGCTCATCTTGAAGCCTCCTTCTCGCATTTATCCTCGAACCATTTACCGCATTCGGAAAGTATCTGCGCAGCAGCTCGTAAGCGCTCTGGTTCGCCAGCGCCGAGTCACACAGCTCGGCCCACGCTTCGCACGAAACCGCGACCTCGCGGGCCCTCTGCGCGCCTTTAGCCCTACCGCCAAACAGCTTCGAGCTGCGCGTCCAGTACTTAAGGCCGTGCCCAAAATCGAACGGGTGATCCTCTCCGCTCAGGCACTCGACCCAGTCCGAGACGTCACCGTATTCGGATTTCTTCAAGGTGCGCTCGAACTCTTTGCGAAGCATCGTGACCGCGACCTTCGAAGCCCGAGCACCCCTCTCGGCGCTCGCAAGCATCCTCTGCGCGTCGGGCGGCCTCTCAAGCTTCATCACATCGTACACGTCGGGCGGGAGAACCTTCCTCTTCTCCCTGTCGGGCGTGGCTATGGCCCAGTCGGGCTTGCCCACTCCCTGCGCCCTGACCTTTGCCCACTCGCTGTCATCGAGCGTCCCGGTCCACTTGCGCAGCAACTTTGCCGCCCACTTGGCGCGCGCCGCCTCTTCTTCCGGGATCATCCCCGCGTATGCGGGGAGCACGCTCAGTCCTCCTGCTCGTCCCTTCTGTCTTCGGGATCATCCCCGCGTATGCGGGGAGCACGCGAGGTCGCGGCCGTACTCGAAGCGCCTGCCGGAATCATCCCCGCGTATGCGGGGAGCACGCGAGCTGGGTGCCCATGGGTATGGGGATGACGGGATCATCCCCGCGTATGCGGGGAGCACAGGTCGACGGCGCAGTCACCCGGGACGAAGCCGGGATCATCCCCGCGTATGCGGGGAGCACGTGACTGAGGCCGTCACGCTTGGAGGCAGGGCGGGATCATCCCCGCGTATGCGGGGAGCACCAGCCCGCCATCTCGCGGATCGCCTCGAGCTTGGAATCATCCCCGCGTATGCGGGGAGCGCGTGAGGCCCGCCCTCGCCCGTTCGGCCGCAATGGGATCATTCCCGCGTATGCGGGGAGCACCCGACGAGGCGGCGCGCGAGTGCGACTTTCACAGGATCATCCCCGCGTATGCGGGGAGCACTTTTGGAATCCCGGGCGTGTCCATGCTACCGCGGGATCATCCCCGCGTATGCGGGGAGCACCGAGTGATGGGCAAGGCCAAAAACGCCGGCGGGGGATCATCCCCGCGTATGCGGGGAGCACTAGCGCACCACCTCAACGCCGTCCACGTAGCCGGGATCATCCCCGCGTATGCGGGGAGCACGGCAACCTCAGGAACGGGGTGAGCGCCGGTCTGGGATCATCCCCGCGTATGCGGGGAGCACAGGTTTATCCCGTCGCGGGCGAGCACCTTGGGGGGATCATCCCCGCGTATGCGGGGAGCACCGGCGGTGCCGCCGGGCTATGGTGTGGGCGCGGGGATCATCCCCGCGTATGCGGGGAGCAC
>CAVEWV010000085.1:1961-11564 GCA_963619535.1 Acutalibacteraceae bacterium | reverse complement strand
GACGTTCTTGGCCTCGCCTGCCTGGGCGGGGTAGTTGGCGTTGTAGAACGCCGCCCGTACGAAGCGCGAGGTGGAGTAGGGGTCGCCGGGCAGCGCGCGTGCGCCGGCCCCGGCCCCATAGGGCGCAAGCTCGGCCTTGCCCCATGCGGCGGGTGCGGGCATGTCGCTTGAGAGCGTGATGTAGTTGCGCAGGTTCTCGCGGTGCCAGGCAAAGCCCGGCTGGTTGGTGAGCACGTCCACGTCGTCGTGGAAGACGTGCATGCCTGCCTGGGTGTACTCCACCACGATGGAGCCGGTGGCGTCGCCGATGAGCCAGTGCAGCAGCGACACGGGGTAGCCCTCGCACAGCGGCTTGGCGACGATCGCGGTGCCCGTCAGGGCAGCCTCCACCTCCTCGACGCTGGCGAAGTTGCGCGCCACCCACAAGGGGAACTCGTAGGCGGCCACGTTGTCCTTGACGTCGAGCGGCCCGGCCTCGTACTGGGCGTACCCGGGGAAGTTGAGTCCGGCCACGGCGAGCCCGGCGTCGTTGGCGCAGTCGAAGTAGAGCGGCACCCCCTGCGCGACGATGCCCATGCCGATGACGTCGTACGTGCCACGCGCGGGATCGCCGAAAGCCTGGGGCACCTCGCAACCGGCGGGCGTCACCACCACGTGCTCGCCGTAGGAGCAGCTCCAATCGAGGTTGCGGCCGAAGAACATGGAGCCGTCGAGCGCGTTGAACCGAACGCCAGTGCACATGGGATCCTCCTTCTGGGGCTGCGCGGCCGGCGCCGGTGGGGCACGTGCGGGCGCGGCCATGCGATTTGCCTGCGGGCGTATGTACCCGTTTTACCAGCTTCCGGCCGGCAGGGGCCTCTGGAGGAGTGACGCTTCGATGGCGCCAGAGTGACAGAACCTGCTTGGGCGGGGTTTCAGCGAGGGGGAGCGCAGGGCGAGCGGCCGGTACCGAGCCCGTACCCGGCGCCCGCCTCCGCCCTTCCCCTCATCCGTTACAGGTTGTACAAGAACACCAGCAAGGGCAGCGTGAAGACGCTGCAGATGAGGGTGGAGACGCTGATGGCGCTGCAGTAGGTGAAGTCCTTGCCGCAGGCCTGGACGAGCTGGGCCAGCACGAGGGCCGAGGGGGCCGAGGCGGCCATGAGGATCACGAGCAGCACCATGGTGCCGTTGGGGGACAGGGACGCCACCCATCCCAGCGGCGTGAACTTGACCAGGGCGAGCAGGACGAGGGGGAACACGAGCAGGCGCAGCACCGTGGCGAGGGGGAGCTTCTTGTAGCCGCGCAGGATCTTGAAGTCCACGCCGGCAAGCACCATGCCCACGGCGAGCATCGCGGCCGGGCCGAGCATGGAGCCGATGCCGTCTACCGCCTTCTCGATGACGGGGGGAAGGTCCAGCCCCGTGATGAAGAGGAAGGCGCCGAGGTAGACGGCCAGCATGTTCACGTTGAGCAGCAGCTTTCGCAGGTTCAGGTCGGCCTTGCCGCCCAGGACGAACCTGGCGTGCGTCCACATGAAGAGGTTGAACGTGGCCAGGTAGACGGTGCAGTAGATGACGTACTCCTCGCCGAGCACCGCGATGACGAGGGGGATGATGTAGGTGCCGCAGTTGGTGTAGCTCAACGACACCTGCTCCACAGCGTCGAGCTTGAGCGGGCCCTTGACGAGGCGGGCGAGCGCGATGAAGACCAGGTGGGTCGCCACGGCGCCGATGAGGGCGACGAGCGCCCCCTGGAGCACCTCGGGGGTCCTCTCCACCTGCAACGACGACACGATCGTGCAGGGGATGATGGCGTAGAGCGACGCGATCGACAGCGCCTTGCTGTCGGCCGGCTTCAACAGCTTCGTCCGCGCGAGGGCGAAGCCCACCGCCATCATGAGGAAGAGCGTGAGGATGTTCTGGATGAGAAGTAGGCTCATGGCGACTCCGCTGAGTGAGAGAGGTTCCGGCGTGCGTGTTAGGCGTTAGGGCAGGACGGCGACCACGACCATCGTGGGCAGGCCAGCGGCCTCGATGGCTGCCAGGTCGGCTTCCAAGATGAGCTGGTCGGCCACGACGCGCTGGCCCTGGGTCACGTGGGGCGTGAAGGGCTCGCCGCCCAAGGCCACGGTGCCGATCCCGACGTGCACGAGGACCTGGCGGCCGTCGTCGGCGGCGATCGTGAGCGCGTGGCGCGTCTGCGACACCTGGACGACGGTGCCGGCCAGGGGCGTGTATACGCTGCCGTCGTCGGGAATCACCCCGAAGCATGCGCCCAGGCTCCCGCCGGAAAACGCCGCGTCGGGAATCTCCTCCATGTTGACAAGCCGCCCGTCGGCCGGGCAGGACAGCTCGAGGCCCCGTGCGGTCGGCGAGCTGCAGGCCGGGCCGGCGGGGGCCTGGCTCAAGCCCGCGTCGTTGGCGGCCTCGGCTTCGGCCTGCGCCACCAGGCGTTTCGTCGCGCCCACCTTGCGGATGGGCACCGACAGCTCGTCGACGCCGAGCTCTATGAGGCGTCGCACGGCCTCGGGGTCGGCGGCGAGCTGGCCGCACAGCGCCGTGGGGACGCCGTGCCTGTGGCCTGCCTCGGCGCACATCCCGATGAGCCGTAGCACCGCCTCGTGGCGTGGCTCGAAGTAGCGGTCGAGCCCGCGGGCCTCGCGGTCGATGGCCAGGGTGTACTGCGTCAGGTCGTTCGTGCCGATGCTGAAGAAGGCCGCCTTGCCGGCGAGCTCCTCGGCGCACAGGGCCGCGGCGGGTGTCTCCACCATGATGCCCAGCTCGGGCACCCTGAAGGGCACACCCTCGTCTGTCAGCTCCTGGGTCGCCGCCTGGACCTCCCGGTGGATGGCGTCTATCTCCCAGGCGGAGGCGATCATGGGGAACATGACCTTGAGGTTGCCGGCGACACCGGCCCTGAGCAGGGCTCTCAGCTGCGTGCGGAAAAGGCCCGGTCGCTCGAGCGAGACGCGTGCGCCCCGAAGTCCGAGCGCCGGGTTGGGCTCTGTGGGAAGCCCCAGGTACGGGGCCGTCTTGTCCGAGCCGACGTCCATGGTGCGGATGACGACCTCCTTGCCGGCCATGGCGTCCAAGACGGCCTTGTAGGCCTGGAACTGTTCCTCCTCGCCGGGGGCCTCGTCGCGCCCGATGAAGAGGAACTCCGTCCTGAAGAGGCCCACGCCGTCGGGGTCGGCCGCGAGCAGGGCCTCGATGTCCTGGGGCCCCTCGATATTGGCGCAGACGCGCGTGCGTCGGGGCCGGTCGGCGTCGGAGGGCGCCTCGGCCTGGGCCTCGCGCTCGGCGCGTAGCTGGGCCATGCGCGCAAGGGCGGCCTGGCGTGTGGGCTCGTCGGGGTCGAACGTGACGGCCTTGGCCGTGGAGTCCACGATGACGAAGGCGGCCTGCTCGGCCAGGCGGAGCGCCTCGGCGCTGCCGAAGAGATAGGGAATCCCCAGGTTGCCCGCCATGATGGAGGCATGGGAGTTGGCCGAGCCCGTCTCGGTGAGCAGGGCGCCTATGAGCTGCTCGGGCATGCCTGCGAGCTGTGCGGGGCTGATGTGCGGGGCGCATACGGCGCAGCGCTCGCGGGGCAGGTCGCACGTGCCCTGGAGGATGGACGCGAGGTGTTCGCCCACGCCGCGCACGTCGTCTTGCCGGGCGCGCAGGTAGTCCGACCCCAGCCGGGCAAACTCGCCCGCCAGCTCCTCGGCCGCAGAGCGCACCGCCTGGGCGGCGCTGAGGCCGCGCTCCTTCACGCCGCGTTCGGCCCTGCCGACGAACGTATCGTCTGCCAGGATGGACAGGACGGTCTGGCGGATGGCGGCGTTGTCGCCTGCCGCCGGTTGGCGCTCGATGCCCTGCCTGAGGGAGTCCATCGCGGCATGCAGGCGCGCGAGCTCGTCGGCCGGCTCGGTGGGAACGCGGTCGTGCGCGGTCTGGCCCTGCGGCATGCACCAGACCGGTCCGGCAAAGAAGCCCTCCTGGGCAACGTGGCAGCTCAAGGTCCTCATCGGCCCTCCCTAGAGTCTCTCGTCCATGAAGCGGCGCAGCGCATCGACGGCTGCCTGGGCGTCCGCGCCGCTGGCCTGCACGGTGAGCGTGCTGCCCTCGCGGGCGTCGAGCAGCATGAGCTCCACGACGCTTTTGGCGCTGGCCGTGCGGCCCTCGTGCCCCACGACGACGTCGGCCTCGAAGGCGGACGCCACGCGCGCTAGCTCGCCGGCGGGCCGGGCGTGGATGCCCGCCGGGTCGCGCACGACATGCTCGAAGGAGGCGGTGGTGGCGGCCGCGCCGCAGGCGAGGGGCAGACTCACCGGCTCGCCGTGGCGCACGCGGCGCTGCGGGGTGGGTGCCGGCGCGCCTTCGGGCGACATCCCGCCGCTGCTCGACTGGGCGTGGGGGCCGGCCTCGCTCTTCTCCTCGTCGGCCTCTGCCCGGCTGCGCTCATCCTCATCCCCCGCGGCCCCCATCCCGCCAAGTGCCTGCGCCACGTCGGCGTCGCCGATGGCCACGTTGGTGATGATGAAGGCCGCCACATAGCTGATGACCAGGCCCACGAGGTACATCGCGACGCTCATGAGGGGGCCTCCCGCGCCCGCGGTCATCACGAAGCAGCCCAGCAGGTCCGATGGGCCCCAAGTGGTGGAGGACACCTGGCACACCATCACGAAGGCGCCGCCGAAGCCCGCGCCCAGCCCGGCGGTGAGGAAGGGCCGGCCCATGGGGAGGGTGACGCCGTAGATGAGCGGCTCGCCCACGCCCAGAAGGCCCGCCGGCAAGGCACCCTCGATGACCGAGCAGAGCTTCTTGTGCTTGAGGCGGCGGGCCTTGAGGTAGATGGCCAGGGCCGCGCCGATCTGCCCGGCGCCCGCCATGGCCAGGGCGGGGTAGAGCGTGACGTGGCCGAGCTGCTGGAGCTGCACCGTGTACAGCGCGATGATTCCGTAGTGCATGCCGCAGGCGACGAGCGGCAGGAACACGGCGGCGGCGACAAAGCCCGTGACCGCCCGCACCCAGACGCTCTCCGACAGGCACACCGCGCCCATGGCCCAGGCGATGCCGCTCGACACATAGCCGAACACGGGCATGATGACCAGGATATGCGGCACCATGCAGGCGAGCATGGTCAGGAGCGGCGTGAACACCACGTCGAGGTTGGCGGGCATCCTCTTGCGCAGGCCCTTCTCGATGGCGCACATCACGAACACGCCGAATATGACGGCGAGCACGCCGCCCTTCCCGGCGATGAGCACCGAGTTGAGCGGCACCTCGCTGTCGTAGAGGCCCAGGGCGCTGGCTATCTCGTTGATGCCCGACAGGGTGGTGATCATGCCGAGCATGCCGCCCAGGATGGGCGTTCCCCCGAAGCGCTCGGCCGCCCGGTAGCCCGCCCAGGCGGTGATGTAGGTCATGAACGAGACGTTGACCAGGACGAGCATCCGGTAGAGCAGGTTCCAGCCGATGACGTCGGCGTAGTCGGGGACGAGCTGGGTGAGCAGGGAGGCGAAGCCCGCGCACAGGCCGGCGACCATGACGCCGGGGATGAGCGGCACGAAGATGTCGGCGAGCACCTTCAGGCTTGCTTTGATGCGGCCGCGCTTCTGGGCCTGGGCGCGGGCGGCCTTGTTCGCCTTCCAGTCGCCCAGGGCCGTGCCTGCGCCTGCGCCCGTCGTGCCGCCGCCGGGCAGGCCCATCTCGCGGCACAGGTCCGCGCACTTCTTGCTGGTGCCCGGCCCTACCACCACCTCGTAGTATGCGGGCCGGTCGTGCACGACGCCCATGACGCCCGGCACGGCCGCCAGGCCGCCCTCGTCGACGTTCTCCTCGCGACGCACGTTCACGCGCAGCCGCGTCATGCAGTTCGTGGCGCAGGCGATGTTCGCAGCGCCGCCGAGTCTGGCGACGATCTGTTCGACGAGCTGGCTTACGTCCATGGGGAAATCCTTGGGGGGTCTGCGCCTCGTCGCACGGGGCTGCGCGCGGGCGTCGCGTCGGTGGCCGTTGGGATTATAGGCCCCGACGCGCCCACGGGTGAGCAGGCGTGACGCGCGCGCGGGGCGAACGGCGCCCCCGCCCCGGCCGCTCCCCGGCGGCTCCGACGCGGGCTGCCTCTACGGCGACTCCTACGACGTGAGCCTGGCCCCCGGCAGCCAGACCTCCTGGGCCAACAACTCCGGCCGCATCATCGCCATGCAGGCCGCCGAGTACCTGGGCAAGTAAGCTCGCGCTCCGACTGACGTGACATACATGGCCCGGGTCCTGGTCTGCGCGCCGGGGCCCGGGCTGATGACGAAAAGGGACGGGTGCAATTCGTCATTTGCCTATCTACCAGGGCAATGACGAAAAGGCTACGTCCCTTTTCGTCATTTTAGCGGGCGGGCCAGCGAAGCCCGAGGGCTTGGGCCACGCGCTGCATGTCGCGGTCGCAGCCGATGGTGATGCGGATGCCCTCGGGGTCGGCGAAGGGGCGGCAGATCACGCCGCCGCGGGCGAGCCGGTTGAAGCCCGTCATGCCCGTCTGGGGCAGCATCACGAAGTTCGCCTGGCTGGGGATATAGGGGATGTCCGCCGCGCCGAGGGCGTCCTGCAGAAGCTCGCGCAGCTCCACGATCTCCTCCACGCGCCGGTCGAGGGCCCCCTGCACGCCCGGCTCCAGGCACGCCAGGGCGGCGGCCTGGGCGCAGGTGGACACCGAGAACTCCGCCACGGTCTTGTTCACCGCGTCGATGACGTCGGGGTGGGCCAGGCAGTAGCCGATGCGCATGCCGGCCAGGCCGTAGGCCTTGCTGAACGTGCGCAAGAGCAGCACGTTGTCGAACTCGCGCAGCAGCGAAAGCGACGCCGCGGCCGCCTCCACGCGCTGGAACTCGTGGTAGGCCTCGTCCACCACCACGAGCACGTCGCCGGGCAGCCCCGCCACGAAGTCGCGCAGCTCGCCGGCCCCCAGGTAGGTGCCTGTGGGGTTGTTGGGGTTGCACACCAGCACCAGGCGCGTCTTGGGGCCCACGGCGCGGGCCATGGCGGGAAGGTCGTGGGCGTAGGCGGCGTCGAGGGGCACCTTGACGGGCACGGCCCCGGCCAGAAGGACGTCTATCTCGTAGGCGGCGAAGGTGGGGCTGGCCATCACCACCTCGTCGCCGGCGTCGCACACGATGCGCACCACGTCCTGCAGCAGCGTGCCCGAGCCGTTGTCCACCGCCACCTGCCCCGCGGCCAGGCCCAGGCGGGAGGCCAGGGCGGCCACGAGCCGCTCCTTGTAGAAATCGGGGTAGCGGTTGAGCGTGGCGGCGGCCCTGCCCACGGCGTCCACCACCTGCTGGGGCGGCCCCCAGGGGCTCTCGTTGGACGACAGCTTGATGGCGCTGGCCGCCCCCTGCTCCTCGGGGCAGCCGCCCGGACGGTAGATGGGAATCTCGCTTAGGACCTCGCGTAGGCGCACAGGCATGGCAAACGCCTCCATTCCATAGATTGCGTATATGGAAGCATTGTGATGTGGCCCCGTTGCGGCCCTTCGTCGGTGCGAATAAATGCCGATATCGGCCCCGTGTCAGGCGCGTTACGCGCGCGTCGTGCCTTAGGGAGCGCTGCGTGGGCGAGGCGGCAGTGCGGGGCGGGTTCGCGGCGGCCCGGCTGCACAAAAACGGCGCGCCCCGACGGGCGCTCGGGCCGACGGGGCGCGCCTTTCGTGCGACTCAGTGCGCTTGCTTACATGGGGCCGGGGCCGCCGCCGTTGGCGGAGGACTTGGGCTCGGCGTTGTTCAGGCCCAGCGTGGTGGCCTCGTCGAGGTCGCCCGTGGCGAGGAACTCGCCCAGCGTGTAGCCCAGGGTGAGGCACATGCCGATGGACACGCCGTTCATGATGCCGTTGTAGCCCATGGGGAAGCGGCCGCCGCAGGTGTTGCCACAGGCGTACAGGCCGCGGATGGGCTCGAAGCCCTGGCCCTGGACCTGCTGGTCGCCGGTGCACAGAAGGCCCGAGGTTGCCACGAGCGAGCCGCCGCCGACGCGCTTGGAGCCCACGAAGCCGTAGAAGGGCGGCGTGGCGATGGGCCACAGCATCTCGGGGTCGCGGCCGAACTCGGTGTCCACGCCGGCCTCACGCGCGGCGTTCCAGGCCTCGACCTCGGCCACGGCGTTGGCGATGACGCCCTCCTCCATGCCCATGTAGGAGAACAGCTCCTCCAGGGTGTCGGCGCAGTAGAGGTACTTGCCCGAGGCGTCCGAGCCCTCCTCGCCGGTGCTCTGCGCGGCCTGCATGTACTCGCCGATCGCATCGACGGAGGCCTCGTCCCAGTTCTTGAGCGCCAGGTGGCCGGCGATCTGGTTGAGCAGGACGGTCTTCCAGTCGGAGTCCCACACGCTGTAGATGATGGTGCCGGGCTGGCGTGCCACGGCGCAGCCGGACAGCAGCGGGCCGCCGTAGGCCTCGTTGCAGAAGCGCTTGCCGTACTTGTTGAGCCAGATGGTCTCGGCGCCCTCCATCGGGCTCATGGGGAAGGCCGCGTGGCTGCCCATGTCGCCGCCGGTGCCGATCTCCACCTTGGCGCCGATGCGCATGGCCATCGCGATGCCGCTGCCGTCGCGCCCCGACATGGCCGAGCAGTCCGCGTACTCGCCCAGGGCGTAGTTCTCGGCGCAGATGGCGTTGTACATGGGGGAGTTGGCGCCGATGTCGCCGCAGGCCAGCACCACCGCGTCGGCGTCGATCTGCACGTAGCTGCCGTCGGCCTTCTGGCAGATCACGCCCGTGACCTCGGTGTTTTCGTCGTTGTGCACCAGGCGCACGGCCGTGGTCTCGTAGTGGAACACGGCACCTGCGTCCTTGGCCTTCTGCTGGCTGCGCAGCACGGCCTCCTGCAGGCCCACCGAGCCGCCGAAGTTGGGCGTGCCCACGTACGAGGTGAAGATGCCCTTCTTGTAGTTGTAGCCCTCCACCACGGGCCAGTTGAGGCAGGTGATGTCCTGCTTCTCCTCATCGGTGAAGCCGTCGATGAACCAGTCGAAGGCCTCGCCGGAGCGGTAGGCGAAGTCGCGCACGTACTTGGGGTTGGCGCGGCCCGCACCGTAGATCTGGTACTCGTTCATGAACTCGGTCTCGTCGTAGCGGGGCACGCCGTTGACGTCCATCTGCCAGGAGGAGTTGAGATGTCCCACGTCGTTGCCGAGCACCATGAAGTTGTCCTCGGACTGGGGGTCCACCACGATGACGTCGCTGCCCAGCTCGGCGGCGCGACGGGCCACGGCGGTGCCGGCATGGCCCGCGCCGCACACCACGATGTGGCAGCTGAGCGTCTCGGCGATGTCGGCCTCGGCGATCTGGGGTTCCTCGCCCAGCCAGCCGGCGCCGAGCACCTCGCCCATGGTCTTGCCGGCGTTTCCGCTGAACTGCATGCCCGCGCCGGTGGCTGCGGCCTCGGCCGCTGGGGCCTCGCCTGCGCCCTGGGCGTCCCCGGCGGGAGGCTCCTCGGCCAGGGCGGTGCCGGCGGCCACGGCGCTGGCGGCGGCGATGCCCGCGCCGGCGACGAAGTTGCGGCGGGTCAGGGCAGCGGGCAGCGGGATGGCGCCGCGCACATGGCCGAGGGCCTCGACGAACTGCGCTTGGTTCTTCATGGCAAACCTCTT
>CAVEWV010000085.1:0-1744 GCA_963619535.1 Acutalibacteraceae bacterium | reverse complement strand
ATTGCCGCCAGGTGGTTAACTTTGCCTGCCACCAAGATAACCATCGCATGGTTAGGTGGCATCTACCAGGTATTTCAAGGGTTTTTGGTAGATGGGCTCGCCAGAATCACCCTCGCTGTTTTGCCGGGTGGCGGCTAGCATGGGGGAGGAAGCCGAAGGCGTGCGGCCCCACTGGGCGCCGCCGCGATGGGGGAGGCGCATGGGATCGAAAGACTTGGGGATGACGGGGAGCGTCGCCGACGCCGACGCGGCCGCCGCAGGCGAGGCGTGCCCCTCGCGCGGGTTCTTCCCGCTGCGCGTGCTGGGGGAGCGGGCGGGCGCGGTGGTGGGCCTGGCGTGCCTGCTCGCCTGGGTCGAGGTGCTCCTGTGCTTCGAGGGCGTCCTGCGCGACTTCGTGGAGTACGAGGGCGGCCTGGTGCACGACCCGTTCTTCCAGGCGATGACGCTCGCCGCCGCCGCGGCGTTTGCCGCGCGTGCTGCGCTTGCTCACGCGTCGCGGGTCTCTCGGGCGTTCGCTTCGCTCGCCGAGCGCCGCGGGGCGCTTGCCGGGGCGACCGCTGTGGGCGTGCTGGCGTCCGCCGTGCCCACGGCGCTTGCCGACCTCGCCCCCGAGCTTGCGTGGGCGTCCTGCGCCTGCGGGTGCGCCGCCGGGCTTTTCGCCGCATGCCTCACGCTCATGTGGGGGCGCGTGCTCGCGCGGCTCGACCTGCGCGAGGCGCTGCTTTTGGTGTCGGGCGCCTTCTGCCTGCAGTGGCTCCCCCTGGTTGCGGTGCCGAGCCTGGCCTCGCCGGCGAAGGCCGCGCTCGTCGCGCTGCTTGCGGGCGCGTCGTGCGCGCTGCTGGCCCGGCAGCGCAGGGCGGGCGCGGGGGTCCTCGGGTGCGAGCTGGTCGGCGCCGCTGCGGCCCGCAAACAGCCCCGGGCGGCAGGCGCCATGCCCGGCAAGCTCGCCGCGATGTCGGCCACGATGCTCGTCTTCTCGCTCGTCACGCAGTTCATCTGGTGCTTCTTCATCAAGATGCTCCCCGGCAGGCTCGAGGTGGGCCTCTTCCCGGGCATTTTCGTGCTGGTGGTGGCGGTGACTGCGGCCGTGGTGGCGTGCGCCGTGCTCGTCATGGAGCGCCAGGGCGCCTACCGCCTCGAGCTGCTCTACCGCGCCACGATGCTCCTCACGCTCACCGGCGTGGCGGCCACCGGCGTGGCCGCGGCCAACGAGTCGTCGGCCCAGATCTTCGCCATGTACGTCCTGGTGTATCTGGGATACTCGCTGCTCGGCCCCACCATGTGGATGCTCGCCCTGGGGTACGCGCGCATGTGCCGCGCCCAGGTGGGCACCGTGCTGGCGTGCGTCTTCGCCTGCAAGTTCCTGGGGCTCTTCGTGGGGTCGGAGCTGGTCGGGGGCCTGCAGGCGGCCGGGCTTGAGCCGCAGGGTCCCTCCATCGTCGCGACGGCGACGCTCGCGTGCACGGCGCTTGTCTCCGCGGCCTACCTGCTCGTCTTCCCCGAGCGCGAGCTGCTGTCGCTGTCGCCCCTGCTCTTCGGCATGAGCTCGGAGTCGCTCGAGCTGCGCTGCGCCCAGATCGCCGCCGAGCGCGGCCTCACCCCGCGCGAGGCCGAGGTGTTTGCCCTGCTGGCCCGCGGCCGCGACGTGGGCTACATCTGCGAGGAGCTCTGCATCGCCCGCAACACCGTGAACGTCCACCGCAAGAGCATCTACACCAAGCTCGCCATCCACTCCCAGCAAGAC
>CAVEWV010000084.1:9809-11847 GCA_963619535.1 Acutalibacteraceae bacterium | reverse complement strand
GCCCCGAGCGTTGATTGGACCGCAGGACACCGACACCCTCGCCGCCCGAAAACCCATCCATGCATGGCCCGAACGTCGCCGCCGCCTGGGGCGAGCCCTGCGGCTTGAAGGCGCGTCTGGCCTATCCCCTTGTCACCCGGTGAATCGGCGACCGCACAAGCGCCTCGTCTCCCGAACCCCGTGCGAGGCCCATTGCTCGGCGGTGCTGCACTTGCTGCGGCGGTTTGTGCAAAAATATAGCTGTATGCATACTCATACATGCATACAGCTATATATATTCACACGTATTTGCCATCTACCTGCGTAAACACCGTGGTTGCCGACCGAGGTGCAACCATGCAGATGGGCGGTTTACAGCACGAGGGAGTGGTATAGCAGGGCAAGGATCATCGTGAGCAGGCCCGACACGCCGATGGCGATGCCGCTCATAGCGCCCTCGATCTCGCCCAGCTGCATCGCGCGGCTCGTGCCGATGGCGTGGCTGCACGTGCCGATGGCCACGCCCGCGGCGATGGGGCTCTTCACGCGGAACACCTTGATGAGCGTGGGGGCCAGGATGGAGCCCATGATGCCCGTGGCGATGACGACCGCCACCGTGACCGAGGTGATGCCGCCCAGCTCCTCGGACAGGCTCATAGCGATGGGCGTGGTGACCGACTTGGGAAGCATGCTCATGGTGACCGCCTCATCCAGCCCGAACGCCTTGCAGAGCAGAAACGCGCTCACCATACTGGCGATGCTGCCCACAAGGCAGCCCGCCATGATGGGGATGAAGTGGCGCTTGAGGACCGCGATCTGGCGATAGACCGAATAGGCGAGCACCGCCGTGGCAGGCCCCAGGAAAAATGAGATGAGCTGAGCGCCCTCCTGGTAGTCCTGCAGCGGGATGTGGAACACCGACAGGATGACGATGATGAACGCCGTGGCCACCAGCAGCGGGTTGAGCAGCGGGGAGTGGAGCTTGCCGCTCAGCCAGCGGGCTCCTTGGAACGCCACGAGCGAGATGACGATGCCGAAAGCAAACGTTGCGACTGCGTGCATATGCCGACCTACCTCTCCTGCGCCACGACGTCGGCGCCGTCCTGGGCGACCTGGGCCCGCTGCTCGCGCCGCGCCATGATGTTCGCGACGGTGGAGACGGTGAACGACGTCACAAAGAACACGATGATGGTGGTGAGGAACGTGATGAGCACGAGCTTCACGATCACGTCCTCGATCTGGTTGAAGATGCCCATGACGGCGACGGCCGCGGGCACGAAGAAGATCGCCATGTTGTCGAGCAGGAAGTCCGCCGCCTCGGAGATGCACTCCATCTTGATGACGCCGCCGAGCATGAAGACGAGCAGCAGCACCATCGAGCAGATGTTGGAGGGGACATCGACGGGAAGTAGGTCGCTCAGGCGCTCCCCTGCCAGGCAAACGGTCACGATAAGCGCAAGCTGCAGCACGATGCGCACCGCCTTGCGCCCATAAGTGAACAGCGCCTCCCCAAACGGCAGGGAGTAATGCTTGTGGAGCTTGCCTGTCGAGGCGCTCAGGTCGTTCTCCCTCAGGGGCGACTGCAGCAGGGGCGCAGCGCCGTCCATGCCCTCTCGCGCCGCTGCCTGGGCAACCGCCTCCTCGTCTACCAGGTTCGCCTCGCTTTGGCTGTTCGTTTCGTCTCTCATCTCATGCAATCCGTTCCTATTGAAACCCTTGGCCGCTCAATTGAGGGACAAACCTTACGCCGCAAGCGCACGCCGTCGCCTGAGGCCCCGTGAAACTAACCTGCTCTCCAAATAGGCGGCAAAGAACCGTCACATTCCGGCGTCCCATGCCGTCGCTCCCCTTCGTCTGAACCTCATGGCGTTTGCCAAAAACCACCGTCTAGCAGGTTTTTGTCAAGCACGGGCCCTGATTGACGGTGCCTAGATTTGTGGCTATGGAACCACACTATAGATATGCTTCTATGCTGATTTGTATTTGCGCAAAGTAGTACATATGCGTTCTATGCACCCCTCAAGGCCGCGCGACGGCGCGCATTTGCCAAATGCATGCT